>JBAQDW010000076.1:0-25536 GCA_049286445.1 Rhodoferax sp. | reverse complement strand
TCGGTATCTCCTTCTGGCTGTATTTGCTTGATCGCGTCTCCCTGACCAACGCCATCCCGCCCCTGCCTTCGCTCATTCGCAATGCCGCGATGGCTGGTGCTTTGCCTTGAGTTATTGAGAAGTTACTAAAGATGCCTTGAAACCCGCATGAATCCTAGCCCCCACCTTCCAAAGCGCCAAAAAAATATCTCAACTCGCGGGTGTATGCAAAGGCAGGGACAGACGGTGTTCATATCCAAGCGGCCTAGACTTCACAACGGTCCCCGCCTACTGGCAACCTGAAACCAAATCCCGCGCCTGCCGGCATTCTGCATTGACCAGCTTGGACAACTCACTTAGTTGCGCCCGGTAGCCTCCCGTCCAGGCATTGCGACTTACCCGCTGCCTGCCGTCATGTGACTTTGGCCCGGTGGACTGCTCCCACGGCTTCCACTTTTGAATGGCCTCGCGCTGCCTTTGACGTTGTTCTGGTGTCCATGTACGTGCTGCCATTGAGCTGAACCTCTAATAGTTCGTTTTGTAAGGCTTTCGATTCTTTCGCGTGAGGGTGCGTACCGGCTTGCGTACCAACTGTTTGCGTACCGGCATAGGTGTTGTTGACCTGTTGCGGCCCGGTGGTCATGTTGGCCTGCCTGATGTAGGGTTGCGGGTTCTTCAGCAGCGCCAGCGCCTCAGCCGTTGATCTGGCCTGCGCTTGCGCCTTCAGTGCCAGCCGCATCAAAACCTCGATGCCCTTGAATGTGGTCTGAGTGTGTGAGCGAAGCGCCATATTGTTGAAGATGGCATCCAGTGTCAGAGCTTGCTGCGCCAGCATTTTCTCGACCCGGCTCATGTTGCCGCCTGCCACCTCGTCACCCGCTTTGCGAAGCTCACCCATCAAGTCGGTGACTTGCACCGTATCCCCGGCGCCAGAAAACGCTTTGTAGGTTGTTGCAGTCAGCGCCGATCGGGTGGACAGCGCCGCCAACATCTGGGATTCTGAATCTCCCTGAGTAAAACCCCAATCCTCAGCTTTGATCTGGTATCCATTGGGATCAGTCTTTGCCGGTGTTCGATTCTTTGTTGCCATGATTGCCTCTTGGTGGTTTCGTGACGTTCACGAAAATCTGATATATGGAAATACGAAAAAAACTAGACATACGGTCTAACAGTCCGTGTGCCCTAGGGATTGCCACCGCCCCCGGCCCCGTCTTTGCTTTTACCGCGCATGGCATCGAAGATACGGCCTATCGCTTCATTGCCTGCCGCCTCGCACGCCTGCACCGCCATGGCTTTGACCCGGTGCGAGACTTCGTTTTTCGCCAGCAGCGTGGCCAGAATGTCGCACTGGGTGAAGCCTGCCGCCCGCGCCGCTGTCATCAAGGCATCAATGTGCCCCTTTAGCCTCTTTCTGCCGTCGTGCGATAGATCAGATTCATGGTCGTACACGTAGCTGGCCAGCAGGATCAAAACGCCCGCCGGTTGAATGTCGTAGGCCGTGCCGTCTGGCGTGGGCTTGAATAGGGGTTGCGTTGTCATGGTGGTGTCCTTTGATTTGATTGTTTTTAAGTGCTTGCGGTGAAGCCGTCGCAGCGTTTGAGCGTGTGCACTAGGTCGGTGGGTATGGCTGCCGCCTGCGGTTTGATGGCGATCCCGGCCCGCTTCCATGCCCTACAGCCAAACGTCGGCGCATGGCCTGCAAGGTGCTGGCATTCAAGGCAAAGCCGCCTATCGTCTAACTCACGGTCGCGCCTCACCAGTTGGTCTGCCAGTGCTTCGCCGTCATCCAGCGCCAGCCCCTTGCCGGTGAACCGCGCCAGCCGCGCCGTGAAGGTGTCAATCTCCCCACCGTTCATGGCTTCGCTGTGTGGCCAGCAATGGCGATCCGGGTCAGGTGCCGCCGGGGTGGATACCTGCCCGCCTTCGTGGGGGATTAGTTGGGTATCGTTGGCAGAGTCGCGTTTTTCACACAAGGCCCCGAATGGGGGTGCCATAAGTGCCATAAGGGGGGTTTCGTCACTTATGGCACCTGCGTTTAGCCCCTTGTTCGATAAATGC
The DNA here is from genome assembly GCA_049286445.1 of Rhodoferax sp. Lineage (GTDB taxonomy): Bacteria > Pseudomonadota > Gammaproteobacteria > Burkholderiales > Burkholderiaceae_C > Rhodoferax. The sequence goes on along the minus strand of JBAQDW010000076.1, from coordinate 23,499 downwards.
AGTCTTGCCCGTGCTGCCCAGCTACTCATGCTTTCACCTCGATCAATGCCGGGTTGATCTCGTACCGCACCGTCGGACGGTGGGCAACGTCCTGTACCTCATAGGATTTCACATAGAAGTGATCTTCCAGAATCATCAATGCGGATTCAGCCTGCAATGCCGTGGTGACGCCCGCCCAATGCTTGCGAAGTACATCACGCACCGTGAAGCCGGGTTTGAGTTTCCCCTCCTTGATCCGGCGAAGCATCGTTTTGGCTGTCGCGACCTTCGCGCCTTCGACCATGCCGTAAATGCGCCGTGCATGGCCTGCCAAGTAATCGCACCAAGCCGCTGCCCGTAGTGCGCTGTCAACCTTGACGGCCCCAATATTGCCTTCTGCCAAGTGCAACACCAGCGCCAAACTGCAAAACAGTTTTTCGTATTTTCCGAAGTGCTGCTTCATCAATGGGTCTTGTTCGTTGGCAATGTGAACCAGATTCAACTGAGCGCACCATTCAATGAATACCTCCTGCGCTTCGTCATCAAATTGGAAGTGGGGCAACTTCACAAAATCGTCTGTCGGTGTCGCGCCGTCCTGCACGGGGTCGAACACTGCCAGCCGGTCAAATACGTCACGCACTGCCTCACGCGCCCCCTTGACGGGGTATCTGTCGCACCACGCCCATGGCACCGCATTGGGGTACACCATCACTTGAAACCGCTGTACACGCCCGTCGTTGTCCAGGCTGGATGCAATGCCCGCTAAATAAGATTCGATCTTGTCAGGCTGGATGCCCCCAAAAATTGACAGGCAAAGCGTTTTCACAAACTGCTCGCCGCGTCCAATGCGATCAATGTTGAAACTTCCCGTGCCATTCCATGATTCAAGGTAGAACGCCCGGTCGCCTTCGTGCCCTTCACGCTCCCAGCTTGCGAGTAAGCCGGTTAGCTCGTCCCTGAACACCATGATGCCCTGCGGGTTCCTTGACAGAATGTCGCCCAGCTTTTCCACACTCGAATCATTGGACTTGTAGCGCAGTGCGTGAGGTTCTTGCGGTGCTTGCAAGTCCTGCATATCGGCAATGGATGCCGCCATTTTTAAGTGGTCAGGTTTGGCCCCGCCTGCGGCCTTTTTCATGCTGGCTTTTACCGCTGATTGATGGGCTTCAAATGCCGCTTTTTCAGCTTCAAAGATGGTCTGTGCATCCACCAGCTTTTCTGCTTCGCGTGCTTCCAGTCGATCCAGAAACCGGGTCACGGTGCCCAATGCCGGGGATTTCTTGGATGATGGGTCGCCCACAATGCCGCCCCACAAATTGGGAACCACGATCCAATCATCCCGGCGCTTTGGCTTCAATCCACACTTCGCACCGATCACGCTGCCCAGACAAACTACCAGCGCCGCTGCAATGTAGTCCGGGCTGCACGGCATCCGGTCGGCTTCGTCCAGTACAAAATCCGCAAGTGCTTTGGGCAGTAAAACAGCCGCATCAAATTCAGGTGCCACGGGCAATTGACTGAAAATTTCCGTGGGGGCTGGCCATTGATAAAACTGGCTTGTAGCCCTCGCACCACTTGCGCAAGCAGCTATTAATTCAATAGCGTTATCAATGCACTCCTTCACCGCGTCCAGCCCCGCCAGTTGGTGCAAGTCGTTGAAGTCGGTCGCCTTGTCGGGTCGGCCTGCCGGGAACGTGGGCACCGCCACCCCTGCGCCTACCGCTTGCGCCGCTGCCTGCGCTTTGGTCATGCCGGGGTTGCCGTCGGTCAGGTGGTCGTCATCCGCTGCAATGATGATTTTCAAATCAGGGTACTTGGCCCGCAAGGCCAGCGCCACGGGTTCCAAGTTGCCCGCGTTGAATGCCACCACGACGGGATAGCCCGTGGCCTCATGGATGCTGGCGCAAGTGGCGTAACCCTCACCCACAACCAGCACGTCATCGGGTTTTCTGCCTATCGAGTGATAGCAGCCATTCACCCGCCCGCCATAGAGAAAACGCTTGCTGCCGTCTGGTTGAATGGTTTGCAGGCTGTGCAACTTGCCCGCCGTGTCGCGCATGGGAACGATCAACGCGCCGGCCGTGTCCAGCTTCACGCCGTGGGCTTGTATGCCTTTGGTGGTCAGGTAGGGGTGCTGGGTGCAGGGTGTTGCCGCTGCCAGTCGCTGCCCCGCGTCGGTGGCCGCTGATTGCTGCGCCGCCGCCTTGTCTGCCTCCCGTTGGGCTTTCATGGCCCGTTGCTGCGCTTGCTGGGTGTCGCGCTCTGCCTGCGTCATGGCCGTGTCCGTCTTTGCGCACCAATGGCAAACCGGGTCGCCGCCGTTCACGTCCCAGCTTCCCGCCTGTCCCCATGGGATGCCGTCCAAGTGCAGAAAGTACCAGCCATTTTTGTGACTGGGTTTGCCGTCGGTGCTGTAGCGGCGCAACTTGCCGTCACCGTGGATCGTGTCCGGTGGGGTCAGTCCTGCGTTGGTCGTGGCCTGCCGGAATTGGTCGATTGCATCCATTACAGTCGCCCTCCAATTTGTTCCAGAAACCGCCGCGCTGCATCAATGGTGGGCAGGTAGCGCACCAGCCCCCAGCGTGCGGCCCAATAGGTCACGGTGCCGTCTTTCGCTTCTGCTTGGTGCAATGTGTGGCCTGCATGGGCAAAGCCGTTCACCAGCGTGTGAAACGCTTTACCTTCATCGTCTGTCGTGGGAAAATTAGTGCCGTTGGTGTCAGTGGTCAGCCCTTTGGAGTCGCAAGCTCCGGGGGCTTTTTCATTGGTGTTGGTGTGGGTCATTCCGTCACCTCGCTTGTTTGTGCCGCGCTGTCGGCTTCCATGCGTTCGATGGCGTCTAAGGCGTCGGTCAGTTTCTTTTTAAGGGCTGCAACCTGAGCGCCTTTTATGGCTCTGAAAACTTCGATGTTTCGTGTTGCCGCCTTCAATGCGTTTGTGCTTTTTCTAAGTGAATTCACCGCCCGGTCTGCATCGTCTTTTTTTGCCAGTCGAACATCGGTGTAGTTGAATTTCTTTGGTGCATCCGGGTTAGTGGCAATGGCCCGGATAGCCTCCCTTACCGGCAAATCCGCAACGCGCTGCGCTTCTTGCGCTCCCAATTGGGGGAGTGCTTTCGCCAGCCGCATATAGGCCTGTACCGTGCGGGGTGCAATTTCGCAGTTCTGCAAAATCCAGTTGTCCCATTCGCCATGTAGAACCAGCTTCTTTGCTGCGATCAACATGGCCCCGACGATCAGAGCGTTTTCAGTTGCGCCGCGTGCGTGTCGTTCAGCTTCGCGTGCAGTCTCGTTAATTTGGGTTGCAAGGGTTTGCAGGTCAGGCACCTCGATCAGTTGCAAGCCGGTGCCCAGGTCGTAGGTGGTGTTGGTGTGGGTCATGGCCAGCCCTTTACGCAATGGCCAGTTCGGTGCGCTTGGCGTGCAGCACCTTCACCAGCTCCCTGATTTCAGCCTCTGACTTGCCCGCGATCCGCGCCGCGTTGATGGCCTGCACTTCGTCGGATGGCCAGCCTACAGAGCGTTGGCCAATTTGCACGGGCTTGGTGAACAAACCCGCCTTGATTGCGTTGTAAATGCTGGCGTGGGAACGGTGCCCGGTTTCAGCCTTGACGGCTGGCATTCTGAAAATACTCATTGGTAACCCCTATCCGGCTTTATATGCCGTTGTTGCGATGGGGTCGATTGGAAAACTTATGCGCTACTAAATCTATAGCATTTTGCTAGCAGAAAGCGTACTTTGCTAGCTAACTACGTGCTCTGCTAGCTTGATGCTTCTTTTGCATCTCGCTCCCAATCAAGACACCAATTTGTGATGACTCGCTGGTTCTGCAGGTGCTCCCAACTTCTCAGCATATCGAGTGCAAATGCTGATTTTCCGCTGTATTTTTTTGTTCCGTCTGGGTTAAGAGGGTTTGCCTGCCATGCGTCCCAGCATTCGCGCACCTTGGCTTTGTCTTCTTGCTTTGGGCTCAGTGCATGCCTTTTGATTGCGTTAAGCCTTGCCTTTGTCGAAGCTGCATCAGAAACAGCAAGTTCTAAAAGGAAGTAAATCGAGCCCTCTGTGATGAATTCGTTGACTTGTTCCTGACTCACATGCCATTCAGTTTGAAAAAGTTGAAAGAAGGTTTCCGCTTTTATTTGAGATTCCTTTTGCCCAATCTCAACAGCTTTGATCTTTGCGAAAAAGTTACTTTGGAATTTCTCTGTATCAAATCCTCTTGACTTCAGGAATTGCAAATACTCTTCTTGAGTGGGTTGAATGCTGTTGAAAAAGGCTGAGATACAAGACTCATAGCTTTCATCGGGGTAGTCGATACCTTTCTGGAGTGCTTGAAACATTGCTTCAAAGTGGTATTCCATGCATGCCATTACGTCATTTTGAAGAAGCTCATTTGCTTCTTTCCCGTCTGTTGTCCAACTCATCCCGCCCCCTGTCACGCCTGAAAAGAAAACCAGCGCCGCCGGGTCAGGGTGTCCCGGTTTTCACCATCGGGGATCAGCCGATAGCTAGGCGTGGCTTAAAACTGCTATGCCGTCTTGAATGCGATCACTTCGCCGCCCGTGGCCAGCTTGTCTAGGTAGTCGGCCCATGTCTGGATCATCTCAAACCGCTGGGCAATGTATTTGGTTCGGTTGTAACTGGTGCCGTTGGCGTCCCTCTTGGCGTGGGCCAGATTCGCTTCAATCATCTGCCAGTCCATGTTCAATTCATCCACCAGCATCGTGCGGGCACTGGCCCTGAAGCCGTGCCAGCTCTGCTCTTTGCCGAAACCCAACGCATACAAGGCACTGCGCACTGAGTTGTCAGACACCGGCCGGTCATGGCTGCGCTCACCGGGGAACACGTAAACCCCGTGCCCGGTCAGGGGCTGGATGCTGCGCAGCAAGGCCACGGCCTGCGTGGGCAATGGCACAGTGTGAGCTTCGCCTTGCTCCTTTTCCAGTTTTGTGCGTTTCATCTTCATGCTGGGGATCGTCCACACCGCCCCATCTAAATCAAGCTCCACCCATTCCATCATGCGCAGGTTGCCGGGTCGTTGGTACAGGTAGGGCGTGAGCTGCAAGGCGGTGCGCACAATCGGCCCGCCTTTGTAGCCTTTGATGGCCCGCATCAAGCCACCCATGCGCACCGGGTCCAAAATGGCCGCAAAGTTTTTGCCACGGTAGGGCGTCAATCTACCTTTCAGGCCTTCGGTGATGTTGCGCTGCTGGGCGTCGGAGGAGGGGAGCCAGTAGTCCCATACCTGCCGCGCCAGCATCAAAACCCGGTCTGCCGTCTCAACCGCGCCGCGTTCCTCTACTTTTTGCAGTGCTGCCAGCAACTCCATGGCGTGAATGTCTGCCATTGGGCGTTCACCGATCCATGGAAACAGGTCACGCTCCAATTGCCGCAGCGACCGTTCTGCATGGCTGTCGCTCCATTGGGGGGCTTGTTTGCCGTACCACTCCAGCGCCACGGCTTTGAAGGTGTCACCGCCGGGGCGACTTGCTTTCAGCTTTTCAACTTTGCGCACCTGCACGGGGTCGTTGCCGCTGGCCTTTTGCAGTTTTGCAGCGTCACGGGCTTTGCGTGCTGCCGTCAGGCTCACGTCTGGATAGCTGCCCAATGCCAAACGGCCTTCTTTGCCGTCAAAGTATGTTTTCCAAAACCAGCGTTTTGATCCTGCCGGGCTTATTTCAAGGTAGAGGCCTGCGGCATCGGTAAAGCGTGCACGGGCTTTGTCTGGTGGGCAAGTTGCGTTACGGCATTTGGCATCGGTCAGCATGGGGGTCTTTCATTGGGGAACCGGGGTAAACCGGGGAACAATTCTTGAAAATGTCCCGGTTTCCCCTTTTGTTCCCCGCTATGTTCCCCGGCTTTGTCTTCGCTGTCAATGTATGCCTTTGTAGGCTATTGCACTGTAAGTGGTTGATTTACCAATGAAAAAGGCCTCCGAGTATCGCTACTTGGAGGCCTTTGTCATGCGGTATGGTGGAGCTGGGGGGATTTGAACCCCCGTCCGCAAGCCTTGTTCGGGCAGATCTACATGTTTAGTGGTCTGATTTAAGTCTCGCCACCTTTATCGCGCAGCCACACGCTACAAAGGACGCCAGCACCCTATTGTCTTGCCCCGAGTTAAGGTACCCAACTCAGAACCAGCCGATGTAATTATCTTTACAGCCGGGAGCCCCTAACTTGCGTTAAAAACCCCTTGCCCAGCCCATCGGCCTGCTGTTGTAAAGCTCACTGGCAATTAAGCAGCGAGTGCGAAACGTTCGTCGTTTGCAGTTAGTTTTTTTGAATCTGATTTACGAGCACATTCAGCTCGACATGCACCACACCGCGTCCGAACCCACGTCGAAACCAGTGCAGCCCCATGTTGTCTATTTTAGACCTTCTTCAGTAATTGCAATAGCTCTATAGGAGAATTTATGACTGCATGTGCGTTCCATGAGCTTGGATCGCTCACATTGCCAAGATATCCGTAGGTCGCGGCGACCACTGACATTCCGGCGGCGAGCCCTGCAACGATATCTCTTTCATCGTCGCCCACGTACAGGCAACCGGCTGGATCTATTGCTAACCGACGCGCAGCCTCTAACAAAGGCGCTGGGTGCGGTTTAGCGTGGGGTGTTGTGTCTCCACTAACAATAGTCACCGCTGAAGAAAAAAGTGGCATGGACGCTGTCAGTGGCTCCGAAAATCGAGAAGACTTGTTGGTCACCACGCCCCACGGAAAGCCCAGTATTTGCAAATTGGCAATGAGATCTTCCACGCCGTCAAAGGCATACGTTGCATCTGTCATGCAGTTTGCATAGTTGGCAAAAAATTCTTCGCGCAGCGCTGGGAAATCTGAATGATCCGGGCCTATTTCAAATGCCACACCAATCATGCCTCTTGCGCCAGAACCCGCCATGGGGCGATAGTTCGCAAGCGGTAGCGATGGCAGCCCCCGGTCGATGCGCATTTTGTCGGCAGCAGCGCCAAGGTCTGGCGCGCTGTCAATCAGGGTACCGTCCAAATCAAATAATACGGCTTGGATGTGTCCAAAGTGGCCTGAAGAAATACTCACTTTGATGCCTCTGCAGGCTTTTGGGTTGCAAACAGGTAGTTGACACTGGTGTCTGGACTGAGCCAATAGTGTTGCGTGAGGGGGTTGTGTTCCATTCCCTGTGTATGACGCAAATTCAAGCTTGCAGACCGGCAATAGGATGCGAGCTCGCTGGGTCGAATCATTTTGGCGTATTCATGGGTGCCCCTCGGTAGCATGTTTAGCAAGTACTCCGCTCCCACTACCGCAAATAGAAAGGATTTGGCATTTCGATTCAAGGTTGAGAAGAAGACCCAGCCGCCTGGTTTCACCAATGCTGCACAAGCGTGGACGACAGATGATGGATCGGGAACATGCTCCAACATTTCCATGCAGGTCACGACATCAAAACTCTCAGGTTGCTGTGAGGCCAAGGCCTCAACGCTTATTTCTTGGTAATTCAGGTTGGGGGTTTGAGATTCAAGTGCATGCAATTGAGCGACTCGTAATGCCTTGCTGGCCAGGTCAATCCCGGTGACATGGGCGCCGACGCGTGCCATGGAATCTGCCAAGATTCCTCCGCCGCAACCCACATCGAGGACAAGTTTATTATTGATTGAAACGGTATCTTTAATCCATTCAAGGCGTAAAGGGTTAATCCGGTGCAAGGGTTTGAATTCCCCCTCTTTGTCCCACCAGCGATGGGCCAGGTCGGAAAATTTGGCCAATTCGGCCGGGTCGGCGTTCAAGTGTGATGTCATTTGGCAATTATCCGCAAAACTAATCAGTAATCGGCAGTGACTATTAATTGACCGGTACAAAAACAAAAAAGCCCTGCAATGCAGGGCTTATTCTGGGAGGCTCTCAATTAGCAGAGCCTCACAACAGTCACTTATCAGTTACGTGTACCGACTACTTCGATCTCAACGCGACGGTTCTTGGAGCGGCCTTCGCGAGTCTTGTTGTCAGCAACGGGCTGAGCTTCGCCTTTACCCTCGGTATAGACACGGTTCTTTTCAATGCCTTTTGACACCAAATAGGCCTTCACAGCTTCGGAGCGACGAACCGACAACTTCTGGTTGTAAGCGTCAGCGCCCGTTGCGTCGGTGTGACCAACAGCAATGATGACTTCCAAATTGATACCTTTGACCTTGCCGACCAAATCATCCAGCTTCGCTTTGCCTTCTGGCTTCAGAACTGATTTGTCGAAGTCAAAAAACGCGTCTGATGCGTAGGTCACTTTAGCAGCGGCCACAGGCATTGGGGCAGGTGCTGCCGGAGCCGCAGCGACTGGTGCCGCGGGAGCAGCAGCCGGTGCTGGAGCTGCAGGAGCGGCGGCAGGAGCAGGAGCTGCTGCCACGATGGCGCCATCACAGCCTACAGCCGCGGTGGCTGGTGTCCAGTTGGCATCACGCCAGCACAGACCAGTGCTGTTTTTCCAAGTGTCGCCACTGGCACTGACCCAGTTATCGACGGTTTGTGCGCCAGCGGTTGTTGCCAGTGCTGCGGTAGCAATCACCATTGCCAATTTATTTAATTTCTTCATGGTTCTCCTTTAGGGGAAAAAAGCCGCAGCAGCGCTGCGAGTAACTTATGTAGCATCCAAGACAAAACATCTAGTTTGCTTGACTTATTGTGCCACAGCGCTATTTGCGCCAACTTCTCAAAATGCCAGCAGTCTTATTTACTGTGAAAAGAAAGATAGAAATCAAATCAGCGTTGCATAGGTACAACAAGCTACCCCTTTAGAATGCCCTGTTGCTTTTGACATCGCTAGACACGACCGCCCATGACACAGTTTGCCAAAGAAACCTTGCCCATCAGCTTAGAAGAGGAAATGCGGCGCAGCTATCTTGATTACGCCATGAGTGTCATTGTGGGGAGAGCGCTGCCTGATGCGCGGGACGGCCTCAAGCCCGTCCATCGGCGTGTGTTGTTCGCAATGCACGAGTTAAACAACGATTGGAATCGTCCTTATAAGAAGTCGGCACGTATTGTGGGCGACGTGATCGGCAAATACCATCCGCACGGCGATCAGTCGGTCTACGACACCATTGTTCGTATGGCGCAAGACTTTTCCATGCGGCACATGTTGGTGGACGGTCAAGGCAATTTCGGGTCGGTCGATGGCGACAACGCTGCGGCCATGCGTTACACGGAAATCCGGTTGGCGAAGATCGCACATGAATTATTGGCTGATCTGGACAAGGAGACGGTCGATTTCGGGCCTAACTACGATGGCTCTGAGAAAGAACCATTGGTGATGCCTGCCCGCCTGCCAAACTTGTTGATCAATGGGTCTGGCGGTATTGCGGTGGGTATGGCAACCAATATCCCCCCGCACAATTTGAATGAAGTGGTCGATGCTTGTTTGCACTTGCTGCGTCATCCAGAGGCGACCATTGATGATTTGATGGAAATCGTGCCTGCACCCGACTTTCCGACGGCGGGTGTGATCTACGGCATCAGCGGCGTCAAGGATGGCTACCGGACCGGCCGGGGCAAAGTGGTGATGCGTGCCAAATGTCATTTTGAAGATATTGACCGAGGCCAGCGGCAGGCCATTATTGTGGACGAGTTGCCCTACCAGGTGAACAAAAAGACGCTGCAAGAGCGGATGGCTGAGTTGGTGCATGAGAAAAAAATCGAAGGCATCAGTCACATTCAAGACGAGTCAGATAAATCTGGTATGCGTCTCGTCATCGAGCTCAAACGGGGTGAAGTGCCCGAAGTGGTGCTTAACAATTTGTACAAGCAGACGCAACTGCAAGACACGTTCGGCATGAACATGGTGGCATTGATCAATGGTCAGCCCAAGTTGTGTAACCTCAAAGACTTGGTCGAGGTCTTTTTGCAGCACCGCCGCGAAGTGGTGACACGCCGCACGGTTTTCAATCTGCGCAAAGCACGCGAGCGGGGTCATGTGCTGGAGGGCCTGGCTGTTGCGTTGGCCAATATTGACGACTTCATTGCGATCATTCGAAACGCGCCCACGCCACCGGTGGCCAAGGTCGAGTTGATGGGCAGGGCTTGGGACAGCAAGCTGGTGCGTGAAATGCTGACGCGCACGCGGTCCGATGGCGCCATCGTCAATGCGGATGACTACCGCCCGGACGGGCTGGAGAAATTGTTCGGCATGGGGGCTGATGGGTTGTACCGACTGTCAGAAACGCAAGCCCAGGAAATTTTGCAGATGCGTTTGCAACGCCTGACGGGCTTGGAACAGGACAAAATTGTCTCTGAGTACAAGCAGGTCATGGACGAAATCGAAGATTTGCTCGATATTTTGGCCACACCCGAGCGTGTCTCCACCATTATTGGCGAAGAACTCACCGTCATTCGTACCGAATTTGGCCAAACCAAGCTGGGTGCCCGGCGTAGCTTGATTGAGCACAGCTCGTTTGACCTGAGTACGGAAGACCTGATTACGCCGACTGACATGGTGGTGACTCTGTCGCACAGCGGCTACATCAAAAGTCAGCCATTGAGTGAATACCGTTCCCAAAAACGGGGAGGGCGCGGCAAGCAGGCCACGGCAACCAAAGAAGACGACTGGGTGGATCAGCTCTTTATCGCGAATACGCATGACTACATTTTGTGCTTTAGCAACCGTGGCCGTCTTTATTGGCTCAAAGTGTGGGAGGTTCCGCAGGGGTCTCGGGGCTCTCGTGGCCGTCCGATCGTCAACATGTTTCCCTTGCAAGAGGGGGAGAAAATCAACGTGGTCTTGCCATTAACAGGCGATAAGCGTTCCTTCCCTGCGGACCAGTTTGTTTTCATGGGAACGTCCATGGGAACGGTGAAGAAGACACCGCTAAACGACTTTAGCAACCCCCGCAAGGTCGGCATCATTGCTGTCACGCTGGATGAAAACGATTATCTGATTGGTGCGGCCATCACGGACGGCAAGCACGATGTGATGCTGTTCTCTGATGGCGGCAAAGCAGTGCGTTTTAACGAGGATGAGGTCACCGCCCATGGTCGTCAGTCCCGTGGTGTCAAAGGGATGAACCTGGAGGAGGGGCAAAGCGTTATTGCCATGCTGGTGGCGGAAGACGAGGCACAAAGTGTCTTGACGGCCACTGAGAACGGGTACGGGAAACGAACGAACATCACCGAGTACACCCGCCACGGACGTGGAACCAAAGGCATGATTGCGATCCAGCAAAGTGAGCGCAACGGCAAAGTCGTGGCCGCCACTTTGGTACACGCTGACGATGAAATCATGCTGATCACCGACAAGGGTGTTTTGGTGCGTACGCGGGTCAGCGAGATTCGCGAGCTGGGCCGTGCCACACAAGGGGTCACGTTGATTGGGCTTGATCCGGGTTCCAAATTGAGTGGTTTGCAGCGGATTGTGGAGAACGATGCCAACCCCGTGATTGACGAAAACGCAGCTGACAGCGAAAGCGCACCTGCCGATGATGGCGCAGAAGGTACAGTTTAGTTGCTATTGTATTTATAGCTGCTTGCGCAGGGTGCATAAGGGCTATAGCTATATTTAATCAGAAACAAGATCATGAGACCTTTTAATTTCTCTGCAGGCCCCGCCGTGATGCCGGAAGAGGTGTTGCGACACGCTGCGGCAGAAATGCTGGACTGGCATGGCAGTGGCATGGGTGTGATGGAGATGAGTCACCGCGGTAAAGAATTCATGTCTATCTGCGAACAGGCTGAGGCCGATTTGCGGGAGCTGCTGGCTATTCCTTCCCACTTCAAAATCTTGTTCATGCAAGGGGGGGGACTGGCAGAAAACGCAATCGTGCCGCTGAATCTGTCCCGGGGTGGGGTGGTTGACTTCGTTGTGACGGGAAGTTGGAGTCGGAAATCGTTGAAAGAGGCAGGCAGGTACTGCACCGCTCATTTGGCCGCCAGCAATGCGTCCACGGGATACGTCAGCTTGCCCGATCCGGGGTCATGGCAACTGAGTGCCGATGCTACTTATGTGCACGTCTGCACCAATGAAACCATTGATGGTGTGGAGTTCCACACGTTGCCAGACTTGAAAGCGCTGGGTAGCACAACGCCCTTGGTCATTGATTTTTCGTCCCACGTTGCCTCGCGTACCGTGGACTGGTCCCGGGTTGGACTCGCCTTTGGTGGCGCCCAAAAGAATCTGGGCCCGGCCGGGTTGACGGTGGTGGTGGTGCGGGAAGACCTGTTGGGTCACGCGCTTGAAGCTTGCCCCAGTGCCTTTAACTACCAAATGGTCGCAGACAACCAGTCGATGTTCAACACCCCTCCCACCTATGGCATTTACATGGCAGGGCTGGTGTTTGATTGGCTCAAGCGCCAGGGTGGCATTCCTGCCATGGAGTCTCGCAACATCGCCAAGGCCAAACGGCTTTACGACGCCATTGATGGCTCTGGGCTGTATTTCAACAAGGTCAATCCCGATTGCCGCTCCCGCATGAATGTTCCTTTCTACTTGCGTGATGAGCGCCTGAACGATGCATTTCTTGCCGGCGCTCGCGCCAAGGGCCTGCTGCAACTCAAGGGGCATAAGTCGGTGGGTGGCATGCGTGCCAGCATTTACAACGCCATGCCGATGGAAGGCGTGCAAGCACTGGTTGACTATCTCCGTGAATTTGAGACCCGACGCGCTTAAAGCATGACTAATTTAACAACTAACTTGCCCGATTTGGCCGACCTCAGGGTCCAAATTGACACTATTGATCAGCAGCTTTTGTCGTTGCTCAACCAACGTGCTTTGGTGGCTGAACAGGTCGGTGAAGTTAAAAAGCGGGAAGGCACCGCTTTTTTTCGGCCAGATCGGGTGGCGCAAGTCATCGACAAGATTCAAACCGCCAACCCGGGCCCCCTCAAAAATTCGCATGTTGCTGCGATCTGGCGTGAAATCATGTCCGCCTGTCTGGCGCTTGAAGCACCTCAGCGCGTCGCCGTATTAGGCCCTGCGGGAACCTTTTGCGAACAAGCGGCGGTGGAGTACTTTGGCGGTGCTGCCGATCTGATTTACTGCGCCAACTTCGATGAAGTTTTTCACGCCACCGCTGCAGGGAGTGCCCAGTATGGTGTGGTGGGGGTTGAGAACTCGACCGAAGGCGTTGTTACCCGTTCACTGGATCTGTTTTTGCATACCCCCACCCATGTGGTGGGCGAGGTGAGTTTATTGGTTCGACACAACCTGCTGCGCAGCAGTAATTCGCTGGAGGGCATCGAGGTGGTCATGGCGCACCCGCAGGCGCTGGCGCAATGCCAAGCCTGGTTGTCCAAGCACCTGCCGCATGCGGAGCGTCGCCCGGTGTCCAGTAATTCTGAAGGGGCCAAGTTGGCCACCACCCATCCCGCTTGGGCGGCACTGGCCAGTGACCGTGCAGCGACACAGTTCGGATTGCACATTGCGTCACACGCCATCCAGGACGATGCCTACAACCGCACGCGGTTTGCCATTATTTGTCTACCTCAAACCCTGGGCACGCCGCCGCCTTCGGACAATGACTGCACCAGTCTGATCGTGTCCGTCCCCAACCAGCCCGGCGCCGTGCATGACCTGTTGGTGCCGTTGAAGACCAATGGGGTGTCAATGACCCGGTTTGAGTCACGCCCGGCTCGAACGGGTCAGTGGGAATATTATTTTTATATTGATGTCCAGGGCCACCCTTCGCAACCGCATGTCGCCAAGGCACTCAAAGAGTTGAGGGCCTTGTGCGCGTTCTACAAATTATTGGGTACCTACCCTGTCGTCAGCTAATGACGACCCCTTAAGGAAACCGAATGTTTGAGCAACTCGGGCTGATTGGATGTGGGCTGATGGGCGGCTCGTTCGCGCTGGCAATGAAGCGCGCGGGTCTGGTCAAGCGCATCGTGGGTTACAGCAAGTCACCTTCAACCACCGATCGGGCGCGCCAACTCGGTGTGATCGATATCGAGGCGCCGTCGGCCTTGCTGGCGGTCTCAGGTGCGGACATTGTTTTGATTGCAGTTCCTGTTGCCGCAACGGAGGCCACTTTCAAAGCCATCAAGCATTTGGTCACGCCGCAAATGCTGATCATGGACGTGGGCTCCACCAAGCGAGATGTGATTGACGCTGCGCGCCGAGCATTGCGTGAGCAGGTGGGCTCTTTTGTTCCTGCGCATCCTATTGCGGGCCGTGAAGTCGCGGGCGTCGAACATGCCGATGCCGATCTTTATTCGGGCAAGCAAGTGATTTTGACGCCGATTGAACGCACGTTAACGGTCCAACTCCAAAAGGCGGTGGATGTGTGGTCGGCATTGGGTTGTCGCGTGGTGAAAATGTCGCCAGAAGCTCATGACGCCGCTTTCGCTGCAGTGAGCCATCTCCCTCATCTGCTGTCTTTTGCCTTGATGAACGCTATCTCGGGTCAAGCCCATGGCAAAGATTACTTGTCTTTGGCGGGCCCCGGGTTTCGGGATTTCACACGCATCGCAGCAGGTGACCCCAAAGTATGGCGCGACATCATGTTGTCGAACCGTGAAGAGCTGTTGGCACAGTCCAAAATTTTTCAACGCAACCTGCAGGCGCTGGAGCTGATGATTGCCAGCAGCAATGGCGACGCGCTGGAAGAGCTGATTGAGCAGGCGAGCCAGACCCGCGCCAATTGGCGCATGTCCCAGAATCAAAAATAATGTTTTCGACGTCATTTCTCGATATTCCCGCGCTGAACGAGGCATCCGGCCAAGTTCTGTTGCCCGGCTCCAAAAGCATCTCCAATCGCCTGCTGCTTCTTTCTGCATTGGCGCAAGGCACGACCACGCTGCATGATTTGCTCGACTCTGACGACACCCGTGTCATGCTCAATGCGCTGGCGTCTCTGGGCTGTGTGGTGCGTCAACACGAATCAACTGTCGAAATTGTGGGGATGGCGGGAAAGCTGGTCCATGCAGATGCCGACTTGTTCATGGGCAATGCAGGCACCGCCATTCGACCGTTGACGGCGGCGCTGTCAGTGTTGGGGGGCAACTTTAAGCTGCATGGAGTGCCTCGCATGCACGAGCGCCCCATCGGGGATTTGGTCGATGCGCTGCGTCAGCTGGGCTGTCAGATTGATTACCAAGGGCAGGAGGGGTACCCACCGCTTTGTATTGGAAAGCCTGCACTCACTGTGCATGCGCCCATTCAGGTGCGTGGCGACGTGTCCAGCCAGTTTTTGACCGCACTACTGATGGCCTTGCCTTTGGTGGCGGTAAAAGACATTGTGATCGAAGTCGTGGGTGAACTGATTTCTCGCCCCTATATTGAAATTACGTTGAATCTTTTGGCCAGATTTGGCGTGGAAGTGGCCCGAGAGGGGTGGCAACGTTTTACGATTCCCGCCGGGTGCAAGCTCCGCTCACCCGGGTCGATCCATGTCGAGGCCGACGCCTCATCTGCTAGCTATTTCATAGCTGTTGGCGCAATTGCAGCAAGGGGTAGGGGCCAAAAAGGTGTCAGAATTGAGGGTGTGGGTGCTGACTCAATTCAAGGGGATATTCGCTTTGTTGATGCCGCGCGAATGATGGGCGCAGAGATTCACAGCGGACCCAACTGGTTGGAAGTATCTCGCGGCGCCTGGCCGTTGAAGGCCATTGATTTGGACTGCAACCACATCCCCGATGCGGCGATGACGCTGGCCGTGATGGCTTTGTACGCCGACGGCACGAGCACGCTGCGCAACATTGCAAGCTGGCGCGTCAAGGAAACTGATCGAATTGCGGCCATGGCCACCGAATTGCGCAAACTGGGCGCAGCGGTAGAGGAGGGCGATGACTTCATCCGTGTAACGCCGCCGGCCAGTGCCGCCCAATGGAGGGCCGCCACGATTCACACCTATGACGACCACCGTGTCGCCATGTGTTTTTCGCTCGCCGCGTTCAATCCGGCCGGACTTCCTGTTCGTATCGAAGACCCCAAGTGTGTGGCCAAGACGTACCCGGATTATTTTGAAGCGCTGTTTTCACTCACCCAAAATCCTGCTGTTGAAGTGCCCGTGATTTGTGTCGATGGCCCCACCGCATCGGGCAAAGGCACGCTGGCAGCAGCCGTTGCCAAAGCGCTCGGGTACCATTTCTTGGACTCCGGTTCGCTTTACCGCGTCACCGCCTTGGCGGCCATACAGCACGGTCTCGGGCTGGAGGCAGCAGCAGAGCAGCGCATTGTTGGTTTGTTGAAGACGCTGGATATTCGCTTCTTGGAAGGACGTGTCTGGGTCGATGGCGTGGATGTCAGTGATGCCATTCGGACTGAAGAGGCGGGAATGAATGCGTCCAAGGTTTCTGCTATGCCCGCCGTTCGTCACGCCTTGATTGATTTACAGCACCGCTTTTGCCAATTACCCGGATTGGTTGCTGATGGCCGGGATATGGGAACCGTCATCTTCCCCAACGCCTCTTTGAAGGTGTTTTTGACGGCAAGCGCCGAGCAACGTGCGGAGCGCCGTTACAGGCAGTTGATTTTAAAAGGTCATTCGGCTACACTCGCAGACCTTCAGGCTGACTTGGAAGCGCGTGATGCACGGGATTCATCCCGAGCCATTGCACCTCTCAAGCCCGCACAAGATGCCCGGCTACTGGATAACTCGGATTTAACGGTTGAAAAATCGTTTGAGCTCGTGTTGGACTGGTGGCAAGGCCAGCAGCCGTTCAAACCAGTTTGACCGACTAAACGCAGAGAGTAAGCCCTCTGTATCGACCCACACAAGTCCTCTCGCACAGCCCATGTGCATCGCTTGTGCGGTTCTTTTAACTAACCCCCGCGGTTTTATAACCGCATGAAAAATGTCCGAATCATTTGCAGACCTATTTGAAGAGTCCCTAACACGCACCGAAATGCGTCCGGGCGAAGTGATCACTGCTGAAGTGGTACGTATCGAGCACAGCTTTGTCGTTGTCAACGCTGGCCTCAAGTCTGAAGCCTATGTGCCGCTTGAAGAGTTCAAGAGCGACAAAGGCGAAATCGAAGTTCAAGTAGGTGATTTTGTTTCGGTGGCCATCGGCTCCATCGAAAACGGCTACGGCGACACCATTTTGTCGCGTGACACAGCCAAGCGTTTGGCTTCATGGATGAGCTTGGAAAAAGCCCTGGAAACCGGCGAATTTGTGACGGGAACCACCAGCGGCAAAGTCAAGGGTGGCTTGACCGTTTTGGTCAACGGTATCCGCGCGTTCTTGCCAGGTTCATTGGTTGACACCCGTCCTACCAAAGATTTGTCTCCATACGAGAACAAGACCCTGGAATTCAAGGTCATCAAGTTGGATCGCAAGCGCAACAACGTCGTTTTGTCACGTCGCGCTGTGGTCGAAGCCTCGATGGGCGAAGAGCGCGCCAAGCTGATGCAGACCCTCAAAGAAGGTTCTGTGGTTCAAGGCGTGGTCAAGAACATCACCGAATATGGCGCGTTTGTGGACTTGGGCGGCATCGACGGCCTGTTGCACATCACCGACATGGCTTGGCGTCGTGTGCGTCACCCCTCCGAAGTGGTGACGGCTGGTCAAGAAATTACCGCCAAGATTCTGAAGTTTGACACCGAGAAAAATCGCGTCTCACTGGGTCTGAAGCAAATGGGTGATGATCCTTGGATGGGCGTGAACCGCCGCTACCCACAGGGCACGCGCATGTTTGGCAAGATCACCAACATCGCCGATTACGGTGCATTTGTGGAACTCGAGCCAGGAATCGAAGGCTTGGTGCACGTGTCCGAGATGGATTGGACCAACAAAAACGTGGCCCCTTCAAAAATCGTCGCCTTGGGTGACGAAGTCGAAGTCATGGTTTTGGAAATTGACGAAGACAAGCGTCGCATCTCCTTGGGCATGAAGCAGTGCAAGGCCAATCCATGGCAGGAATTTGCTCAGAACACCAAGCGCGGTGACCGCGTGAAGGGCCCGATCAAATCCATCACTGACTTTGGCGTGTTCGTTGGTTTGGCTGCCGGCATTGACGGCTTGGTTCACCTGTCTGATTTGTCATGGAACGAGACCGGCGAAGCCGCGGTACGTGAGTACAAAAAAGGCCAGGAAGTGGAAGCCCTCGTGTTGGCTGTGGACGTTGACCGCGAGCGCATCTCCTTGGGTATCAAGCAGTTGGACTCCGATCCCTTCACCACCTTTGCCACCATCAATGACAAGGGTCAAGTGGTGACTGGAAAAGTCAAGACAGTGGATGCCAAAGGCGCAGAGATTGATCTGGGCGATGACATCATCGGCTACCTGCGCGCCAGCGAAATCTCCCGCGACCGCGTGGAAGATGCTCGCAACGTGCTCAAAGAAGGTGACGAAGTCACGGCTGTGGTGGTCAATGTGGATCGCAAGACCCGCAACATCCAGTTGTCTATCAAAGCCAAAGACGCTGCTGATCAAAATGAAGCCATGTCCACTTTGAGCCAACAGTCCGCTCGCGAGAACGCTGGTACCACCAGTTTGGGCGCTTTGTTGCGCGCTAAATTGGACAACAACGAGAAGTAATACTCGCTGTTGTGCCAGAGTTCACTTGGCACCCTGACACTGCGCCGATCGCGAAAGCGCTCGGCGCAGATTTATTTCTGGACAGCATTTTTGTCAATGGCACACCATAATGACGCGTTCTGATCTTGTCGAAGAGCTCGCTGCGCGCTTTAGCCAGTTGACCCACCGTGATGCCGAGCTTGCAGTCAAGACGATTCTTGACGCGATGAACGATGCGCTGGTGCGCGGTCACCGAATTGAGATTCGCGGATTTGGTAGTTTTTCCATCAATCATCGCCCGCCTCGCATGGGAAGAAATCCTCGCAATGGCGACAGTGTGGCTATTCCCGAAAAACGGGTTCCCCATTTCAAGCCTGGCAAAGCCTTGCGTGAGGCTGTGGATCAGAGAACAGAGCAAATTGAGCAAGACAAAACCCGCTCGCCTGACTCAAACCCCTCATTCGATTTGTAGCCGCTCGCCGCCAGAATCCAACTTCACAGGGAAGATCAATGAACAAGCTACTGTGGCTGCTTAAGTGGATACTTAAGGCAGCCATTTTCTTTACTCTTTTCGCTTTTGCATTGAACAATCAGCACGAGGCCAGGGTGTACTTCTTTTTTGGCACCAGTTGGCAGGCTCCGCAGGTGTTGATTGTCTTGATTGTGTTCGCCATGGGCGTTTCGGTAGGCGCGTTAGGCATGGTGCCTCGGTGGTGGAGAAGTAGAAAATCTGATTCTCCGCATCAAAACGACATTGACCCGCTCCTGGCTGCACGGTCTCAACCCTCAGTCGTTCATCAAAAACAAACGCCCGTTTGAAACCACCCCTTTGAGGGGAATAAAATTCATTGGTGAGAGGGGTTGCCTCTTCCAAATTCGCTCAGTCAGGGGCGTGGGTTAAAACATGAACTTTGATTTGAGTTGGATCTTATTGGGGCTACCACTTGCGTTTGCGCTTGGCTGGGTGGCCTCGCGCATGGACATACGCCAGCTTCGTTTTGAGAACCAACAGGCCCCCAAGGCTTACTTCAAAGGACTGAATTTTCTGCTCAACGAGCAACAAGATGAAGCCATTGATGCCTTTATTGAGGCTGTCCAAAATGACCCAGACACCTCTGAACTGCACTTCGCACTGGGCAATCTGTTTCGGCGTCGTGGTGAATACGAGCGCGCCGTTCGCGTTCATGAACATCTGCTGTCCCGAGGAGATTTGAGTCTGAGGGATCGTCAACGGGCGCAGCACGCACTCGCACTGGACTATCTCAAAGCGGGTTTACTCGACCGGGCGGAGGCTGCGCTTTTCAAACTGGAGGGAACCCCATTCGAGGCGGAAGCCCGGCTGTCTCTGCTGGCGAGTTATGAGCGAAGTCGCGATTGGCCCCAAGCGGCCTTGATTGCGCAGAAACTGACGGCGTCAAAACAAGGCAGATTCCAAGCACGTTTGGGGCACTATCTGTGTGAAAAAGCAGCAACCTGTTTAACCAAGCAACAGCCACAACAGGCATTGGCCGCCCTCGAAGAGGCGGTTGCAACCGCACCCGAATCAGCCCGTCCACGCCTGGATTTGGCACGCTTGCTCATGGCGCAAGGGGACCCGCTGGCCGCCTACATGACCCTGGTGGAGGCCATTGATGCCTCGCCGGCTGCCATGCCCTTGATTGCCAGCCCGCTGGCCGACTACGCCTTAAGTGCCGGAAAGACCAACGATGCACTGCAACTGCTGAGAGCCAATTACGACGTTTCCCCCTCGTTGGATGTGCTGGACGCCATTGTGTTGCTTGAAGCGTCCTCAAAGGAGGCCTCTCCTTCCGCACAGGATTGGTATGTTCGCCACCTGGAACGTGAACCCTCGTTAGTGGCAGCGGCCAAATGGATCGCGGGGGAAAAATTGGAGCATGAGCAGTTTCATCCCCAAGTTCAGCGCGCGTTAGACCATGCGGTCAAGCCCTTGACGCGCTACCGCTGTGCCGCCTGTGGGTTTGAGGCCAAGCAGCATTTTTGGCAGTGTCCCGGTTGCCAAACGTGGGACAGTTACCCCGCCCGCCGGGTGGAAGAACTATGACGGAGACCTTTAAACCCATGAACATTACCCGTGAGAAATTACAGCAGTCCCGCGTTTTGGTGGTGGGCGATGTGATGTTGGACCGCTATTGGTATGGCGCAGTGGACCGAATTTCACCCGAAGCGCCTGTTCCGGTGGTCCGCGTGACGCACGAGGAAGAGCGCAATGGCGGTGCGGCCAACGTGGCCTACAACGTGGTGACGTTGGGTGCCCAGGCCTCTTTGCTCACTGTGGTCGGTGAAGACGAAGCCAGTCACAAGCTTGAAGCGCTGGTGGCAGGGACCGGCATACGCACCTTTTTTGGGCGTGACCCTGAGTTAAAAACCACCGTCAAACTGCGCGTCATTGGTCGGCAACAGCAGCTGCTGCGACTCGATTTTGAAAACACGCCGAAGACGGAAGTGTTGGCCACCCAAACTGCACAGTTCGCAACGTTGCTGCCAACGCATGACGCGGTGCTGTTCTCAGATTACGGGAAAGGCGGCTTGGCACACGTCAGTGACATGATCACTGCTGCCCGAGCGAGCGGAAAAACCATCCTGATTGACCCCAAAGGCACCGATTTTTCCCGCTACCAACATGCCAACGTGATCACTCCCAACCGGGCAGAACTGCAGTTGGTGATTGGTGGCTGGTCCACCGAAGCCGAGTTGGTTACCAAAGCGCAGAATTTGCGTACGCAGCTTGGCTTGGATGCGTTGCTGCTCACGCGCAGCGAGGAGGGAATCACCTTGTTCGATGCGCAAGGGCAATTGACTGTGAGTGCTCAAGCGCTTGAGGTGTTTGACGTCACGGGCGCGGGTGACACCGTGATTGCCACCTTGGCCGCTTTGGTGGGTGCCGGCATGACGATGCGACAGGCGCTCCCTTGGGCGAACAAGGCCGGGGGTTTGGTGGTGGGTAAATTTGGCACGGCCACCGTGTCTTTTGAGGAGTTATTTTCATGACCCGAGTCGTTGTAACAGGCGCTGCCGGCTTTATTGGCAGCAACATCATCAAAGGGCTGAATGCCCGGGGCATCGACGACATCATTGCGGTGGATGATTTAACGCAGGGCGATAAATTCTTGAACCTTGCTGATCTGAAAATCGCAGACTACGTCGATGCCAGTGTTTT
This sequence comes from Rhodoferax sp., assembly GCA_049286445.1. Classification (GTDB taxonomy): domain Bacteria; phylum Pseudomonadota; class Gammaproteobacteria; order Burkholderiales; family Burkholderiaceae_C; genus Rhodoferax. The sequence goes on along the minus strand of JBAQDW010000076.1, from coordinate 1,930 downwards.
CTATGATCAGTTTGCGCATGGGGGCTTTGGGCAAATTGAGGCTGTTTTCCACGAAGGCGCTTGCAGCGACACGATGGAGACGAACGGCAAGTACATGATGGACAACAACTACACCTTGTCATGCAGTTTGTTTCAGTCCTGTCAAAAACGTGGCGCACGCCTGCTGTATGCCTCCAGCGCAGCCACCTACGGTGGCTCGGATACTTTCCGTGAAGACCCTGAGTTTGAACGTCCGCTCAATGTGTACGGCTACTCCAAGCTGCTGTTTGACCAGCGCATGCGCCGGGACTGCGGTGTCAATTTTCAGCGTTCCCATGCGGGCAAACTGGGGCAAGTGGTGGGGTTTCGGTATTTCAATGTCTATGGACCCCGTGAGCAACACAAAGGGCGGATGGCCAGTGTCGCGTTCCACCAATTCAATCAGTATGCAAAAGACGGCACGGTCAAACTCTTCGGCACGTACGGTGGTTACGCGCCGGGCGCACAAATGCGAGACTTTGTTTTTATTGACGATGTGGTCGCGGTCAATCTCTGGTTTTTTGACCATCCCGCCCAGTCCGGGATCTTTAATTTGGGCACAGGCAAGGCACAGCCCTTCAATGACGTTGCCACCTCCGTGATCAATGCGATGCGTGAGCTCAAGGGCGAATCAGCGCTCACGTTGGACGCCATGGTGGAGGCGGGTCAGATCGACTACATCGCTTTTCCTGATGCCCTGCGTGGCAAATACCAGTGCTACACGCAGGCTGATATAGCGGCGTTGCGTCACGTGGGATGCAACCATGTTTTTTCAGACGTGCAAACCGGCGTGAATAGCTACGTCAAAACGATGGCCGCACAAATTGGCGCTGGGTTGTGAATTGGGAAGCCAAAATTGATCACCACACGCTAATTTTTACTACCTTTTTGAAGTGAAAACCGTTACATTGAAATGCCATTCCATTGATTTGGATGGTATTTTTTCAACCAAGGGAGTTTGTTCATGTTCAAGAAAATTGCCACGTTTATCACCCTGTGTTCAGCCGTCGCCTGCTTCGCGGCCGTTGATGTCAACAAAGCAGGCGCTGCAGAGCTAGACAGCATCAAGGGAATTGGACCCGCCATGTCTGGGAAAATACTGACCGAGCGTAAAAAAGGCGAGTTTAAAGATTGGACTGACCTGGTTGATCGCGTCAGCGGTGTGGGTGATGGCAATGCCGCCAAGTTTTCAAAGGAAGGTTTGACCGTGAACGGCACGCCTTACAAAGCATCCGCTGGAAAAACCGAGAAGGCCGACAGCGCTGCCCCCAAAAAATAGGCCGCCGCAACGGCAATACGATGCCCGCTCTCGCGGGCATTTTTACGTCCGAAGCTCAGTGATACTGCGCCAGTCGATTCGCTTTGGATTGGTACATTGCTCGGTCCGCAACGGCCAGCAAAGCGCTTAAATCTGAACCGTCACGAGGATAAACGGCCTTTCCCAAACTGGCACCCACATCAATAATTTTTCCGCCGGGCAGTGTCATGGGTTCAAACAGAACGTCAAGCAGCTTTTGAGTTACTCGCTCGAAATCCTCTGACATCGTGGCTGATTGAATGACAATCACGAATTCATCGCCACCCAAGCGGGCTGCCGTGTCAGCCGAAGTCAAGGCACCCGAGATTCGGTTCGCGGTAGTGACTAAAACAAAGTCGCCAATCTCATGCCCGTATTTGTCGTTGACCGCTTTGAATTCGTTCAAATCAAGCATTAGCACGGCAAAAGGACGATTGTTTCGCTGTGAACGCTCAATGGCCGATCTAAATCGCAGCCTTAGCAGCGCTCGGTTGGGCAGCTTGGTCAGTTCATCGTAATAGGCCTGCTTTTCCAAGACCGCCTCACGCGCTCGCATTGCGGCAATTTCCCGCTGCAAGTCCAGCAACTGCTGGAGGTGCATTGCCGATTCCGGGC
>JBAQDW010000075.1:0-3017 GCA_049286445.1 Rhodoferax sp. | reverse complement strand
GTGATGTTTTATGTGCTGCTGGCCTTGCGCGCAGAACTGCGCCTGCGCGGCGTGTTTGACGCCTCAACCCAGCCCAAGCTCGACACCTTGCTGCCCTTGGTGGCACTGGGCACCGTGGCCGATGTGGTGAAGCTCGACGCCAACAACCGCCGCCTGGTCGCTCAAGGGTTAAAACGCATCCGAGCCCTTGCCCTGCCTGCCGGACTAGCTTCTCTTTTTGTAGCAGCGGGTCGCCAAGCCGCCACGGCCACCACGTTTGACTTTGGCTTTGCCTTGGGGCCCCGCATCAACGCCGCCGGGCGCCTGTCGGACATGACACTGGGCATTGAGTGCCTGCTCACCGATGACCCCGCGCGCGGCGACGAGTTGGCCAAAATGCTGGATGGCATCAATCGCCAGCGCCGCGACATTGAAGGCGACATGCGCGAACAGGCGTTTGCCATTGCCGAGTCGCTGTTCGACGAAGCCGATGAGCCGCCACCCGCTATTTGCGTGTTTGACCCCGACTTTCACGAAGGTGTGGTCGGCATCGTGGCCTCACGCATCAAAGACAAGCTGCACCGCCCCACCTTTGTCTTCGCCGCCAGCGCCGCACCGGGCAAGGAGCATGAGCTGAAAGGGTCGGGGCGCTCGATCCCGGGGTTTCACCTGCGCGACGCACTCGACTTGGTGGCCAAACGCTACCCCGGCGTGCTGCTGCGCTTTGGCGGCCACGCCATGGCGGCGGGCTGCACCATTGCCGAAGAACACTTCGATGCGTTCGAGCACGGCCTCAACGAAGTCGCCCAAGAGTGGCTGGATGCCGCCACACTGACCCGCCGCTTGGAGACCGATGGCCCCTTAAAGCCTGAGTTTCGCCGCGTCGAGCTGGTCGATGCTTTACACAAGGAAGTCTGGGGCCAGGGCTTTGCGCCCCCGACCTTCAGTGAAGAAGTGGAGGTCGTGTCGCAGCGACTGGTTGGCGAGAAACACCTCGCACTCAAACTCAAACACCAAGGCCAACCCGTGGATGGCATCTGGTTTGGCCACACCGAATCGCTTCCGGCCCGGGTCAAGCTGGCGTTTCGACTCGATGCCGACGCTTGGAACGGCATACGACGCGTGCGTTTTTTGGTCGAAGGGGCAGAACTTTAAGGCGCGGCGCACTGCGTTTCATCCTCAGTCAGGGGCTCAACACCCCAATCCATCAGATAGTTGAGGCTGAACCGTCGCCCCAACGACAAAGGTCGGGTTTTCACCCCCAGCGACTACCCGGATGAGCTTCAGAATGCGGACCCAACTCTTGCCGCTACTGAAAGTCTTATGCTGACCACCCGCTTCGTCTCGTTATTGCCGCAGGCCTTGATCGCCCGCACGCTCCTCATCACCACCCTGTGCGCCTCGGCGGCGCTGGCTGAGCCGGGCGTGACCAACGACACCCTCACCTTGGGGCAAAGTACCGCGCTGTCCGGCCCGTTGGGCGACTTGGGGCAAGAAGTGCTGAAAGGTGCCAAGGTTTACTTTGACGCTGTCAATGCACAAGGCGGTGTCCATGGTCGCCTCATCAAACTCGTCAGCAAAGACGACGCGTATGACCCCAAAAAGACCTTGGATAACGTGGCCTCCTTCATCGAAGGGGATTCGACCTTCGCCCTGTTCAGCACCTTTGGCACAGCCAATAACGAAGCCTTGATCCCCGTGGCGCAAAAAGCCGGCCTGCCGGTCTTGACGCCCTACACCGGCGCACCGTCCATTCGTGCGTCCAATTCCAAAGGCGTGTTCAACCTCCGCGCCAGTTACGCCGACGAGATCGACCGTTTGGTCAATCACCTCGCCACGGTAGGCATCCGTCGGATCGGCATTGCTTACCAAAACAATGGTTTTGGCAAAGAGGTCTTGGCCGCGGCCAATGACTCTCTGGAGCGGCGCAATTTGAAAGCGGTACTGATCGTTCCCGTAGAAACCAGCGCCAGTGACGCCTCTGCAGCCACCGAGCGGCTGTTGGCCAGCGACCCGGAAGCCGTGCTTTTGGCGCTGGCCGGCAAGCCCACCATCGAAGTCATCAAGGGCATTGCCCAGCGCCGCCGTGGTATGCAGATGTATGCCTTGTCGGTCCTGGCCACGCCCGCGAATCTGAAAGCGCTGGGGCCAGACGGCACCGGCGTCACCATCAGTCAAGTGGTGCCGTTTCCCAACCAATCCCAAGTGCCTGTGGTGCGGGAGTACCAACAGGCCATGGCCAGCGCCGGACACACCGACTTCTCCCACCTTAGCTTGGAAGGCTATCTCGACGCCAAATTGGTCACCGAAGGGCTTCGCCGGACGGGGCGCAACCTGACGCAAGCCAGCTTGGTTAGCGCGATGGACGGTATGCGCAACTACAACTTGGGTGGCATGGAGGTGTCATTTGGAAAAGGTGCCACCAGTGGCTCCCGGTTCGTGGAATTGACCATGATCAACGGCCAAGGCAAGCTCATCAAATAACAGTTTTTTGCGCAAGGCCTAAAATTGGGTTGTGACCTCTATTCTCAACGCCGATCTCCATTGCCACTCCGTCGTCTCTGACGGCACCCTCACGCCCGAAGCCCTCGCGCAACGCGCCAAGGCCAATGGCGTTGAACTGTGGGCTCTCACTGACCATGACGAGATTGGTGGTTTGGCCCGTGCCGCCGCGGCGGCCCAAGCGCAAGGCCTGCCATTTCTGACGGGCGTTGAAATTTCCGTCACCTTCATTGGCCACACGGTTCACATTGTGGGGCTGGGGTTTGACGCCAACGACCCACGTCTCACCCAGGGCCTGCAACAAACCCGGGGTGGGCGCGGACAACGCGCCATGGACATGGCTGCAGGTTTGGCCAAAGTTGGCATCGCAGGCGCTTACGAAGGCGCCTTGGCATTTGCAGGCAATCCCGAACTGATTTCTCGCACCCACTTTGCTCGTTTCTTGGTGGATACCAAGGTCTGCAAAGACACCCACGAGGTGTTTCGCAAGTACTTGACCGAAGGTAAACCCGGTTACGTGGAGCACCGCTGGGCGA
>JBAQDW010000074.1:0-8475 GCA_049286445.1 Rhodoferax sp. | reverse complement strand
TCCATGACGGCTTCGTTGGAGTGCTGCGTAAAGCGGCGAAACAGTCGCATGACGGCCTTGAAGTTGGCCATGCGTTTGATACCGAAGATGCGCTTGAGCACGGGGTCGTGGCGGGTGACTTCGCCGTGCTCGAACCGGTTGGCACCGCACCAGACCGAGAGCAAGAATTGGGTGATGAGTTGTTCGGGTGCGTAGCCACGGTTAGAGCCAGGCTGGGGCAAGCCCGATTGCATTAACGCCTCGTCAAATCCCATGTGATCGAGCATGCGTTTCATGAGGCCCATGCCGCCCCACGCAGTGATTTCTTTGTCCGTAAAACGTAGTTCAAAGTTCATGACAACCCCGCACTCAAATCGAGATCAGCTACTTTACCCAGAAATCTTCAGATTCTTCAACAAAATCAATCGCTTGCGCTAATGGGAAATCTGGCTTGATGCGTGTCGAAGCGGACTGGGGCTTAATTGGTAGAGGCAGCTATTTGCCCACGAATGCCCAATGCCGCTTGGGTATCGGCGTCACGAAATTCGTGTCGCCTACCAGCGCTCCATATAGGGCAGCACTTTCAAGGCCAGAATCAGCAAGGTGACGATGAGCGACCAGAGCGCCAGCTTGTAGGAGCGCTTGGGCGCTGCCGATTTGGGCCCAAGCCGTGAAGGGGTACGCGGTTTTTTCATCCAATTCGTTCTGCTGAAAAGTCAATCGGCGGGGCGCAGTGGCTGCGAGTGGGGGAATGGCGGCTGCTTTGGATTTTGCCAGTTCATCGCCCCGCCAATGGGTGCTGACCACGGGCCAGCGGGCGAGCGCACGCCAATAGGGGAAAATCAAGCGCACATGAGCCCCAACACGCCCGACCCCCACAGCGCAGAAGAGCAGCGCTCGCGAACCGACAGTGAGCAAATCATTCAGGCGCTTAAAGACGGCAAAAACAAGCGGGTTCGCAAGCATTTGCTTCGGGTGCACGCCGCCAAGTTGGCGGCTTTGCTGGAGTCGCTGGACGCTGAGCACCGCACGGCTCTGTGGGAGCAGGTGGATGCCGCGCTGGAAGCGCGCATCTTGCCGCACTTGAATTTGGAGTTGCGCGCGCAGTTATTGGGGGAGTCGCGTGAGGCCTTGCATGCGGATGCGATTGATGCCGACCAAAATGGCAAGCCGGGTTATGTAGCGGTCAATCAGTTGGAGGCGGTGCGCAGCGCCTTAAGCAACGGCAAACTCAAACGTGTGGGCAAGATTCTGCACCGCATGCACCCCGCAAAAGTGGCGGGGCTGCTCGAAGCCCTGCCGCCCAACGAGCGCCGAGGCGTCTGGAGCATGGTGGACACCGAGCGTATCGGCAAAGTGTTGGTTTACCTGCACGATGAGATTCGCGTCACCCTGGCCAGAGAATTGGACTTGGACGATTTGGTGGCGACCGTGCACCACCTTGAACTTGATGACCTGGTGGACTTGATTCAAAGCCTGCCTAGCGAACTGGGGAGTCGTCTCCTGCAAAACACCACGGGCACCCGGCGCGAGCAGCTGGAGTCGATGCTGTCTTACCCCGAAGACTCGGCGGGTGGTTTGATGGACGCGAACCCGATTGAGGTGCGTGCCAACGTGAAGGTAGGCACGGTGTTGCGCTATTTGCGTTTGCTGGAAAAATTGCCGGCCCACACCGACATGTTGATGGTGGTGGACCGGGCAGGCCGTTACCAGGGTGCGCTTCGCTTGAGTGTTTTGGTAACCGCCGACTTAAATTTGCGGGTGGTCGACCTGATGAGCACCGACATTGCGGGCATCTCGGTGCACACCAGCACGGTGGAGGTGGCCCGGTTGTTTCAAGATCTCGACTTGTTGTCAGCCCCGGTGGTGGACGACCAGCACCTGCTGATTGGTCGCATTACCGTGGACGATGTGGTGGATTTGATTCGTGATGACTCGGACCGCGCGCTGATGAAAATGGCGGGTTTGGACGACGAGGCCGATATTTTTGCACCCGTGATGGTCAGTTCACGACGCCGCGCAGTCTGGCTGGGCATTAATTTGCTGACTGCGTTTTTGGCCGCGTGGGTGATTGGCCGGTTTGAAGCCACACTGGAGCAAATTGTGGCGCTGGCGGTGTTGATGCCCATTGTGGCCAGCATGGGCGGTGTGGCCGGCAGCCAAACCCTCACGCTGGTGATTCGCGGACTGGCGCTGGGACAGATTCAGAAAGGCAATTTACACACCTTGCTGAACCGCGAAGTGGGCATTTCGCTACTGAACGGGGTGCTGTGGGCGGTGGTGGTGGCGCTGATTGCCGTGGCTTGGTTTGGCGACTGGGCCATTGGCGGCATTTTGGGGGTGGCCATTTTGATCAATTTGCTGTGTGCGGCCCTGGCCGGCCTGGCCATTCCCCTGATTTTGGAGCGTATGGGCATTGACCCGGCGCTGGCCGGCAATGTGATTTTGACCACCGTGACCGATGTCATCGGTTTTTCTGCCTTTCTAGGCTTGGCCACTGTGCTGCTGGTGAAATAAAGTGCCCCACCCGCGCTTGTGCCTCGTCCCCCCATTGAGTCTGCTGCCATGTCTCTGATGTTTATTGCCTCCAAATTGTTGTCCTTTGCGATCCAGCCGCTGGCGTGGGTGGGGCTCTTGTTATTTGTGGGGCGGCTGTGGATGCGCTTTAACCCCACGTGGGGCCAAGGCCTGAGCGGGCTGGCGCTGCTGGTGTTGTTGTTACAAGGGTGGCAGGTGCCGCCAGAGACGCTGTTGCGCACGCTGGAATCCCAGTACCCGGCGCTGCCCAACAGCGCGGATTTATCGACTTACGCCGGCGTGGTGGTGCTGGGTGGTGCGCTGGAACCCGCCTATGTGATGCAGGGCAATGACCAGCCGGCTCTGAACGATGCGGCAGAGCGAATGACCGCCCCGGTGGCCTTGATGAAGCGCCACCCCAACTTGAAACTGCTGTTCACCGGCGGCAGCGGGGAGTTGCTGGGCACCACCATGACCGAAGCGGCGCGTGCCCAAGTGTTCTTTGACAGCATGGGCGTGCCTGCCAACCGCGTGATGTATGAGTCGGCCTCCACCAACACCTATGAGAACGCGGTGCTCAGCGCGGTGCTGCCCGGTGTGAACCCCACTCAGCCTTGGTTGCTGTTGACGACTGCGGCGCATATGCCACGCGCCATGGCCACCTTTCGCCAAGCGGGCTGGAACGTCACCGCGTACCCGGTGGACTACCGCGCAGGCCGCGCCACGCCGTGGACGGCGTATTCCTTGCAACTAGGCGCTCAGCGCTGGCAGCAGGGCTTGCATGAGTGGGTTGGCTTGCGCGTTTACCAAGCCGCCGGGCAGGCTGACACCCGAACCCCCTGAGAGCCGCTCAGGGCGGGGCCATGGCGATGGTGATAGCCCGTGGCTTTACATGTCTTCACAGGCGTGACACCTCAGCGTCATTTGAGTTTTGCACAATGGAGGGATGCGCTTGTCCCGAAAATCAGTCGAAATGACGCCCCCTGCCTCGCCCGCCCCCTCACTGAATCCACCGAATCGCCCGGCTTGGCGCTTGCCCTCGCTCTGGCTGCTGCCCTGGGTGGTGAGCGGTTGCGCCAGCGTGCTGCCAACGACGTCGCCCGCACCTGCATTGACGCTGCCCACGCACTGGTCGGCCCCACTGCCGGGGGCAAACACCACCCCAGCCAACTCGCTGGCCGCATGGTGGGGTCACTTCAATGACCCCTTGCTTAGCCAGCTCATCACGCAGGCCTTGCAGTCCAACACCAGTGTGGCCTCAGCACAGGCGGCTTTGGCGCAGGCCCAGGCGCTGCGAGACGTCAAGGGTGCCAGTTTGATGCCCGGCGTGTCGGCCTCCGGATTGGCCCGGCGCAACGAGTTTTCCAACACCTCGGGCACCAACAGTTTCAACGTCGGGTTAGAGGCCAGCTGGAACCCTGACGTGTTTGGCGGCAACCGCAGTGGTGTCGATGCCGCGCAGGCCGATGCCTTGGCCGCCCAAGCGTCTTTAACGGACGTGCAACGCAGCATCACGGCCGAGTTGGCGCTGGCCTATATTCAATTGCGGGGTTTGCAGCGCCAGTTGCAAATTGCTCGCACCAACCTGGCCAGCCAGGCCGAAACCCTGCAAATCACCGACTGGCGGGCGCAAGCAGGGTTGATCACCTCACTGGAAGTGGCGCAAGCCCGTGCCGCCACAGAGCAAACCGGGGCGCTCATCCCCACGCTGCAGGCCAACATTCAGAAAACAAGCCACAGCTTGGCGGTGTTGACAGGGCAAACGCCCGCTGCGCTCAACACGCAATTGGCGACGCCGCAAGCGGTGCCGCAGGTGAGCCAGCAGTTGGCACTGAGCATTCCCGCGGACACGCTGCGCCAGCGCTCTGATGTGCGCGCAGCCGAATACCGCGTGAGCGCCGCGCTGGCCCGGGTGTCCGTGGCCGAGGCCGCGCGCTACCCCAGCTTTTCGATTGGCGGCTCAGTGGGTTTGAACGCCCTGACCTTGAGTGGCCTCGCCAGCGGGGCGACGGCTACAGCGGCGCTCATGGGAGCGGTCTCCTTTGCGCTGTTGGATGGTGGCGCAACGCAAGCCCAAGTGCGCGCTCAGTCTGCAGCGCTCACCCAAGCACGCAGCAGCTACCAAGCCACGGTGCTCACCGCCTTGAAAGACGTCGAGGACGCTTTGGTCGCACTGCAAGCCAACCGTGAGCGCTTGGTGCGCTTGCAAGCGGCCGAAGCGGCGGCGTCTCAAGCGGCATTGTTGGCGCAAAACCGCTTTGCCAGCGGCTTGATTGACTTCCAGACCGTGCTGCAAACCCAACGCACGCTGCTGAGCGCCCAAGACAGCATGGCCACCACCCAAGCCGACATTAGCGCCGACCATGTGCGCCTCTACAAAGCCTTGGGTGGCGGCTGGGTTTAACCCTTTGCGCGTTGCCCCTTGGCCCCTTTAGCACTCGCCTCAACTGAATTGACTATGACTTCTAACGCTGCTTCCCGTGACCCTCTTTCTGGCACCGACATGCAAGCCTTGCTGAATGAGCCCGCCCACCCCAGCTGGTGGCGTCGCCCGGTGGTGTGGAGCACGCTGACGCTGCTGCTGGCGGGCGGTGGCGCGTACTACTACTGGCATAAAAGCGCCCAAGCCATGGCCGTGCCAGCCTATGTGACCGCAACCGTTGGCAAAGGCAACCTCACGCTCTCGGTGGCAGCCAATGGCACGCTGCAACCCACCCGCTCGGTGAGCATTGGCAGCGAGTTGTCGGGCACGGTGCGCAAGGTCTACGTCGATGTGAATGACCGGGTCAAAAAAGGCCAAGTGTTGGTCGAGTTAGACACTGCCAAACTCAGCGACCAAGTGGCACGCTCGCGGGCGACGTTGGCAGCAGCCAAAGCGCGCGTCACGCAAGTCGATGCCACGCTGAAAGAAGCACAGAGTAATTTGGCGCGTTTGGAAGAGGTTTCACGCTTGTCAGGCGGCAAAGTGCCCTCTGCCGCTGAGCTTGACAGCGGTCGCGCCGCAGTGGCCCGCGCCGTGGCAGACCAATTGGTGGCGCAGGCGAATGTGGCCGAGGTGACCGCCACCACCTCTACCGATGCCACCAACCTGTCCAAGGCCTCTATTCGCTCGCCGATTGATGGCGTGGTGCTTACCCGTACGGTGGATCCCGGCAATGCGGTGGCCGCGTCCCTTCAAGCCGTGACCCTGTTCACGGTGGCAGAAGATTTGGCGGAGTTGCGCCTGCAAGTCAACGTGGATGAGGCCGATGTCGGTGCGGTCAAAGTGGGGCAACAAGCCAGCTTCACGGTCAGTGCTTACCCCACGCGCAAATACCCCGCCACCATCACCCGCGTGGCGTTTGGCTCCACCATCACCGAAAACGTCGTGACCTATGTGACCTACCTGGATGTGGACAACACCGATTTGAGCTTGCGCCCCGGCATGACGGCCGCGGCCACCATCACGGCCACAGAGCGCCAAGACGTGCTGCTGGTGCCCAGCCCGGCCTTGCGTTTTCAGCCGCCCTCCAAAGCCGGCGATTCAGCAGAAGGTGGCATTGTCTCGAGCTTGCTGCCCAAATTTCCGAGTGGCAAAAAGAAAGCCACCGGCAGTGGCACGGCCAAACAGGTGTGGGTGCTGGAAAACGGCTTAGCCACTGCGGTGAGTGTGACCACCGGCATTAACGATGGGCGCATGACCGAAGTCACGGGGGGTGACCTGCGCGAGGGCATGCAAGTCATCACCGACCAACGCAGCAATAAAAAGCCATGAGCCGCACGCCATTGATTCAACTCAAAGGGGTCACCAAGACCTACGGCCAAGGCACTACCGCCCTGCAGGCGCTCAAAGGCGTGGACCTGATTATTGAAGCAGGTGACTTTGTGGCCATCATGGGCCCCAGCGGCTCGGGCAAGTCCACCGCCATGAACATGTTGGGCTGCCTGGACACCCCCACCTCGGGCGAATACCTGTTTAACGGCGTCCACGTGGAGACGCTGGGGCGCGACCAACGCGCACGCCTGCGCCGACAGTTTTTGGGCTTTGTGTTTCAGGGCTTCAACTTGCTGGCGCGCACCACCGCGCAAGAAAATGTCGAACTGCCGCTGCTGTACCGGGGTGAAAGCACCCGCGCACGCCACACGCTAGCAACGCAGGCACTGGCTTCGGTGGGTCTGACCGGCTGGGAGCACCACACCCCGGCCGAGTTGTCGGGCGGCCAGCAACAGCGCGTGGCCATTGCCCGCGCCATCGTCACCGAGCCCGCCGTGCTGCTGGCCGACGAGCCCACGGGCAACCTCGACACCCACCGCAGCAAAGAGATCATGGAGTTGCTGTGGTCGCTGAATGCGGACCACGGCATCACCGTGCTCATGGTCACCCATGAGGCGGACATGGCCGCGTACGCCAAACGCATCGTGCACTTTGTCGATGGCGTGATTGACAGCGACCAACCCAACCCGCACCCCACCGGGCTGGCCCCGCATTTGGGAGCTCACTGATGCTGCTCAACACCTTGTTGCTGGCCTTGCGCTCGATCCGGCGCAATTTGCTGCGCTCCTTTCTCACCATTTTGGGCATTGTCATTGGCGTCAGTGCCGTCATCACCATGGTCACGCTGGGCAATGGGGCCACGTTGGCGGTGCAAAACCAAATTTCCAGCTTGGGCACCAACTTGTTGCAGATCCGCCCCGGTCAGCGCATGGGGCCGGGTGGCGGTGGCGGGCCCTCCTTCAAAGAGGCAGACGCCGAAGCCATTGCCAACCAGATTGGCGGCATTGCGGCGGTGGCACCGGAATCGCGCAGTGGCGGCACCCTGGTGGCCAATGGCAAAAACTGGAGCAGCAGTATTTTTGGCAGCACCAATGAATGGTTGACCACCGGCAACTGGACCTTGAGCGAGGGACGCGCTTTCTCCGACGGCGAGTTACGCGCAGGCGGCGCGGTGTGCATCATTGGGCAAACCATTTACCGGGAGCTGTTTGGCAGCCTGCCGGCCACCGGGTCGCAGCTGCGTGTGCGGCAGATCTCGTGTGAGGTGGTGGGTGTGCTGGTCTCCAAAGGCCAGGGCAGCTTTGGCAACGACCAAGACGACCTGGTGTTGCTCCCCATCAAAACACTGCAACGCCGCATCACCGGTAACACCCGCGTCAATACCCTGCTGGTGTCCATGCAAGAAGGCAGCGATGTTGACCGCGTCAAAACCGGTTTGACGCAGCTGCTGCGCGAGCGGCGCAAACTGGCCGACAGTGACGAAGACAACTTCAACGTGCTGGACACCAAGCAACTGGCCGACACCTTGTCAGGCACCACCAAAATCATGACCATGCTGCTGGGTGCCGTGGCAGCAGTGAGCCTGTTGGTGGGCGGCATTGGCATCATGAACATCATGCTGGTCAGCGTGACCGAACGCACGCGGGAAATTGGGTTGCGCTTGGCCATTGGCGCGCTGGAGCGCGAGGTGCTGCTGCAGTTCTTGATTGAAGCGGTGGTGCTGGCGGCTTTGGGCGGCATCATTGGCATTATTTTGGCCACCGGCGCGTCACTGGGACTGTCAGGCTTGATGAAGATTCCCTACGTGTTCAACCCCACGGTGAACCTGCTGTCGTTCGTGTTCTCCGCCGCCATTGGTGTGCTCTTTGGCTACTTCCCGGCCCGCCGAGCCGCCCGGCTGGACCCGATTGAGGCGCTGCGCCACGAGTAAATTTATAGTAACTGCTCAGGTATCTCAAAGTAAGTCGAGTGACGCCTTCGGCTCACCCGATCGACGGAAAATGGCAAACCTTCGTCGTTACTTTTTCATGGGTCTATTCGGGCTCTGATGCTTGCTGAACTTGCGTAAGCAGCTATCAATTGCGCAGCAATTCTTACGTTGTAACCCCCACTCTCTCCCCAACCCTCTCTCGCCCCGCCGGGCGAGAAAGGGAGCTCAACAACCGTATGTGGCAATGGGTTTGAAGTGGCTGAGTTCAGCGTCGGCTGCCAACCGTCAAAGTGGC
>JBAQDW010000073.1:0-2839 GCA_049286445.1 Rhodoferax sp. | reverse complement strand
CTTGAGCCTGAAGTCACGCATCTACGCTCAGCATCCGTCATACAAAACATCAAACTGCAAATCACAGCGTAAGCATCCGACCATCCCATCTTTTTTTCGTAAGCATCCGACCATCCCATATTTTTTTCTATTAAAAAATGCGAGATAGTGTCCACGAACAAATAATCGTGGACACTAACATGACAACACAATCTCCTAATACACCCAAACGAAGAACTTACAGCGCTGAGTTTAAAGCGCTTTTAGTAAAAGAAGCGACAGACTCAGGTCGATCAATTGCCAGTATCGCTCGAGAGCATGGCATTAACCAAAACCTTCTACATAACTGGAAACGCCAGTATCAGCGGGCACATGCTCAAGCTGACACATTACCTGGCGCTATAAGCAGACCAGATGATCCAACAAACCCGCACTTTATCCCAATCCATCTTGAGCCTGAAGGTGCGCATCTAGGCTCAGCATCCGTCATACAAAACATCAAACTGCAAATCACAGCTCGAGCATCTGGGACGATAAGCCTCAACATTGCCCAAATAGACACTCAAAGCTTGATTGACCTACTACGAGGACTGCAATGATACCCATCACTCACATCTGGCTATCCACCACGCCCATGGACATGCGATGTGGTAGTGGCAAACTACTGGCCCACATCCTCACCGAACACCAAAGCATTCGCCCTCACTGTGCCTACCTGTTTTACAACAAAGCAGGCACACGCCTAAAAGTATTCATTCATGATGGGCTTGGCGTATGGCTTTGTAGCCGTCAGCTTGATGACAATAAATTTCATGGCTTAACCAAGCAGCTCACCACCACTCAAACTGGCATCAGCATCAACCGTGAGCAATTTAATGCCTTAATCAGTGGACTGCCTTGGCGTAACATGGGCAAAGATAAATTAACCCCCATCCTATAAATAGCAGATGACAGGCAAATAAAACTCTGGCAACATATCGCCATGACTGTTGCCAACTTATCCGACTTATCAAAAGACCCCACTTACGCCGAGCTTTTGGTGAAAATCCACCTGCTTGAACAGCGTAATGAGCACCTGCAGCAACAAATTGATCAAACAAACACAAGTCACGATCAACTACAGCAGCTTTTTAACCAAGTGGTTGAAGAAAACCACAAGCTGTATGAACAAGTGCTTGAACTCATCGAAAAACAAAAGCGGCTTATTCACCGGCTCTATGGACAAAAAAGCGAAGGCATCACTGCCAGACAAACCCACTTAAACTATGAGGCGGCGCAAGAGGACTTAGCGCAGCTTGAACAAATCCGAGATGACTACCTTAGCGGCTTAAGCCAAGATGAGCTTGCCAAGCTGCCTGCGATTGATCGTACTCAGGCAGAAACCCTCATTGATGAGGCTGAGCTTAAAGCCGTCAAAGAGAGCACAGATGAGCTGCCAGCTTCAGCTACTGATCAGCCTAAAAAAACAAAGCGTGCCAAATACACAGTGATTCCTGACAACCTTGAGGTCAAAACCCAGGTTCATGAACCACTCACCACCGTTTGTGACTGCGGCTGTCAAATGAAGCGAATTGGGGAGGATAAACAAGACAAACTTGGCATTATCCCTAAGCAGTTTTATATTGAGCGTCACATCTACCCTAAATGGGTATGCCGTGAGTGTGACATCATTCATCAAGCGGCTGCCCCCAAGCAGATTATTAACAAAAGCATCGCCACCCCAGAGCTGCTTGCACACATCCTTATTAGCAAATATGCAGACCATCAGCCCCTATATCGGCAGAATATTATCTATCAGCGAAGTGGGGTAAATATCCCCGATGCTACTATGGCAGACTGGGTAGGACGCTGCGGCGTTGCCCTTGAGCCTTTAGTCAGTCGCTTGCATGAACTATTACTGTCTGAGCCTATCTTACATGCCGATGAAACCCCGGTATCTATCATGAAGAACCATGTAAAGGTAGGTGGTAAATCATTAAAAAAAGGCTATGTCTGGGCGTATCTTACGCCACAGCACAGCTCCTTAAAGGCGGTGGTCTATGACTTTGCTGAAAGCCGTCGTAATGAGCATCCTAAAGCCTTTTTAGATAAGTGGCGCGGTAAGCTGGTTTGCGATGATTACAGCGGGTATAAGTTCTTATTTCATCAAGGTGTGACAGAAATCGGTTGTCTGGCCCATGCACGGCGTAAATTTCATGAACTGCATATCACTGGGCAAAGTATCGTGAGCATTGAGGCATTAACGTTATTTAGGCAGTTGTATGCTGTTGAACGTGAGATTGATGAGCGATTTGAAAAAAATACACCCCCAATACCAAGAGATCCCCAAATAGTTCGGCAAATCAGGCAAGAAAAAGCCAAACCGATTGCCGATAAGCTGCACCAATGGTTACAAGAAAAAAGGCAGTTAACCACTAAAAATGCCAGTATTAGTAAGGCGATGGATTATTGCCTGAAACGTTGGCAGGCGCTGACTCAGTATCTAGATGATGGCAGGCTGCCGATTGATAATAATTGGGCGGAGAATCAGATGCGTCCATGGGCACTTGGGCGTAAAAACTGGTTGTTTGCCGGTTCGCTGCGAAGTGGGCAGCGGGCTGCGAATATTATGTCAATCATTCAGTCAGCTCGCTTAAATGGTTTGGATGTGTCTGCTTATTTGACAGACGTGCTAAGACGCCTGCCTACTCAAGAGGATCTGGATGAGTTGTTGCCTCATCGCTGGGTGCCACCGCAATAGGGGGGTTGGTCGGATGCTTACGTTGATTCTATATTTCTGACATAGCATTTGTACATGTTCAAGATAATCCTCCTTATGATCATATGCCCAATAATCAACACAGATTTTTTGATCTCTACT
>JBAQDW010000072.1:0-4705 GCA_049286445.1 Rhodoferax sp. | reverse complement strand
AGCTTTGAAAGACCATGCTGACGTTGCGCTCAGCGGGGCCCAAACGGGTGACATCGACCCCGTCAATCAAAATTTGACCGCCACTGGGGCTTTCCAGTCCCGCAATCATGCGCAGGGTGGTGGTTTTGCCACAGCCCGAGGGGCCGAGGATGGTGGTCAGGGTGCCTTTTGGCACCGTGAAAGTGATGCCTTTAACCACCAGAGGGGAAGACTCGCCGCCATAGCGTTTGGTGACGTTTTTGAATTCAATGCCGTTTGAGGTCATGACTATTTTTTCTTGAAAAAGGGAATGAATAACAGAAGGTGCCAGTCAAGCGCGGGGTTTTAACCGTTGGCACCCAGCGTGCGGCGGCCCAGCTTGCGTTCACCCACGGTGAATTGAATCAAGGCCGTGACCAAAGACATGAGAATGATCAGCACCGTGCAATAGGCCAGCGCCACGCCGTAGTCCCCATTGCCCACCCGGCCAATGATGTAAGTGGTGGCCAGCTCGTACTCGGCAGTGACCAAAAAGATGACGGCCGACACGGTGGTCATGGAGCGTACAAAGCTGTACACCAGCGCCGCCACCAACGCCGGTTTGATCAGGGGCAACACCACCCGGCGCAAGGTGGTCAAGCTGCTGGCCCGCAGCATCACGGAGGCCTCGTCCAGCGAGCGGTCGAGTTGCTTGAACGATGCCGTGCCGGCCCGCACGCCCACCGGCAGGTTGCGAAACACAAAGCACAACACAATCACCAGCGCCGTGCCCGTTAACTCCACCGGCGGCACGTTGAACGCCAGGATGTAGCTCACGCCCAGCACGGTGCCGGGAATGGCAAAGGTCAGCAACGCCGAGAACTCAAACCACCCTTTGCCCTTGAACTCGGTACGCGCCAGCAGCCACGCAATGAGCAAGCCCAACGCGGCGCAAATGGGTGCAGCGATGGCAGACAAGGTGATGGTGGTGAACAAAGAGTTCCAAGCCGTGCCCGCCCACACCAGACCATGGTCTCCCATTTGTAAGTCAAACGCAGTTTTGAAGTGCATCAGCGTGAAGGTGTAGTCGCGCCCCCACAGTTTCACAAAGCCGCCCGCAAAGGCAAACAAGTACACCACCACCGTGAAGGCCAGCCAAGGCCCTGCCACCCACGTGCAAACGCGGCTCACCAGCGTGGGCAACTCCATTGGCACCCCGGCGTCACCTTTGCCTGACACGGTGGTGAAACTGGTTTTGCCCAGCAAACGGCGCTGAACAAAAAACACCGTGAGCGCAAACGCGGTGAGCACCAGCGCCAGCGCGGCGGCCATGCCGGAGTCGAGCGAGGAGCCTACGATGGCAAAGAAAATTTCCGTCGACAGCACCGCATAGCCCGCGCCAAGGATGATGGGGTTGCCGAAGTCGGCAATGCTTTCGATAAAGCCCACCAAAAACGCATTGGCCAAGCCCGGCGCCAGCAACGGCAAGGTGATGGTCATGAAGGTCTTCATGCGGCTGGCGCGCAGCGTTTGCGCGGCCTCTTCCAGCGATGGGCTGATGCCTTGCACCACGCCGCGCATGATCATGAACGAGATCGGGGTGAAGGCAAACAACTGCGCCAACCAAATGCCAAACATGCCGTAGAACCAGCGCGTGGGCTGAATGCCAAACGCCCACTCCAAAAACTGATTGGCCACCCCGGCGCGGCCAAACAGCAAAATCAAACCCAAGCCCACCACAAACGGGGGCGTGATGATCGGCAGCATGGCCAAGGCATTGAGCGGCTTCTTCAATCGCTTGTTGCTGCCCCGCTCCGCCACCAAGGCGATCAGCGTACCTAGCACGGTGGTACCCGCTGCTGTCAGCAAGGCCAAAAACAAGGTGTTCCACGCCACACCGCAGCTCACGCCCCCCGCCAAGCAGCCCAGCCCCCAGACGCGCACCGTGCCAATGCGCTCCCACACGGCACCCAACGCAAACTCACCGCCTTCGTTGTACAGCGCGGCAATCAGTGACTTGCCCACCGGAAACACCACGAACAAGGCCAACAAGGCGGTGCAGCCAATCACCGAGGCGGACACAAACACGTCGCCCCGAAAGTAGCCCAGGCGCGCCACACCGGCGCCCAGCAACATGACCAAACTCACCAGCACCACAAACCCACCCCAACCGACGCCGAACTGGCCTTGCTCCATGGGGCCGAACGCGTTGATCAGCCACTCGTAAGACCAGCCATTGATGCCAATCAAAAAACCGCCTAAGCCCAGACCCACCAGTCCCAGCAGCGACCCCGCCACCAGCAGGCCGCCTTGTCGCCGTCCGGCGGGAAACAACGCGCTGACGCCGGCCAGCAGCAGCCCTGCCAACCCCGACCACAGCCAAAAACGGCCATGACTGATCGCTTGCGTGAGACCGTTTGCCGTGGTGGTGCCATCAAACAGGCCGGGTAACGCCGACCATAAAGAGCCACGTTGCAAAAAGTACCAAGGTAGCAACACGTAGGCGGCCACTCCCAGCAGGGCCCAAGCATGAATGGCGCGCTGGGTTCGCACGGTGAGTCGGTTTTGCATAAAAGGAATCTTGAAAATAACGGTCAGTGCCCCTGCCACGTTGGCAGGGGCACTACGGGCTTATTCCAACTCCATACCAATAGGATCTGTTGTTGCTTCGCCTTGCCGTGCGTCTGCACTGTCTGCGGCTTCGCGCCTAAGCTCCTATCGATCTGAAAATGGAATTACTTGGCTTGGTTAAAGACTTCACGCTCCCAGCGCAAGATCAAGTCCTTGCGCAGGGCGGACTTGCCGTACTTGGCATAGTCATAGTCAATCAACTTGATTTTTTTGAAGTCAGGCACCCGGGGATCCACTTTGGCGCTCTTGTTGGAAGGCAGTTGAAACTGGTTGGCCGCAGCACCAAACTGTTGCGCGCCAGGCGTCAGTGCCCATTCGTAGAGCTTCTTGGCGTTGTCCAAATTGCGTGCGCCTTTGATAATGGACATGGAGCCAATTTCTGCCCCCGTGCCGTCAGTTGGCGTGATGTACTCGACCGGGAAGCCCTGGGCTTTCTCGCCCGGTGCGTCATGCACAAAGCTGATCGACACCGTGGCTTCACCGCGCGCTACCGCCTTGATGGGGCCCACGCCAGAGCGGGGGTAAGTGCTGATGTTTTTGTGCAAGGCACCCAGGTATTGAAAGGCTTTGTCATCGCCCATCAGTTGCACCAGCGTGGCGATCATGGTGTAAGCGGTGCCACTGGCCCGTGGGTCGGACACCTGGATCTCGCCTTTGTATTCTGGCTTGAGCAAATCAGCCCAGGTCTTGGGCACGGGCAACTTCTTTTTGGCGAGCAACTCGGTGTTGTAGCCAAAGCCCAACGGGCCCGAATACACGCCCACGGTTTTGTAGCCGGACTGCGCCGCCTGCTTTTGCGCCCAGTCATGCAACTGAGGCAGTGCGGCAGATTTGTATTCCAGCGTCAAATTTTGCTCGGCTGCCAACAGGTGCGGGTCACCCGTGCCGCCAAACCAGAGGTCCGTCTTGGGGTTGGCACGCTCTGCCACCACCTGAGCCAACGCCTCGCCAGAGCCTTTCAAGGTCATATTGACCTTGATGCCAGACGTCTTGCTAAAGGTGGTTTGCATCAGGTTGCACCAGTCTGCTTGCGCAGAGCAAATAATATTCACCTCTTTGTCTTGCGCCAAGGCGGGTAGACCCAGCGCCAGCAGCAGCGGGGCTGCCAGAAAGGTTGCTTTTTTCATATCAAGTCTCCAGAGAAATGGACACGGTGGTCCGGTTGCGAAAAGGGGTTGTTGGGGGGAAGTCGAGGTGGAGGCGGCTTCAGTTCGGACGGCATGATGACACTCACCCCGGCAACGCCAAGATGGAGACTGACGGGCGACTCCGGCTGACGCAGCTGCGTTTCGGCACGCACCACCACCAGCAACGTTCCCAGCGAGGTCAGCACTTGGTATTCGGTGGTTCGCCCGAGGTAAGCGCGTGTGAGAATTTTGCCCGCGAGGCCATCGCCACTGGCGGGGGCCAGTTGCCAGGCGTGGGGGCGTACCACCAGACGCACGGGGCCATGGCGGCGTATCGACCCCAAATCGACCGTCAACGGGCCGAGTCGAACCCGACCCGTTGCATCAGCCTGCGCGTCAAACACCACCGCATCGCCCATAAACCCGGCCACGAATTCGTTTTGGGGGTTTTCGTAAATCTCGCGCGCAGAGCCCACCTGCATGACCTCGCCCTCGCGCATCACCACCACGGTGTCACTCACCGCCATGGCTTCGTGCTGGTCGTGTGTGACATACATCACGGTCAGCCCCAGCGCCTGCTGCAACGCACGAATATCTTCGCGAATGTGGCGTCGCAGGCCTGCATCGAGGTTGGACAAGGGCTCGTCCAGCAACAGCACCTGCGGCTTGAGCGCCAGGGCCCGGGCCAGCGCGACACGCTGTTGTTGCCCCCCCGACAGCAGGGCGGTAGGCCGGCTCGCTTGGCCCGTCAACCCCACGCGGTCCAGTGCTTCCAGCGCTTGTTGGCGGCTGTCGGTCGCTCCCGCTGCACGCAGCCCATAACGCACGTTCTCAAGCACACTCAAATGGGGAAACAGCGCGTAGCTTTGAAACACCATGCTGATGGGGCGCTGGGCGGGGTCGAGGCGGGTCACGTCGCGTCCATTGATTTGCACTTGACCTGTGCTGGGGTGCTCCAAACCCGCCACCATGCGCAGCAAGGTGGTTTT
>JBAQDW010000071.1:0-15468 GCA_049286445.1 Rhodoferax sp. | reverse complement strand
CACGCCTGCGCCAACTGGCCAAATTGCTGGGCCTAACTCCCGCTGAGCTGAACAAGCGCTTGGAGGACGAGGACAAAACCTTTGTTTGGTTGAAGCGACAGGTCGATGCGGACGTTGGAAAAAGTATCGCCGAGCTGAACATCAAGGGGGTGTACCAGCGCAAGGAGTACCGTCGGCAATACCCGGAGGGTGAAGCGGCAGCGCATGTGGTGGGGTTCACCAATGTGGAAGACATTGGGCAAGAAGGCGTTGAACTTTCCTTCAACAAGGCCTTGGGGGGGCACACAGGCTCGCGCCGCGTCATCAAAAACCGTTTAGGCCAAGTGGTGGAGGCCGTGGGCGACACCGTTGCTCCGGTGGACGGACAGGATTTGCAATTGAGCATTGACAGCAAGGTTCAATTCTTCGCCTATCAAAAACTACGCGATGCGGTTCAGGTCCATAAGGCCAAAGCGGGCAGTGTGGTGGTTTTGGATGCCATCACGGGCGAGGTGCTGGCACTGGCCAACTACCCGAGCTATTCACCCGATCAACGCCACAACTTGAGTGGAGGGCAACTGCGCAACCGCGCGCTAACCGACACTTTTGAGCCGGGTTCGGTCATGAAACCGTTCACCATTGGCTTGGCCTTAGAGACGGGGCGGGTGAATCCCCAAACGCGAATCGACACGGGCAACGGACGTTTGACCATCACCGGCTCGACCATCACGGACTCGCACCCCAATGGCGTCTTGACCGTTGAAGGCGTGATTCAGAAGTCGAGTAATGTGGGAACCACCAAAATTGCCATGCAAATGGAGCCGCGCGAGATGTGGGACTTGTTCTCGCGTGCGGGGTTCGGCCAAAAGCCGGATATCCGGTTTCCGGGCGCGGTGTCGGGCCGCCTTCGGCCTCCCAAGACGTGGCGGCCCATCGAGCAGGCCACCATGTCGTACGGTTATGGCCTGTCCGCCTCTTTGTTTCAAATGGCACGGTCTTACACCGTGTTTTCTCATGATGGCCAAATTATTCCGGTGACCATGCTCAAGAGCAGTGAACCGGCCGTGGGCACGCAGGTGTTGTCCGCGCGAACAGCCGGTCAGGTTCGAAAGATGCTGCAAATGGCGGCGGGGCCCGGCGGCACAGGGCAAAAGGCGCAAACCATCGGGTATTCAGTGGGCGGTAAATCGGGTACCGCGTACAAGCAAGTTGGCAAGGGTTACGGCTCGGCTGGCAATCGGAAATACAGGGGTTGGTTCGTGGGCATGGCACCCATTGAGCAGCCACGCATCATTGTGGCGGTCATGATTGATGAGCCTTCTGCTGGCCAATACTATGGCGGTGCGGTGGCAGCGCCCGTCTTCAGCGAAGTGGTTCAGCAAACGTTGCGCATGATGGGGGTTCAGCCTGATATGGCGGTGAAGCCCCAAATCGTGGCGCAAGCCGTTGAGGAAAACTTGTGATGCAGGAACACTTAACGCCCGAACAGGCAGCGCAGTGGTTGCGCAGCCGCGTGACGGGTGAGCTGCGCACGGACAGCAGACTCGTCCAAGCGGGCGACGGGTTCGTGGCGTGGCCCGGCGCGGCCACCGATGCGCGGCAGCACGTTGCCACCGCACTGGCGCAAGGGGCCTCGGCTTGCCTGGTCGAGCGCACGGGCGCAGAGGCCTTCGGTTTTGATGATGAACGTGTGGCCAGCTATTCGCAGCTCAAAGCAGCCAGCGGCCCGATTGCTGCGGACTACTTCATGCGACCCAGTGAGGTGTTGAATGTGGTGGCCGTGACGGGCACCAATGGCAAAACTTCGGTGAGCTGGTGGTTGGCGCAGGCACTATCAAATTTGAAGCAGGTGGCGCCCATTTCCTGTGGGCTGGTGGGTACTTTTGGCATTGGCCGGCCGCCAAAGCCGGGCGGAGCGCTGGAAGGCAGCCCCCCGTTGGCAAGCCACCTGCGCAGTACGGGCATGACCACGCCTGACCCCGTGCTGCTGCAGCGGCATTTCCAACAGTTTGTGCAGGAAGGCGTTCAAGCCTGTGCCATGGAGGCGTCTTCCATTGGCATTGAAGAACGCCGCCTGGACGGCACGCACATTCACACGGCAGTCTTCACCAATTTGACGCAGGACCACCTCGACTACCACGGCTCGATGGCCGCTTATTGGTTGGCCAAAGCCAAACTGTTCGCCTGGCCGGGCCTTCAGGCGGCGGTGATCAATGTGGACGATGTGCAGGGGGCTGAATTGGCAGCGTCATTGGGCGGCGCCTTGCCTGCACTGTGGACCGTGTCTTGCACCGGGCCCGCACGGCTGCACGCCTGTGACATCCATTACGACGCGCAAGGCATTCGCTTCACTTTGGTGGAGGCTTTGCAAGATGACACCGGCGGTGAAGAGCGCCATGCCATGCAAACCCGTTTGATTGGAACCTACAACGTCGCGAATCTGTTGGGGGTGCTGGCGGCCATGCGTTCGCTGGGTGTGCCCCTGGCAGCTGCGGTGCAAGCCTGTCGTGATCTGACGCCTGTACCGGGGCGAATGGAGTGCTTTGGCGGCGTGGATCAACCGCTGGCGGCGGTGGACTATGCGCACACGCCCGATGCCATTGGCAAAGCCTTGGAGGCGCTTCGCCCGCTTGCCGCGCAGCGCGGCGGCCAGCTGTGGTGCGTGTTGGGCTGTGGTGGCAACCGCGACGCCAGCAAGCGCCCCTTGATGGGGGCCATGGCAGCGTGCCACGCCGATCACGTGGTGGTGACCAGCGACAACCCGCGTGGTGAAAAACCGGAGTTCATCATTAGCCAAATTTTGTTGGGCCTGAGCGGCCACCAAGCGCTCACCGTGCTGCCCGACCGGGCTGAGGCCATTGGTCACGCCATCCGGGCGGCGGCACCTGAGGACGTGCTGTTGATTGCCGGCAAAGGCCATGAAGACTACCAAGAAGTCATGGGCACGCGGTTGCCGTTTTCTGATGCGGTTCAGGTGCGTCACGCACTGGCGGCGAGGACGCCTTCTGCCGTTGCCCAGGAGCCACTCCATGACTGACATGATGACACTGCGCCAAGCCAAGGGCTGGCTGGATGAGGCCAGGCTGGTTGCCAACGACACCACTGCTAATGCGGTGACGATTCGCCGGGTGCACACCGACACCCGGACGGTTGAGCCGGGCGATCTTTTTGTGGCTTTGCGGGGTGAGCGTTTTGACGCGAACGAGTTTTTGGCCGAGGCAAAAGCGCGCGGTGCGGTGGCCGCGCTGTGTCAGGGCGATGGTGACGCTGCTTTGCGAGCCGCAGGCTTGCCCGGGCTGGTGGTGACCGATGCCAAAGCCGCGCTGGGCCAACTCGCTGCCGCCTGGCGGGCGCAATTCACCCTGCCACTGATTGCGGTGACGGGCAGCAACGGAAAAACCACGCTCACGCAAATGATTGCAGCCATTCTGGCGGCCTACAAACCGCAAAAATTTCTGGCCACACAGGGTAATTTCAACAACGACATTGGGGTGCCGTTGACCTTGCTTCGGCTGCGCGCCACCCATGAGTTGGCGGTGATTGAGCTGGGGATGAACCATCCGGGAGAAATCGCCGCGCTGGCCGCCATGGCACAGCCGACCGTCGCTTTGGTGAACAACGCGCAGCGCGAACACCTGGAGTTCATGGCCACGGTGGAGGCGGTGGCCCAAGAAAATGGTGCGGTGATTGACGCCCTGGGTGCCACCGGTCACGCGGTGTTTCCGTGTGACGAGGTGTACACCCCCGTTTGGCTGGCTAAAGCGGGTCGCCGACCGGTGCTGTCGTTTGGTGCCGCCCCGTCTGCGTCAGTGCATGCGCTGCAAGCGCAATGGGTGGCTGGCGCTTGGCAAGTCAGCGCTGCCACGCCCGCCGGCGTGATTCGGTATACCTTGCACATTGCGGGCCTGCACAACGTCAAAAATTCGCTGGCTGCTGTGGCCTGCGCCTTGTCGGCCGGCGTACCGGTGGCCGCGATTGAACAAGGCCTGTCCCAATTTGAGCCCGTTAAAGGGCGGTCTCGTGCGTTGTTGCTCAGCAACGGCACGCGCGAACTCACTTTGATTGATGACACCTACAACGCCAACCCCGACTCGGTGGCTGCTGCCATTGAGGTGTTGGCAGCCCTGCCCGGCCCCCGGCTGTTGGTGCTTGGCGACATGGGCGAAGTGGGGGCCCAAGGCCCGCGGTTCCATGCCGAAGCGGGCACGCTGGCCCAGCAGCGCGGAATTGAGACGCTGTTCACGCTGGGTGATTTGTCCCTGGCCGCTGCGGCGTCTTTTGGCCCGGCGGCCCGGCATTTTGAATCTATGGAGGCATTGCAGTCCGCCGTGACGGCCGAGTTGCCACGGCTCACCAGCGTATTGGTCAAAGGCTCGCGTTTTATGAAGATGGAACGGGTGGTGGCAACGCTCACCGACCCCCTGTCACCGCAGAAGGAAATGGGCCCCATGGCCAACCCAACGAAACACGGGGTGCCCGCATGCTGCTGATTTGGGCCCAATGGTTGCAGTCTGCAAACGCCGATTTTGGTTTTTTGCGGGTGTTTCAGTACCAAACTTTTCGCGCCCTCATGGCCGCACTCACCGCGCTGTTGATGGGGCTGATTGCCGGGCCGTTTGTGATTCGGCGCCTCGCGGAACTCAAAATTGGCCAGCCCGTACGGGGTTACGGCATGGAGTCGCACCTGAGCAAGAGCGGCACGCCCACCATGGGCGGGGTTCTTATTTTGTTGTGTATTGCGATTTCAACGCTGCTGTGGGTGGACTTGAGCAACCGCTTTGTCTGGATTGTCTTGCTGGTCACGCTGGGTTTTGGTGCCATTGGCTGGGTCGATGACTGGCGCAAAGTGGTGCACAAAGACCCCGAGGGCATGCGCTCCCGCGAAAAATACCTCTGGCAGTCGGTCATCGGGCTGGTGGCGGCCTTGTATTTGGCCTTTAGCATTTCTGAGAGCTCCAACGCCCGGGTACTGGAACTGTTTTTGGCCTGGATTCAATCTGGGTTCGATATGACGCTGCCGTCCAAGGCCAGCCTGCTGGTGCCATTTTTCAAGGAAATCACGTACCCGCTGGGTGTGCTGGGCTTTGTGATTTTGACCTACCTCGTCATCGTCGGCTCCAGCAATGCGGTGAACCTGACGGATGGTCTGGATGGCCTGGCCATCATGCCGGTGGTGCTGGTGGGTGCTGCGCTGGGCCTGTTTGCCTATGTGACGGGCAGTGCCGTGTTTTCACGTTATCTGTTTTTGCCGCACATTCCGGGTGCGGGTGAATTGTTGATTTTTTGCTCGGCCATGGCGGGCGCAGGGCTGGCATTTTTATGGTTTAACACCCATCCGGCGCAGGTTTTTATGGGTGATGTGGGGGCGTTGGCGTTGGGTGGCGCTTTGGGCACCGTGGCGGTCATTGTTCGCCAAGAAATTGTGTTGGCCATCATGGGTGGCATCTTTGTGGTGGAAGCGCTGTCGGTGATGTTGCAGGTGAGCTGGTTCAAGTTCACCAAAAAGCGCTATGGACAAGGTCGTCGGCTGCTAAAAATGGCCCCCTTGCACCACCATTTTGAGAAAAGCGGCTGGAAAGAAACGCAAGTGGTGGTCCGGTTCTGGATCATCACCATTCTGTTGTGTCTGGTGGGCTTGTCCACCTTGAAGCTGAGGTAGACCCGCCATGCGTCGCCTTCAAGATCAACACGTGCTCATTCTCGGCCTGGGCGCATCGGGCCTGGCGATGGCGCGTTGGTGTGCCCGACAAGGGGCGACGGTGACGGTGGCGGACACCCGCACCGAGCCCCCACAGCGAGCCGCTTTGCAGCGCGAGGTGCCCACCGCGCGTTTCATCAGTGGCCCGTTCACCGCGGCGCTGGTCGATGGCACGGGGGTGCGGGCGGTGTTTCGCAGCCCCGGCTTGGCCCCCTCTGATATTGCTATTGTTTTAGAAGCTGCTCACGCAGGTGGGATATGGGCTAGCGGCGAATTAGGCTTATTTTCTCAGGCCTTGGCTGACTTGAAGACGAGCCACGACTACACGCCCAAAGTACTGGCCATCACCGGCACCAACGGCAAAACCACCGTGACCTCACTCACCGGCCAGCTGGTGAGCCGCGCGGGCAAGACGGTGGCGGTCGCGGGCAATATTGGCCCGACTTTGCTGGACACCCTGAGCGCGCACGTAGAGGCCCAGACCCTGCCCGAGGTGTGGGTGCTGGAGTTGTCGAGTTTTCAGCTCGAGGGGGAAACCGTGTTTGAGCCCAGCGCCGCCACGGTGCTCAATATCACGCAAGACCACCTGGATTGGCACGGGAGCATGGAGCGCTATGTTCAGGCCAAGTCACGCATTTTTGGCCAGCAGACTTTGATGGTGCTGAACCGGGAAGACCCGTGCGTGATGCGCTTGCTGCCCGCGCCGGTCAAGGTCAAGTTGCAGCGCCCGGTGGTGCGACCTTACGTTACTTTTGGTGGCGATATGCCCCAACGCCCGGGCGACTTTGGCATTGAAGAGGTCAATGGCATGGTTTGGCTGGTGCGCGCTTTGGAAGCCGACGAAACCCGCAAAAAACGTAAAGGTGAAGAGGAGGAGATTCATATCCAGCGCTTGATGCCGGCTGACGCCTTGCGAATTCGGGGCCGCCACAATGCCACTAACGCGCTGGCTGCGCTGGCGCTGACCTGTTCTGCGGGTTGCGCGCTGGGGCCGGTGTTGTATGGCCTGCGCGAGTACCGGGGTGAACGCCACCGGGTGGAACCCATTGGCCTGCTCAACGACGTTGAGTTCTTTGATGACAGCAAAGGCACCAACGTCGGGGCCACCGTGGCGGCGCTTAACGGCTTGGGTGCAGATCGCAAAGTGGTGGTCATCTTGGGCGGAGAAGGCAAGGGGCAAGACTTCACGCCACTGGCCGCGCCGGTGGCCCGCCATGCCCGGGCGGTGGTCTTGATCGGGCGCGACGCCCCTTTGATTCATGCCGCGCTGGACGACTGCTGCGTGCCTTTGGTGCAAGCGCCCTCCATGGCCGAGGCGGTGGCAGTTGCCAATGCGCGGGCGCACGCCGGCGACGCGGTGCTGATGTCGCCCGCATGCGCAAGCTTCGATATGTTTGACAACTACGAACACCGCGCCGCAGTTTTTGTACAGGCGGTGGTTGATCTGGCCAGCGCCGCCGGGGTGGAATTGGAAGGGGCGGTATGAGCGGTGTCGCCAGTCGTGTGTCGAGCTGGTTTGCCAGCCTCACTGCCCCCGCCGGTGATGTGTTGCCGGTGCGTCTGGGTATGTCGCGCCGCACGGCGACCGCCACCCAGCCCTCTGGTAACACCGGCTTTGACCAGCCTTTGGTCTGGGTCACCGTGGCGCTGCTGGCGTGGGGACTGGTGATGGTCTATTCCGCCTCGATCGCCATGCCGGAGAACCCGCGCTTTGCGCGCTACACCCACACTTATTTTTTGATTCGTCACGCCGCCTGGTTGGTGATTGGTTTTGTGGCCGCCTTGTTGGCTTTTCAGGTGCCCGTTGCCACCTGGGAGAAATCGGCGCGGGGCCTGTTTATCTTGTCGCTGGTGTTGCTGGCGCTGGTGCTGGTGCCTCACGTTGGCAAGGTGGTGTACGGGGCGCGCCGCTGGATATCGGTGGGGCCGCTGAGCTTTCAGCCTTCCGAGTTAGCCAAGTTCACCGTGCTGTTGTACGCCGCCGATTACATGGTGCGCAAGATGGATGTGAAAGAGCGCTTCTTTCGCGCGGTGTTGCCCATGGGGGCGGCTGTGGCGGTGGTGGGTGTTTTGCTGCTGGCCGAGCCCGACATGGGGGCGTTCATGGTGATTGCCGTGATCGCGATGGGGATTTTGTTTTTGGGCGGCGTGAACGCCCGGATGTTCTTTCTGATTGCCACGATTTTGCTGGTCGCCTTTGGACTGATGATCGCCATGAGTGAATGGCGGCGCGAACGTATTTTTGCCTACCTCGACCCCTGGAGTGAGGCCAATGCCTTGGCCAAAGGCTACCAACTCACCCACTCCTTGATCGCCATTGGCCGGGGTGAGATTTTTGGTGTGGGCTTAGGGGGCAGCGTGGAGAAATTGCATTGGTTGCCCGAAGCGCATACCGATTTCTTGCTGGCGGTGATTGGTGAAGAGTTTGGTCTGGTGGGCGTCGTCTGTGTGATTGGCCTGTTCTTCTGGATCACACGGCGGTTGATGCATATTGGTCGCCAAGCCATTGCGCTGGACCGGGTGTTTGCCGGGCTGGTGGCCCAGGGCGTGGGCATTTGGATGGGGTTTCAGGCCTTTATCAACATGGGCGTGAACTTGGGTGCGTTGCCCACCAAGGGGCTGACCTTGCCGTTGATGAGCTACGGCGGCTCTGCGATTTTGGTGAATTTGATTGCCATTGCCGTCGTGCTGCGCATTGACTATGAAAACCGCACGCTCATGCACGGAGGCCGCGTATGAGCGCCACCACTCCTTCGCGGCAACGTTGCGCGCTGGTCATGGCGGGGGGCACTGGGGGCCATATCTTTCCGGGGCTTGCGGTCGCGCAGGCCTTGAGGGAGCGCGGCTGGCGCGTGCATTGGTTGGGCGGCACCGGCACGCCACAGCGCCCCAGCATGGAGAGCCAGTTGATTCCGCCACAGGGCATTCCCTTTGAGGCGCTGGATTTCTCGGGCGTGCGCGGCAAAGGCGTTCAAACCTTGGTGCGGTTGCCATGGCGCTTGCTGCGCGCGTTTTGGCAAAGCATTCAAGTGATTCGCCGTGTCAAGCCTGATGTCGTGCTGGGCCTGGGGGGCTACATCACCTTTCCGGCCGGCCTGATGGGCGTTTTGCTGGGAAAACCCCTCATTCTCCACGAGCAAAACTCGGTCGCGGGTATGGCAAACAAAGTGTTGGCCAGCGTCGCCAGCCGCATTTTTACCGCCTTTCCCAATGTGCTGAACAAGGGCCACTGGGTCGGCAATCCTCTGCGCGCTGCCTTTTTGACGCTTCCCGAGCCGGTCACGCGGTTTGCCGGGCGCAGTGGCCCCTTGCGCGTGCTAGTGGTGGGTGGCAGCTTGGGTGCGCGCGCTTTGAACGACGTCGTTCCCCAGGCACTGGCCTTGATCCCTGAAGCGATGCGCCCCACCGTGGTTCACCAAAGTGGCAGCCAACAAATTGACGCCTTGCGCGCCAACTACGCGCGCGCGGGTGTGCAAGCGACGCTGACACCGTTCATCGACAACACCGCGCACGCTTTTGCTGACGCCGATCTGGTGATTTGCCGCGCGGGTGCCAGCACCGTGACCGAATTGGCCGCCGTCGGGGCCGCCGCGCTGTTGGTGCCATTCCCCTCAGCGGTGGACGATCACCAAACCACCAATGCCCAATTTTTAACCAATGCAGGTGCCGGTTGGCTCGTGCCGCAAGCCGAATTAACCCCCACCCGCTTGGCTAAAATGCTACAAGAAACAGAGCGCTCTGCGCTTTTGCAGCGGGCGCTACAGGCCAAAACACTACAAAAACGAGAAGCAAGCGCCCAGATCGTGGCGGCTTGCGAGGAAATTTGCCCATGAAACACGCGGTTCGTCATATTCATTTTGTCGGGATTGGGGGGGTCGGCATGTCCGGCATTGCCGAGGTGCTGTTCAATTTGGGCTACACCATTTCCGGCTCTGACCTGTCCAACAGCGTCACCCTAAAACGCCTGGCGGCCCTGGGCATCACCACCTCGGTGGGGCATGCGGCCAGCCACGTCGCCAACGCCGACGCGGTGGTCACCTCAACCGCCGTGCAGCCCGATAACCCCGAGGTTCTCATGGCGCGTGAGAAACGCATTCCCGTCGTGCCCCGCGCGCTCATGCTGGCCGAGTTGATGCGCCTCAAACAAGGCATCGCCATTGCCGGTACGCATGGCAAAACCACCACCACCAGTCTGGTCGCCAGCGTGTTGGCGCAGGCCGGCCTGGACCCTACGTTTGTGATTGGTGGGCGGCTCAACAGCGCGGGTGTGAATGCGCGACTGGGTCAGGGTGACTACATCGTGGTCGAGGCCGACGAGTCTGACGCTTCGTTCCTTAACCTGCTGCCGGTCATGGCGGTGGTCACCAACATCGACGCCGACCACATGGAAACCTATGGCCATGACTTTGCCCGGCTCAAGGGCGCGTTTGTCGATTTTCTGCACCGCATGCCGTTCTACGGCGTGGCGATTTTGTGCACGGATGACCCGGCTGTGCGCGACATCGTGCCGCAAGTGACCTGTCCGATCACCAGTTATGGCTTTGAGGAGGGCGCCGAAGTGCGGGCTGTGAATGTGCGCGCGGTAGAAGGCCAGATGCATTTCACGGTGCAGCGACGCAACGGGCTGGTGTTGCCTGACATGGACATCGTGCTGAATCTGCCGGGCCGCCACAACGTGCTCAACGCGCTCTCCGCCATTGCCGTGGCCGTGGAATTGAACATTGCGGACGACGCCGTGCAGACGGCATTGGCTCACTTCAAAGGGGTGGGCCGACGCTTTCAGCGTTATGGCGAGGTTGAAGTGCGTGACGGCGGCACCTTCACCCTGGTCGATGACTATGGCCACCACCCCGTGGAGATGGCGGCCACGATTGCGGCGGCACGCGGCGCGTTTCCCGGTCGGCGTTTGGTGTTGGCGTTTCAGCCGCACCGCTACAGCCGCACGCGTGATTGCTTTGAAGATTTTGTCAAGGTGATTGGCCAGGCCGACGCCGTGCTGTTGACCGAGGTGTACGCCGCAGGCGAGTCGCCCATCGTCGCCGCTGACGGTCGCAGCCTGGCCCGTGCCTTGCGCGTGGCAGGGCGCATTGAGCCGGTGTTCGTGGACGACGTGGCCGACCTGCCTCACGCCATTTTTAATGCGGCGCGCGCAGGCGATGTGGTAGTTTGTATGGGGGCTGGTTCTATTGGAGCCGTGCCCTCTAAAGTGCTGGAACTGCTACAAACTTCAGAGCATCTCGTGCAGGAAGGACAAGGGCTATGACCCGATTGAACCAAAAATTTGGCAAGGTTGCCGTGCTCATGGGGGGCGCGTCAGCGGAACGTGAGGTGTCTTTGATGTCGGGGCAAGGGGTGCTGGCCGCTTTGCGCTCCAAAGGCGTCGATGCCCATGCGTTTGACCCGTCGGAACGCGCCCTGTCTGAGCTCAAGCGCGACGGTTTTGAGCGGTGCTTCATCGCGCTGCACGGCCGCTTTGGGGAAGACGGCACGGTGCAAGGGGCATTGGAGCTGCTGGGCATTCCTTACACGGGGCCTGGCGTGATGGCGTCCAGCATCTCCATTGACAAGGTCATGACCAAGCGCATTTGGCGTGCTGAAGGCCTGCCCACACCGGCCTGGCAACAGGTCAACAGTGCCGCCGCAACGCAGGCCGCACTGGGTGAGTTGGGCGCACCCATGATCGTCAAGCCCGCCCGTGAAGGCTCCACGATTGGGCTGACCAAAGTCACGTCTTTGGCGCAGTGCGCTGCGGCCTATGAGTTGGCGGCACAGCATGACACCGAGGTGTTGTGTGAGCAATTTATCCAAGGTGATGAGGTCACCATTCCCGTGCTCGGTACGGCGCAGTCGGCGCAGGCCTTGCCCGTGATTCGCATCGTGGCACCCGACGGCAACTACGACTACCAGAACAAGTATTTCACCGACACCACCCAGTATTTGGTGCCCTGTGGTTTGCCGCAGGGCGAAGAAGCGCATATTCAAAAAATCGTACTGGCGGCTTACCGCACGCTCGGTTGCCGGGGTTGGGCGCGCGCCGATGTGATGATTGACGCCACCACACGCCAGCCTTATTTGTTGGAAATCAATACCTCACCGGGCATGACCAGTCATTCCTTGGTGCCCATGTCCGCCAAGTCAGCCGGCCTTGATTACCCCTCGCTGTGCGTCGAAATACTGAGCCACGCCACCCGAGACTATGCGTTTGACCCCAACGTTCGGCCCCACGCGACCACCGTCACGAGCGCCCCATGACCGATGCTCTGCCCACCCCGCTGGACGTGAAACTCATGAACACCATGGCACTGGCCTTGTTCACGGGGTTCGTGTTGCTGCTCGTGGGCACCGTGGCCGTTTGGGCGGCGGGGCATCCGTGGTTTGCGGTGCGCGGCATCACGGTCACCGGGCAGGTGGCCCACACCAATGCTGCTTTGTTGCGCGCCAACGTATCGCCCCGCTTGACCGGCACGTTTTTTACGTTGGACATCATCGCCGCGCGGGACGCCTTTGAGTCCATCGGCTGGGTGCGACAGGCCCAAGTGAGCCGTGAGTTCCCCAATCGACTCAAGGTAACCTTGGAAGAACACCAAGCCGTGGCCTATTGGGGCCGCGAGAGCGAATCCACGTTGGTCAACAGCTTTGGCGAGGTGTTTGAGGCCAACGCAGGGGAGATTGAGCAAGACAGCCTGCACCGTTTATCGGGACCCACCGGCAGTGCAGCCAAGGTACTGGTCATGGATCAGACCTTGCAGCCTCACTTTGCGGCATTGAACCTCACCATTGAGCAGCTCGACATGACCCCCCACGGCGGCTGGCGCGTGCGGCTGGACAATGACGGGGTGATCGAGCTGGGCAGTGGCAGCGTCGAGCAGGTGTTGGCGCGAACCGACCGGTTTTTGCAAACATTGACCCAGGTCGTGGCCCGGTATGGCCGCACGCCGGAGGCATTGGAAACCGCCGATTTGAGGCATGAAGACGGGTATGCGATTCGGCTGCGCGGCGTGAGCACGGTGGCAGCGGATACCAAAAATAAATAAGCGCAGCAGCGGACAGACAAGCAACAGGTGAACACATGGCAAAAGAATACAAAGACATCGTCGTCGGGCTCGATATTGGCACTGCCAAGATCATGGCCGTGGTGGCGGAGGTCCTGCCCAATGGCCAGCTCAAGCTGGCCGGATTGGGTTTTGCACCGAGCAACGGACTCAAGCGCGGTGTGGTGGTCAATATCGATGCCACGGTCCAAAGTATTCAGCAGGCCTTGAAAGAGGCCGAGTTGATGGCGGACTGCAAGATCACCCGCGTGTACACCGGCATCACGGGCAGCCACATTCGCGGCATCAACTCCAGTGGCATGGTGGCTATCAAGGACCGCGAAGTCACCGCAGCCGACGTGGCCCGTGTGGTGGAAACCGCTAAAGCCATCAATATTTCAACCGATCAGCGTTTGCTGTTGGTCGAGCCGCAAGAGTTCATCATTGACGGGCAAGATGTGAAAGAGCCGATCGGCATGAGCGGCATTCGCTTGGAAGCCAAGGTGCACATCGTCACGGGTGCCCAAAGTGCGGCCGAGAACATCATCAAATGTGTGCGCCGCTGCGGGCTCGAAGTCGAGCAGCTCATGCTCAACCCGCTCGCCAGCAGCCTGTCCGTCCTGACCGAAGACGAGCGCGAACTCGGCGTGGCGCTGGTCGATATTGGTGCCGGCACCACCGATGTGGCTATTTTTACCAATGGTGCCATCCGGTACACCGCGGTGATCCCCATCGCGGGCGACTTGATCACCAGCGACATCGCCATGGCCTTGCGCACGCCCACCAAAGACGCGGAGGACATCAAGGTTGAGCACGGTTATGCCAAACAAATGCTGGCCGACCCCGAGTCTCAGGTCGAGGTGCCCGGCCTGGGCGACCGGGGGCCGCGCATGCTCAGCCGCCAGGCACTGGCAGGCGTGATTGAGCCCCGTGTCGAAGAGATTTTTACGCTGGTGCACCAAGTGATGCGCGAGTCTGGCTTTGAAGAAATGTTGTCCAGCGGCATTGTGCTCACCGGCGGCAGCAGCCTGATGCCGGGCATGGTCGAACTGGGTGAGGACATTTTTCTCAAGCCGGTGCGCCGGGGTATTCCCAAATACGCCAGCGCCTTGGCCGACATGGTGGCGCAGCCCCGGGCGGCCACGGTCATGGGTCTGCTTGAAGAGGCGCGCACGGCGCGTCAACGCGGTTTCAAGGTGGCGCAGAAAAATGGGTCCATGAAGACGGCCTTCGGGCAGGTCAAGGACTGGTTTGTGGGGAACTTTTAACCATGAAAAAACCCCACTCGCTTCCCCGTGCCAGCCCGCATTGGCGATGGCCCTGCAACGGGCCACCGGAGCCCGCGCCCCACCCTCTGAATTTTGAAGAATCGGCAACCGCCAAACCATTGAACCTTAAGGAGAGCTCACATGCCTATCGAAATGATTGAAGAAGAAACCTTTAACCTGGGCACGCAGATCAAAGTCATCGGCGTGGGTGGCGGTGGCGGCAACGCCGTAGGCCACATGATTGGCTGCGGCGTGCAGGGTGTGGAGTTCATCTGCGCCAACACCGACGCGCAAGCCCTGGTGCGCAGCGACGCCCACAAAAGCATTCAGCTCGGCACCAGTGGCCTGGGGGCAGGCAGCAAGCCTGACAAAGGTCGCGAGGCGGCTGAACTGGCGGTGGACGACATCCGCGCCGCCATCGAGGGCGCGCACATGTTGTTCATTACGGCGGGCATGGGCGGTGGCACGGGCACGGGTGCGGCACCGGTGATTGCCCGCGTCGCGCGTGAGATGGGCATTTTGACCGTGGGCGTCGTCACCAAACCCTTTGAGTTTGAAGGCGGTCGCCGCATGACCAACGCCGACAACGGCCTGGCCGAGTTAGAAGCCAATGTGGACTCCTTGATCGTCGTGCTGAATGAGAAGTTGCTGGACGTGTTGGGTGACGATGTGACCCAAGACCAGGCTTTTGCCCATGCCAACGACGTGCTGAAAAACGCGGTGGGCGGCATTGCCGAAATCATCAATGTCCCCGGCCATGTGAACGTTGACTTTGAAGACGTGCGCACGGTGATGGGCGAACCCGGCAAAGCCATGATGGGCACCGCCGTCGCCTCTGGCCCCGACCGCGCCCGCATTGCCGCTGAGCAGGCCGTGGCCTGTCCCTTGCTCGAAGGCATTGACCTGTCGGGCGCCAAAGGCGTGCTGGTGCTGATTACCGCAGCCAAGGGGTCTTTGAAGTTGGCCGAATCCAAGCTGGCCATGAACACCATTCGTGCCTACGCCTCGCCCGATGCCCATGTCATTTACGGCACGGCTTATGACGACAGTCTGGATGACGACATTCGTGTGACCGTGGTGGCCACCGGTTTGAGCCGCCAAGGCGTGCGTCGCACGTCTGTGCCACTGCAGGTGCTGCGCACGGGCACCGACAACATGCCCATTCACGTGCCCACCCTGAATTCGCCCTTGAGCAGTGTGGCGTCCAGCGGCTCGGCCAGTGGCGCCATGGCCTCCACGACTGGGGGCGGCCATAGCCAGCCCGATTACGCCGGCATGGCCACCCCCAGTGTCTGGCGCACCCGGGACCGCACCCAAGCCGCCGCCAAGGTGGATGCTTTGGCCTCGGGCGGCATGGATGACTTTGAAATCCCCGCTTTCTTGCGCAAACAAGCCGACTAATTCCATTTTCAGGTCGCTAGGCGCTCGGGTGCGAAGCTGCAGACAGTGCAGACAGTGCAGACGCACGGCAAGGCGAAGCAACAACAGATCC
>JBAQDW010000070.1:0-9127 GCA_049286445.1 Rhodoferax sp. | reverse complement strand
CTTGGCGGTTTCAGCGTCCGGGTGGTGGTGCGCGGTATCGTAAGCAGCCGCCGCCACGGTAGCCATGGCGCGGCAGCCTTCCACGTAGGAGCGCATCGTCATCAGCATGCGCTTCACATCGGGGTGGTGAATGATGGCCGCAGCGGCGGGTTGAGAGCCGTCCACAGGGCGGCTCTGCACGCGGTCTTTGGCGAATGCGACGGCCTTTTGGTACGCCCGCTCGGCGATCGCAATGCCTTGCACGCCCACGCCAAAGCGCGCGGCGTTCATCATGATGAACATGTATTCCAAACCGCGATTTTCCTCACCCACCAAAAATCCGGTGGCACCGCCATGGTCGCCAAACTGCAGCACAGCGGTGGGGCTGGCCTTGATACCGAGCTTGTGCTCAATGCTCACGCAGTGCACGTCGTTGCGCGCGCCCAGCGAGCCGTCGGCATTGACCAGAAATTTGGGCACCACAAACAGGCTGATGCCTTTGACGCCTTCAGGGGCGCCAGCCGCCCGCGCCAACACCAAATGGACGATGTTTTCGGCCATGTCGTGCTCACCCCAGGTGATGTAAATTTTGGTGCCAAACACTTTGTAGCTGCCGTCCGCCTGGGGTTCAGCGCGGCTGCGCACCGCCGCCAAGTCGCTGCCCGCCTGCGGCTCGGTCAAGTTCATGGTGCCGGTCCATTTGCCGCTCACCATGTTGTTCAAGTAGGTGGTCTTCAAGTCGTCAGAGCCCGCGGTCAGCAGGGCCTCGATGGCACCATCGGTTAACAAGGGGCATAGCGCAAAACTCATGTTGGCAGAGTTTTGCATCTCGCCCACGCTGGCGCCAATCAGCTTGGGCAGCCCTTGGCCACCACAGTCCACCGGGTGTTGCAAACCCTGCCAGCCACCCTGTACAAACTGGGCAAAAGCTTCCTTGAATCCAGGTGTGGCGGTCACTTTGCCGTCTTTCCAACTCGATGGGTTTTGGTCGCCCGCCCAGTTCAGGGGGCTCAGCACGCCTTCGGTGAACTTGGCTGCCTCTTCCAGCACGGCTTGGGCAGTCTCCAGGCCAGCGTCTTCAAAACCGGGCAATGTCGCAACCTGGTCAATGCCAGCGAGGTGCTGGATGTTGAACATCATGTCTTTAACGGGGGCAACGTAACTCATGAAGAGTCTCCTGAAGAAAGGGGAAAAGCAGTGCTTGGAAGCGTGCTGGGGCAGCACAAGCGCAAAAAAGGGCATCGCGCGCGATGCCCTGAATCAAGCCGACTTAGAGTGCGGCAACGAGTTCTGGAACCGCCACGAACAGGTCAGCTTCCAGGCCATAGTCGGCCACCGAGAAAATCGGTGCTTCAGCGTCTTTGTTGATCGCCACAATGACCTTGGAGTCTTTCATGCCCGCCAAGTGCTGAATCGCGCCGCTGATGCCACAGGCAATGTAGAGCTGAGGTGCCACGATTTTTCCGGTCTGGCCCACTTGCCAGTCGTTGGGGGCATAACCGGCGTCCACCGCAGCGCGGGAGGCACCCAAGGCCGCTCCCAGTTTGTCTGCCAGAGGGGTCATGACTTCGTTGAACTTCTCTGCACTGGCCAAGGCGCGTCCACCGGAAACAATCACTTTGGCAGAGGTCAGTTCAGGGCGGTCGTTTTTAGCGATTTCAGACTTCACGAAAGCGGCCTTGTCATTGGCGGGCACGGCCGTGACGCTTTCGACCGCGGCCGTGCCCCCGGTAGCGGCTGCGGGGTCAAAGCCCGTGGTGCGAACGGTGAGCACCTTGATCGCATCCAAGCTTTGCACCACGGCGATGGCGTTGCCGGCGTAGATGGGGCGCTCAAAGGTGTCTGCACTGTCCACTTGGGTCACGTCAGAGATTTGAGCCACGTCCAGCTTGGCGGCGACGCGAGGTGCGATATTTTTGCCCGACGCCGTCGCTGGAAACACGATGTGGCTGTAGGCCGATGCCAATGCCAGCACTTGTGCGGCCACGTTTTCAGCCAACCCATGGGCAAAGCCTTCGCTCTCGGCATGCAAGACCTTGCTCACACCGGCAATTTGGGCGGCCTGCGCTGCAGCCGCTGAGGCGTTGGCACCAGCCACCAGCACGTGCACATCGCCACCGCACTTCAAGGCGGCGGTTACGGTGTTAAGGGTTGCGGCTTTGATGGACGCGTTGTCATGTTCTGCAATAACGAGTGATGTCATGGTGGTGCTCCTCAGATGACTTTAGAAACGTTTTTCAACTTATCGACCAAAGTGGCCACATCGGGCACCATGATGCCGGCACTGCGCTTGGCGGGCTCGGTCACTTTCAGGGTCTTGATGCGCGGTGTTACATCGACACCCAAGTCTTCGGGTTTGAAGATATCGAGCTGCTTCTTCTTGGCTTTCATGATGTTGGGCAAGGTCACGTAGCGCGGCTCGTTCAAGCGCAAATCGGCGGTGATCACTGCCGGTAACGTGATCGACAGGGTTTCCAAACCGCCATCCACTTCACGTGTCACCAAGGCCTTGCCCTCTGCCACTTCCACCTGATTGGCAAACGTCGCTTGGGGCAGGTCGGCCAGCGCCGCCAGCATTTGGCCGGTTTGGTTGCAGTCATCGTCAATGGCTTGTTTGCCAAGAAAAATCAGCCCGGGTTGCTCTTTGTCAACCAACGCCTTGAGCAGCTTGGCCACCGCCAGAGGCTGCAACTCTTGCGATGTTTCCACCAAAATAGCACGGTCTGCACCAATCGCCATGGCGGTGCGCAACGTCTCTTGGCACTGGGCCACACCGCAAGAAACCGCGATGATTTCAGTGATGACGCCCTTTTCTTTCAGTCGCACCGCCTCTTCCACGGCGATTTCATCGAACGGGTTCATGCTCATTTTGACGTTGGCAATATCAACGCCCGTTTGATCCGACTTGACACGGACCTTGACGTTGTAGTCCACCACACGCTTGACTGCGACCAGGGCTTTCATGACTTTGTCTCCAGATAGTTAAGAATTCGAAGAATGACTGCAAATGCACGCCGGGTTGAGTTGACGTGCACGTCAATCAGATGATTCTATTCCGAGTGGCCTGTCAGAGACGTCGTGCGCACGACATTGCCACCCAAAACACAAAATAGAACGACCGTGCTTTTTATAAATTATAGCGTCAGGCTGGGTACTTTTTCAACTGACGCCTGGTGTACCACCCGCTGAGGGAAGGGAATCTCGATGTGGTGGGCGCGCAGCAAACGCAAAATTTCAAGATTAACCAGCGACTTGAGACCATCACTCCCATTTTCCGGATCAGCAATCCAATACCCCACCTTGAACTCCAAGCCGTCTGCGCCAAAGTTAATCAGGGTGACCGAGGGCACGGGGTCTTTCAACACCCGTGCTTGGCAGGACGCGGCTGTCTGCAGCAATGACATGACCAAATTCACATCGCTGTCATAAGCCACTGAGACCAAGGTCGACAACCAAACCCGCGAATCCGACAAAGACAGGTTTTCCACCCGCGTGATGATCAAAAGTTCATTGGGAACAATGGACTCTCGCCCTCCCAAGGAACGAATCACGGTGTAACGTGCGTTGATTTGGGTGATGACGCCTTCAAAGTTATCCACTCGCACGTTGTCGCCAATACGCATGCTGCGCTCGGCCAAAATAACAAATCCGCTGACGTAGTTGGAGGCCAGCTTTTGCAAACCAAAACCTACACCAACCCCAATTGCCCCCCCGAGAACCGACAACGCGGTGAGGTCAATACCGACGGCAGACAGGGCCATTAAAAGGCCGATGAACATCAACAACGCCCGTGTCGCGTTGCTCACGGCCTTGCGCAAGGACAAAGCGCCACCGGTGGCCGCGCGCAGCAGGCGGGCTTCGATGGCAGAGGAAATCCAAAGGGCAACGATCAGTACCGCACCCGCCGTCAAAATTCCCTCAATGAGGGTCCGAACCGACATGCTGGAGCCGCCGACCGCCCACTTCACGCGGTCCAACTCCTCAAGGACCAAAGGCAGCAAGCCACTGACCCATAACACCATGGCCAACCACGCCACCCAAGAAATAGTGCGCTCTAGCACGCGGATGAAGCGGGTATTGCCAAAGGCAGCCTGCAAGACTTTGACGCCCACTCGAATGACCACCAATGCCACCAGAACAGGTAGGGCAATCTTAAAAACTGCCATGGGCACCCAGCGCGCCAAAACCGCTTGAGCCACATAGGCAAAAGACAACCAAAGCAGCGGGAACAGTGCCCCATCCAGGATGCGCCGACCAAACAGAATGGAGGTCTTGCTGGGCGGGCCAACTGCCCGTGAGATCAAAAAGCTAAGGGCCCAAGCCAGCAAGCCACTCGCCAAGAGCGCCGCCAGCTCAGCCAGAGCAGCAGGTCGTGTCAGTGCAGCAATCCACCCCTCCAAAGAGGGGATGCTGCCTTCAGACATCGGCCAGAACTCGAACGTGCGCCTCCACACTGCGAGCCAACGCGCTCATGACATAACCACCTTCCAAGCAGGAAACAATACGGCCCTTGGCATGGCGCTCGGCCACGTCTTTCAGGCGTTGCGTGATCCACGCGTAGTCTTGCTCTACCAGGCCCATTTGACCCATATCGTCTTCCCGATGGGCGTCAAACCCGGCGCTGATAAAGATAATCTCCGGGCGGAACGCCTCCAAGCGGGGAATCCAGTGCGTGTTAATCAGCTCCCGAATTTCCGCACCTTTGGTGTAGGCCGGGACAGGCATATTGAGCAAATTGCTGGCGCTGGAATGCACGGTGTCCAAGGGGTAAAACGGGTGTTGGTAGAAGCTTGCCATCAAAATGCGCTGGTCACCGGCCACAATGTCTTCAGTGCCGTTGCCATGGTGCACATCAAAGTCAACAATCGCCACGCGTTTCAAGCCGTGGCGCTCCAAGGCGTACTTGGCGGCAATGGCGACATTATTGAAAAAACAAAACCCCATCGCTTTGTCACGACACGCATGGTGGCCCGGTGGGCGAACTGCGCAAAAGGCGTTTGCCAACTCGCCTGAAATCACTGCGTCGGTCGCGTCCAGAGCGGCACCGGCAGAGCGCAGGGCGGCGTCCCACGTGTGGATGTTCAGCGAGGTGTCCGGATCCAATTGCGCGTGGCTCGGACCTCCCGCATTAATCTCGTCTCTCAAACCATCACACAGCCCGCGTATCGAGGCAATGTGCATACGCCCATGGGCCAGTTCAATATCAGACAGTGGTGCCGCAGAGGCCTCTCTGCGGTCCAAAGCAATGCTCAAACCTGAGCTTAACAATCGGTCTTCGATGGCATCCAGCCGCTCAGGGCATTCGGGATGCCCCGGGCCCATTTCATGTTTACGGCAATCAGCGTGGGTGAAATATCCGGTCATGGCCATGACGTTGTTCTGCCTCTCGATTATTTTTGGTAACGTCGTGCCATGCAAGCACAACTCAAACTTAAATCTCTCGTTAATCAGCTTAACACGGTGATCGTGGGAAAGTCTGCGCAAACGCAAGACTGTGTCGCTTGTTTGCTCGCAGGGGGTCACCTTTTAATTGAAGACGTGCCTGGAGTCGGAAAAACCACTTTGGCGCATGCGCTGGCAAGCACGTTTGGGCTGCAGTTTTCGCGTGTTCAGTTCACCTCTGATTTGATGCCCAGTGACCTCTCTGGAGTGTCGGTGTACGAGCGAGGCAAAGAGGCCTTCGTATTTCACCCCGGACCGCTATTTGCGCAAGTCTTGCTGGCTGACGAAATCAACCGCGCCAGCCCGAAAACCCAAAGCGCGTTATTAGAGGCCATGGAAGAGAAACAAGTCACGGTGGAAGGCGAAACCCGGCTCCTTCCCACACCTTTCTTTGTCATTGCCACCCAAAACCCGCACGACCAACTCGGCACCTACGCCCTGCCTGAATCGCAATTGGACCGGTTCTTGATGCGGCTCTCGTTAGGTTACCCCGACCGGGCCGCTGAGCGAGATTTGCTGGCCGGTCACGACCGGCGCGAGATGGTGAAAGCCTTGCCCAGCCTGCTGACGCCTGCCGAGTTGCACCACCTCCAATCTTTGGTGCTCGCTGTTCATGCGGCGCCGCCTTTGCTGGACTATCTTCAAGACCTGATCGCGGCCACCCGCTCCGGGCATTGGTTTGTGCAGGGTTTGAGCCCACGCGCCAGTATTGCCGTGCTGCGCGCGGCCAAAGCGCAGGCATTGCTCAGTGGGCGTGACTACGTGGCACCCGATGACATCCAGGCCATCTTGCCGCAAACCATTGCGCATCGCTTGGTACCGGTCAGGAACGCGGGGCGCGGTGCGGTGGAGCAGGTGCGCGCCATGATTGACGCGGTCGCTCTGCCTTGAAACCGACCGGCCCATGACCCTACCTCGCCCAAGGCAAGCAGACGATGGTCGCTGGTGGCGCCATCCGATCCGCCGCTTGCGTCACCAGTTACAACGGTGGTTTGAAGCACGCCTGCCACTCACCGACAGCGTCACGCTGACGCAGCGGACGGTCTATATATTGCCAACGCGGCCTGGTCTGATGTTGGTCGCCACGCTGCTCTTGCTGCTGGTCTCATCCATTAATTACCAGCTGAACTTGGGCTACTTGCTCACGTTCTTGCTGGCGGGCAGCGCGGTGGTGGGCATGCATGTCAGTCATGGCAACCTGCGGGGCGTGAGTATGCATCTGGCACCGCTTGCGCCCCTGTTTGCGGGAGGGTCGGCCCTGATTGAAGTGCAACTCCTGAGCCAGCGAAAGAGTGTTCGCCACGGGATTGGACTGGCGGTGATGGGCTCGGGCCGTTGGGCATGGTGCGATGTACCTGCACAAGGCGCGAGCACGCTGCACCTGGCGTTTCAACCTGCGACTCGCGGCCTGCACCGGGTTCCCACTCTCACCGCAGAAACCCGCTACCCCATGGGGACCTTTCGGGTCTGGACCGTTTGGCGCCCTGCAGCCCAAGTGCTGGTGTACCCATCGCCCGAATTGAGCCCCCCGCCTTTGCCGTTGGCTTCGGCCCAGGCGGGTGAAGGGCCCGCGACCCAGGCCAGCGTGGCGGGTGACTACGACGGCGTTCGTGCCTACCGCCGAGGCGACCCTCTCAAAATGGTGGTCTGGAAAAAACTGGCCAAAGCCGATGAATTGGTGAGTCGGGACTCGGTTCACGCGCAGGGATTAGAAGTTTGGCTGGATTCTCGCCAGACGGGCTTGTCTCACCCCGAGCAGCAACTGTCTCGACTGTGTGCGTGGGTCATCCAAGCGGATAGGTTAGCCCTTGACTATGGCCTGCGACTGGGCGGGCTGGCTATTCCACCGCGCAGCGGAGAGGCCCACAAAAAGCAATGCCTACAAGCGTTGGCCCTTCACCAATGACAAGACTCCCATGCTGACCCGCTGGCTCGCCACGCCCAACCAACTCCCCCGCGACGGCCGGGATACCTTGTTTATGTTGTTCGTCATCGGCTGGGTTTTGGCACCTCAGGTCGGTCACTTGCCGGTGTGGTGCAGCCTTATGGCGGCCAGCGCACTGATCTACCGGGCCTACTTGGCGTGGCACGCGCGTGCCTTGCCCTCCAAATGGTTGCTTCGTGGTGTCTTGGTGCTCACCGTTGCCGCAACCTTGATGACACAC
Organism: Rhodoferax sp.; assembly: GCA_049286445.1. Classification (GTDB taxonomy): domain Bacteria; phylum Pseudomonadota; class Gammaproteobacteria; order Burkholderiales; family Burkholderiaceae_C; genus Rhodoferax. The sequence continues at coordinate 1,541 of JBAQDW010000070.1, read as the reverse complement.
AAAACCCTGTTGGGGCGGGATGCAGGCGTCACCTTGGTGGTGGTTCTTTTGGCGCTTAAAACGCTGGAACTGCGCGCCAAACGAGACGCCTTTGTGGTGTTTTTTCTCAGCTTTTTTCTGATACTGACCAATTTTTTCTATTCTCAGTCGATTCTGACGGCGGGCGCGATGTTGGTGGCACTCATGGGCTTGCTGACGGCCTTGGTCAATGCTCACAAACCGGTTGGCAAACCACCGCTGCGGCAATCCGCCAAAACGGCGGGTGCCATGGTCTTGTGGGGCGCACCCATCATGGTGCTGCTTTTTGTGCTGTTTCCGAGAATGGCGCCGTTGTGGGGAATTCCCAGCGATGGCATGAGTGGTCGCAGCGGCTTGTCCTCCAGCATGCAGGTGGGCACAATTGCCAGTTTGGCGCTTGATGACAGCATTGCCTTGCTGGTGCGTTTTGACGGCAAAAACCCGGAGCAATCCGACCTTTATTTCCGTGGCCCGGTGCTCTCTGACTTTGATGGAAAAAGCTGGACGACATTGAACTCCAACTTTCCGGCCCGGCTCCAGCTGCCTGCCGACCTGCGCGTTCAAGGGTCACCCATCAACTACCAAGTGACCCTCAAACCCAGCAACCACCCCTGGTTGCTCACGCTGGATGCCACGCCCGAGAAACCGCGCCTGAGCGGCTACAACACGTTCATGAACCGCGAACTGCAATGGCTGACCGATCGACCGATCGCCGACCTCGTTCGTTACACGGTACAAAGCTACACCGAATTCACCCACGGCCCCTTGACCTACCAGCTTGGCCTGCAGGACTACCTCACTTTGCCAGCGGGATTCAACCCGCGCACCCTGCAATGGGCCACCGAATTGCGCGCCCAAGCAGGCAGCACCGAGGGAGCCAACGCCCAATTGGTAAACAACGTCATGGAACACCTGCGCACCGGTGGTTACACCTACACGCTGGAGCCGGGCCTGTACGGTCGCAACAGTGCAGATGAATTTTGGTTCGACCGCAAGCTCGGGTTTTGTGAGCACATTGCCTCCAGTTTTGTCATTCTGATGCGCGCCCTGGACATTCCGGCCCGAATTGTGACCGGATACCAAGGCGGCGAGCGCAATGCCGTCGATGGTTACTGGGTTGTGCGCCAAAGTGAAGCCCATGCGTGGGCAGAGGTCTGGCTCAGTGGCCAAGGGTGGGTGCGGGTAGACCCCACCACTGCTGTTTCACCTGGAAGGACGGGGACGTTTCAACGCCTTCAACGCGAACAAAGCGCTATTGGCGCCGCTTTACTAGGCAACGTAAATTCTGAATTTGCTCTGAACCTTCGCGCTTACTGGGATGCCGCCAACAACAGCTGGAACCAATGGATCTTGAATTACACACAAGGGCAACAGCTCAAGTTGCTTGAAAGCCTGGGTTTTGACTCGCCAAGTTGGGAAGATCTCATCATCGTGCTGATTGGCATAGGGGTCGTCGCCAGTTTAGGCGGCGCACTTTGGAGCTTATGGGAACGCCACCACCGGGATCCTTGGTTGGATTTGTT
>JBAQDW010000069.1:0-1595 GCA_049286445.1 Rhodoferax sp. | reverse complement strand
GAATGGGGTCAGGTCTTGCAATATAGCATTTCGACTTAGAATGCAGGCATGGCTAGACCTTTGAGAATTGAACTGGCGGGTGGGGTTTATCACGTGACTTCGCGGGGGGATCGGCGCGAGGACATTTATTTGTGTGACGATGACCGTGTGGCCTGGTTGCACTTTTTGGAGCAGGTGTGTGAGCGCTTTAACTGGCGTTGTCATGGGTGGTGCCAGATGAGCAACCATTACCATTTTGTGGTGGAGACGATTGAGGGTAATTTGTCTCAGGTAGGACTTACGCATTGATGCGCGCGTCGAATTCTGTTAAGCGCTCACCGAGAAGTCTTTCCGTAATCCGTTTAGCTATCCTCAGAGGCATTGAGTACGCAAGACTTACGGAAGAACTTTCCTTTAAGCGCTTAGCTGGAGGGTTGACTTGTGGTCAAACTCACCGTCTGATGAGAAAACCGACCCGCCCGCCGACAGCCAAATGCACCTTGCCGATGTACATGGGATTTTTGATGAGTGAACCCAAATCAAGCACCTGCACCCGGCTGTCTCAAGTCATGGGTATCTCGCACGACAGCGTGAACCGGTTTTTGCTGCGTGAATCGTACGAGCCGCAAGACCTGTTCAACGAGGCGAAAAGGCTGCTCAACATGGTGGGCGGCACACTCAATGTGGATGACACCACGCTGGACAAGCCGTACAGCCAGAAGATGGCGCTGGTGGGTCATTTTTGGTCAGGCAAGCACCACCGGGTGGTCAAAGGCCTGAGTCTGGTCACGCTGTACTACACCGACGTGCAAGGGCGCAGCCTGCCGGTGAACTACCGGGTGTACGACAAGGCCGACAGCAAAACCAAGAACGACTACTTCCAGGACATGCTCGCCGAGGTATGGGCATGGGGACTGCGACCGGCCTTCACGACGGGGGACAGCTGGTACGCCTGCGAGAAAAACCTCAAGACGGTAAAAAACCACCGGATGGGGTTGATGTTCGCAGTTGAGGCCAACCGCACCGTGTCAGTGGAAAAAGGAGTGTGGGTGCAAGTGCAAAAACTCGATGTTCCCGATGGAGGCCTGATGGTGTGGCTGCGCAATTTTGGGCAAGTCAAATTGTTTCGGACGCGACTAAAAGACCAGTTGCGCCATTACGTTGTTTGCCTGCCCGATGGACAAGGCTACGGCACCTTTGCGCGCCCAGACTTCCAAAAGCTGCACGACCAGCACTGGGGAATTGAACAATATCACCGCCTGCTCAAGCAGGTATGCAACGTCGAGCGTTTCCAGGTTCGCGGCAAAGTGCCCATACTGAACCATATCTTTGCCGCGCTGTGCAGTTTCGTGCAGCTGCAAGAAATGCAGTTCACCCACGCCATCGTCAACGCCTACCAATGGAAGACAGAATTGTTTACCCAGGTCGTCGCCGCTTTCGTCACTGGTTTCATTCCTGGCAAAGAGCACTTGACTCCACAATTTCGTGCGGCTGTCAATGCGTAAGTCCTACATAAATAAAAAACTTATCAAACGCGATATTCGCGCCATTACAAAACTCCGCCAAAATCGCTGCTAAGCCCTTGATTTCATTAGGATGCGATCAGATTTTTGGAC
>JBAQDW010000068.1:0-14915 GCA_049286445.1 Rhodoferax sp. | reverse complement strand
GGCCACGCAGTTCGATTTGCCGGTCAAATTCACCGCCCATCACCCGACTGGAACAGGCTAATGGAAAATTTGGGTTCAACAGCCGTATGTGGCCGCGTTTTTAAAGGTGGTGAGTTCACCGTGCCCGGCCAACCTTCAAAGTGAACACAGGCAGCGTCAATGCGGCCCCAGGCTCATGTGGTTCCCGGCAAGTTTGAATGTTGGCCGTTGCACGTGAACCCCACCCCAGACAAAGCGTTGGCCACATACGGTTGTTGAGCTCCCCTTTCCGCCCCGGCGGGGGTGGAGAGGGGTTGGGGGAGAGGGGGGGGAAAGAACAAGGCTTTGAAACTTCTGCAATCTCGTACCGCAAGGCCTTTGAATAAATTTCAATGGTTTTTGGGCCGCTAGCCCTTACCAGGCCTGCGCAAGCAGCTACCAAAAATATAGCAATCCTTCAAATGCACCCCCCACTCTCCCGCCCAGCACCGGCAGACAATGGGCGGGGGTCACACCAATAGTCGCGAGGATTTCGGCACATGCGCCATCAAAAACGCCATCTGGTCCATCAAGATGCGGCGGTTGCGCAAAATAAAGTCTTCCCACAGGCTGGGCACATAAGGGGTGTACAACAAAGGCATATGTGCCTGCTCGGGGGTGCGGTGGCTTTTGCGGTGGTTGCAGGGCTTGCAGGCGGTCACCACATTCATCCAGTTGTCAACGCCGTCTTGCGCGAAGGGAACAATGTGCTCGCGGGTCAATTCATCGTCGGGCAAATGGTGTCCACAATATGCGCAGATGCACCGGTCGCGGGTGAACAATTTGGCATTGGTCAGCCCCGGTTTCAAATGAAAAGGGTTCATGCGGGACACGCCCTTGGTGCCAATGATGCTGTTAACCGTGATCACCGATTGGCGTCCCGTCACCGCGTTGTGCCCCCCGTGAAACACCGCCACGTTGGCACCCATCTCCCAACGGACTTCATCTGCCGCGTAGTGGATCACCGCTTGCTCTAACGATATCCATGACTGGGGCAGCCCTTGGGCTGACAATTTCAAGACCTTCAAAACACGCCTCCTGCAACTTCTGAAGCAAATCAAGGCGACCAGTTAAACGCATGACTACCCACTGGCGCTTGTCGCTTCAAACCCGCACTGACACGAAATGGTGCTCCTCGGCGCAGCCCCACCCTATGGGGCACAGGGCCGCTAAGACACAATATACGCTCTTTCAATGACAAATTGGCTTCAATCGCTTGCATGAAAAGCGCAGCCTGCTATCAAAAAGATAACAACGAATGAAGGTTTTTAGCGGCTTCCATCACCCCGACATCGCACCGGCCTGCGCCCTGACGATTGGCAACTTTGACGGTGTTCACCGAGGCCACCAAGCCATGCTGGCCCTGTTGCGCAGCGAGGCGCAGCAGCGCGGCGTGCCGAGTTGCGTCATGACTTTTGAGCCCCACCCGCGCGACTACTTTGCCGCCGCCCTGAACAAGCCAGAGCTGGCTCCGGCCCGCGTTGGCACCCTGCGTGACAAGCTGACCGACTTGGCGCAGGCGGGCGTGGACCAGACCATCGTGCTGCCCTTTGGCGCGCGACTCGCCTCACAGTCGCCGCAGGCGTTTATCAATGAGGTGCTGGTTGAAGGCTTGGGCACACGGTATGTGCTGGTGGGCGACGACTTTCGTTTTGGAGCCCATCGCGCGGGTGACTACGCCACGCTGGACGCCGCGGGCATGGCGCAAGGGTTTGATGTGGCCCGCATGAACAGCTACGAGGTGCACGGCCTGCGCGTGTCCAGCTCAGCCGTGCGGGAGGCGTTGGGCGAAGGCCGGATGGAAGACGCCGCCGCCTTGCTGGGTCGCCCGTATCGAATTTCTGGCCACGTGGTGCATGGTCGCAAACTGGGCCGCGAACTGGGTTTTCGCACCCTGAACCTGCGCTTTGCGCACTGGAAACCGGCCGCCAGCGGGATTTTTGTTGTCTTGGTGCATGGCTTGGACGCTGAGCCTCTGCCTGGCGTGGCCAACCTGGGCATTCGCCCGTCGCTGGACCCCAACGACGTGAATGGCGGACGCGTGCTGCTGGAGACCCATTGCCTGGACTGGCCCGCCAGCCTCGCTGGCCAAGAGGCGTACGGTAAAATCATCCGCGTGGAACTGCTACACAAACTGCACGGCGAGCTCAAATACGACGGCCTGGATGCCCTGACAAAGGGCATTGCAAAAGACTGCGACGACGCACGCGCCTACTTGGCCTCACTGCACGGGCAAACACAACGGCAAACCACGCGCGACCGAATTTAGCGCGGCCTTCCCTCTGCCTCTCCTTCGGGTCCCCAGACTCCAACCTGCGCTGCTTTACGGCGCGCCAGTTTCTCAAGCACCATGACCGACGACACCCACAGCGCCCTAAAAACCGACTACCGCAGCACCTTGAACCTGCCGGACACCCCTTTCCCGATGCGCGGCGACTTGCCCAAGCGCGAGCCGGGCTGGGTCAAGGACTGGGAAGACCAAGGTGTTTACAAACGCCTGCGCGCTTCCCGCGCGGGTGCGCCGAAGTTTGTGCTGCACGACGGCCCGCCCTATGCCAATGGCCAGATCCACATGGGTCACGCGGTCAACAAAATTCTGAAGGACATGATCGTCAAGGCGCGCCAGCTCAAGGGCATGGACGCCGCCTACATTCCGGGTTGGGACTGCCACGGCCTGCCGATTGAGAACGCGATCGAGAAGAAATTTGGTCGCAAGCTGCCCCGTGACGAGATGCAGGCCAAGAGCCGCGCTTTTGCCACCGAGCAGATTGACCTACAGCGCGCTGACTTCAAGCGCTTGGGCGTGCTGGCCGATTGGGACCATCCCTACCGCACCATGGACTTCAAAAACGAGGCTGAAGAAATTCGCGCCTTCAAACGCGTGGTGGAACGCGGCTTTGTGTACCGAGGTCTAAAACCTGTGTACTGGTGTTTTGACTGCGGCTCGTCACTGGCCGAGTTCGAAATCGAATACGCTGACAAAAAATCGCAAACACTGGATGTGGGGTTTTTGTGCGCCGAACCCGCCAAGCTGGCCAGCGCGTTTGGTCTGCCCGCCTTGGAGAAAGACGCGTTTGCGGTCATCTGGACCACCACCGCCTGGACCATTCCTGCCAACCAAGCGCTGAACCTGAACCCCGAACTCATCTACGCGTTAGTGGACACTGAGCGCGGCCTGTTGGTGCTGGCCGAGGCCTTGGTCGAAAAATGCATGGAGCGTTTTCAGCTAACCGGCACGGTGCTGGCCACCACGGAAGGCAAAAACCTGGGCGGGCTGAACTTCAAACACCCCTTGGCGCATGTGGACCCCGGCTTTGACCGCCTGAGCCCCATCTACTTGGCCGACTACGCCACCGCAGACGATGGCACCGGCATCGTTCACTCCGCCCCTGCTTACGGCGTCGAAGACTTTAACAGCTGCGTAGCGCACGGCTTGGCCTACGACGACATCTTGAACCCGGTTCAGGGCAATGGCGTCTATGCGCCCGAGATGCCCTTGTTTGGCGGCCAGCACATCTGGAAAGCTTGCCCGGTCATCATTGATGCCCTGCGTGACGCCGGTCGCCTGTTCGGCACCACCGACATCGTGCACAGTTACCCGCACTGCTGGCGCCACAAAACGCCAGTGATTTACCGTGCTGCGGCCCAATGGTTCATTCGCATGGATGAAGGCGTGGGAGTGTTCACCAAGGACAAGGCGCCCAAATCGCTGCGTCAAACCGCGCTGGACGCCATCGAGCAGACCGCGTTTTACCCAGAAAACGGCAAAACGCGCCTGCGCGACATGATTGCCGGACGGCCCGACTGGTGCATCAGCCGCCAACGCAGCTGGGGCGTCCCCCTGCCCTTCTTTTTGCACAAAGACAGCGGCGAGTTGCACCCACTGACCATGGAAATTCTGGATCTGGCCGCCGACATGGTCGAGCAAGGTGGTATTGAAGCCTGGAGCGTGGCCACCACCGAGGCCATTTTTGCCAAAGTTGGCGCTGAAGGGGCTGAGCACTACACCAAGAGCACGGATATTTTGGAAGTTTGGTTTGACTCCGGCACCACCCACACCACGGTACTGAAGGGCTCCCACGCGGGCAGTGGTCACGCCGAAGGTCCAGAGGCTGACCTGTATTTGGAAGGCCATGACCAGCACCGGGGCTGGTTCCATTCATCCCTGCTCACGGCCTGCGCCATGTACGGCCGTGCGCCCTACAAAGGCATCTTGACGCACGGCTTCACCGTGGACAGCAAGGGCCACAAGATGAGCAAGAGCGTGGGCAACGGCGTGGACCCGCAAGAGACCAGTAAAAAGCTGGGCGCTGAAATCATTCGGCTGTGGGTCGCGGCCAGCGACTACTCTGGCGATATTGCGGGCGACGAGAAAATCTTGGCCCGCGTGGTGGACACCTACCGCCGGGTGCGCAACACCCTCAAGTTTCTGCTGGCCAACGTGAGTGATTTTGATCCCGCTGTGGACAGCGTGGACCCAGACCAAATGCTGGAGATTGACCGCTATGCGCTGAGCCGCGTGGCCCAGTTGCAAACCGACATCTTGGCGCACTTTGAAGTGTATGAATTTCATCCGGTGGTCGCCAAGCTGCAAATTTATTGCTCGGAAGACCTGGGCTCGTTCTACCTAGACGTGCTGAAAGACCGGCTTTACACCACCGCACCGGGCTCATTGGCACGGCGCAGTGCCCAAACCGCGTTGTGGCACATCACCCAGTCCATGCTGCGCTGGATGGCGCCGTTTTTGAGCTTTACGGCAGAAGAAGCGTGGGCTGTGCTGGGCGCAGCGGGCAAGGTACCGGCTGCCACGCAAGACTCCATTTTCATGGCCACCTACATGCAGCAGGACGCTCCGAACGCGGTGCTGCTGGCCAAGTGGGCGCGGATTCGCGAATTGCGCGATGCGGTGAACAAGGACATTGAGACCCTGCGTGCTGAGGGCTTGGTGGGCTCGTCGTTGCAAGCGCATATCGATTTGACGGTTAACGCGGCCGATTTCGCCCTGCTGAGCAGTTTGGGGGGTGACTTGAAGTTTGTGTTCATCACTTCCACTATTGATTTGATAGCTGGTGCCGCACTGTCAATAAGGGCTAGCGCCACAAAAGGCATTAAATGTGAGCGCTGCTGGCATTACCGGGACGATGTGGGCGTTGACGCCGCGCACCCCAGTATTTGCGGGCGTTGCACCCGCAATTTGTACGGCGAAGGCGAGTTGAGGGAGTTCGCATAATGGCAAAAGGATTCTCCTCATCATCGTCGAGCAGCATGCTGCCCTGGCTGGGGCTCGCCCTGATTTTTCTGATTGCTGACCAGTTCACCAAAATTCTGATTTTGGGCTATTACCAGCTGGGTGACAGCACCGCTATCACCTCCTTTTTCAACATTGTCCGGGTGCACAACACCGGCGCGGCGTTTTCCTTTCTCGCCGATGCGTCTGGTTGGCAGCGTTGGTTTTTCACCGGCATCGGGGTGGCGGCCGTTGGGGTGATTTTGTGGATGCTCAAAGCCCACCCCGGCCAAAAGCTGTTCTCCTTTGCCTTGGCTTGTATTTTGGGCGGCGCGGTGGGCAATGTGATCGACCGGGTGCGCTACGGCTATGTGGTGGATTTTTTGGATTTCTATTGGGGCACTTGGCACTTTCCCGCCTTCAACATCGCCGACAGTGCGATCTCCGTAGGCGCTGCTTGCCTGATCTTGGATGAGTTGCTAAGGGTGCGAAAAACAAAGTAAGCTCAGGGCTTTTTCCTGAGGAAAAGTCTTGACCCAGCTGCTGAACCTGCTCGCCGCCATTGCCCTGCTGATTTGGGGCACGCACATGGTGCGAACCGGCATGCTGCGGGTGCTAGGTGCCAATTTGCGCGCCGTGTTGTCGCACAGCGTTCGCAACCGTTTCGCAGCCACGCTGTCCGGCGTGGGTGTGACGGCCATTCTGCAGTCCAGCACGGCCACCTCACTCATCGTGTCCTCCTTTGTCGGGCAGGGGCTGATTGCGCTGCCCGCAGCGCTGGCCGTGATGCTCGGTGCGGACATCGGCACCAGCGTGATGGCGGTGGTGTTCTCGCGTGACCTGTCCTGGTTGTCGCCCCTGTTCATTCTGGTCGGTGTGGTGTTGTTCATCGCTCGCCAATCCACCACCGTGGGCCGCGTCGGTCGCGTGTTAATTGGGCTCGGTTTGATGCTGCTGGCACTGCAATTGGTGTCCGCATCGGCCACGGTGCTCACGCAGTCCGCCGCGGTGAAGGCTTTGCTGGCGTCTGTGAGCAGTGACATTCTGAGTGAAATACTGGTGGGCGCTTTTCTGGCCGTGTTGAGCTACTCCAGCTTGGCCATCGTGCTGCTCACAGCCACACTGGCCAGCACGGGGGTGGTTCCGTTGCCGGTGGCGTTGGGCTTGGTTTTGGGTGCCAACCTGGGCAGTGGCCTGCTGGGGGTGCTGACCACCCTCAGATCCAATGTGCAAACCCGGCAAGTGCCGCTGGGCAACCTTCTCTTCAAAATACTAGGCGTTGGCATTGCCGCACCGTTTGTCGGTTTGTGGTTGACGCATGTGCGCCCCTATTTGGGTGACACCGCAACCGTGGTGGTCCTGTTTCACCTGTCGTTCAACCTGATGGTGGGTGCCATCTTTGTCGGCTTGACCGGCATGATTGCGCGTTGGGTGGAGATGGCGTTGCCCGTCCAGGCCAAGCATGCGGTGGCGGGACGTCAACGGCATTTGGACGTCTCGGCGCTGGCCACCCCGTCGGTAGCGATTTCGTGTGCCGTGCGTGAATCCATGCACCAAGCGGATGTGGTGGAAGCCATGCTGCGCGGTGTGTTGGAAGTCATCAAAACGGACAACGAGGTGCTGGCGAAAGAACTCCAGAAAATGGATGACACCGTGGATGAGCTGTACTCTGACATCAAGTACTACCTGACCAAAATATCACGCGAAGCCTTGAGTGAGGAAGAGGGTCGCCGCTGGACCGACATCATCAGCTTCACCATCAACATGGAGCAGATTGGCGACATCATCGAGCGCGTGCTCATTGATATTGAAGACAAAAAGATCAAACCAGGGCGTGCTTTCTCAGAGGCAGGCATGAACGAGATCACCGACCTGCATCGTCGTCTGGTGAACAACTTGCGCTTGGGCATGAGCGTTTTCTTGAACGGCAACGTGCGTGATGCACAAAAATTGCTTGAAGAGAAAACCAGGTTCAGAACCTTGGAGCACGCCTACGCGGCCGCCCACTTGGAGCGGCTGGCGGTCAACACGCTGCAAAGTATTGAGACCAGCTCCTTGCACATTGATTTGATCAGCGATCTCAAACGCATCAACTCACACATTTGCTCAATCGCTTACCCGATTTTGGACTCGGCGGGCGCGTTGGCCCCGAGCCGGCTGCGTCACTCGGTGCTGGACGATGGCACGGAGATCACAGCGTCAAAATAGTGCAGCCCGTGGTTTTCCGGGCTTCCAAATCACGGTGGGCCTGCTGCACCTCTGCCAACGGGTAGCGTTGGTCGATGCGGATGGTCACCTGGCCGCTTTCCACCACTGCAAACAAATCATCGGCCATTGCCTGCGTGCTTTCGCGGGTGGCGATGTGGTTGAACAAGGTTTGGCGCGTGACGTACAACGAGCCTTTCGCCCCCAGAATGCCCGGCGCAAAAGGTGCCACAGGACCCGAGGCGTTGCCAAAACTGGCCATCAAGCCAAAAGGGGCCAGGCAGTCCAGGGATTTGTCCCACGTGTCTTTGCCCACGCTGTCGTAAACCACTTTGACGCCTTTGCCCGCCGTGATTTCTTTCACCCTTGCAGAGAAATCTTCCGTGGCGTAGTTGATGACAAAGGCGGCGCCATGGGCTTTGGCCAATGCGCATTTGGCGTCCGACCCGGCCGTGCCAATCAACTGCAAGCCCATGGCCTTGGCCCACTGGCATGCGATCAGCCCCACGCCCCCGGCGGCCGCGTGAAACAAAACAAAATCGCCTGGCTGCAACCCCCCTTGCGGTTGGGTGCGCTTGAGCAGGTACTGGGCAGTGAGCCCTTTGAGCATCATGGCCGCGCCGGTTTCAAAGGAGATCGCGTCCGGCAACTTGCAAACACATTTGGCAGGCATCACCCGCAAATCGCAGTAGCTGCCGGGCGGTTGGCTGGCGTAGGCGGCACGGTCACCCACTTGCAAATGAATCACGCCCTCGCCCACCGCCTCCACCACCCCTGCGGCCTCCATGCCAAGCTGCAAAGGCAGGGGCAAGGCATACAGCCCGCTGCGCTGGTAAGCGTCGATGAAGTTAAGCCCAATCGCATGGTGGCGAATGCGAATTTCACCTGGCCCGGGGTCACCCACCGTCACGTTCACTAACTCAAGCAGTTCGGGCCCGCCGGTGTGCTTAATGCGAATCGCGCGAGAAGAAATAGCAGTCATGTCCATCAACCCTTCAAAAATAACAATGAACGCATGGTGCCACGAAAATTTTTCCCGCACGCCACCAGGCCCTGCCGTCAAGAACCCGTTTTCTGCCAGAATGCTTGAGAGACCTTCGCCATGCCCCTATTCCATTTTCAGATCGATAGGAGCTTAGGCGCGAAGCCGCAGACAGTGCAGACGCACGGCAAGGCGAAGCAACAACAGATCCTATTGATATGGAATTGGAATTATTTCCCCATCACTCCCCCCTTCAGGTGTCGTCCCTGTGGCGCCGCATCATGGCGTTCCTGATCGCGTTGAACTTCGGGGGAGGGGCTTGGGCTCAGCAGCCCGCCGCGCCGCCTCCCTATGCCTTGCGCATCATTGGGGGACTGGCGGGTTTGAACCAATACACCCGCAACGAAGGGCCTTTTTGGACCCAAGAGCTACCGCGCTTGAGCGGCGGCCGCTTTACCGCAACCATCGTGCCCTTTGACCGAACGGGGATTCCAGGCGGTGACATGGTGCGCCTCATTCAATTGGGCGTGGTCCCTTTTGGCACCATCTTGATGAGTTCAGTGACAGCGTATTACCCGCAGTTTGGCGCCCCTGACCTCGCGGGCCTGAATCCCGACATGGCCCACTTAAAACGCAATGTGGCGGCGTTTCGGCCTTATTTGGAAACCCAGTTGCGCACCCGCTACAAAATCGAAGTTTTGGCAATTTATGTCTATCCGGCGCAGGTCGTGTTTTGCAAACAGCCTCTGTCGCAGCTGAGTGATCTGGCGGGGCGTCGGGTACGGGTCTCATCGATCACGCAGTCTGATTTCATCGGTGCCTTGGGCGCTACCCCTGTGCTCACTGGGTTTGCCCAGATCAAAAGCAGCTTGACCGCTGGCGAGATTGACTGCGCCATCACGGGCACGATGTCAGGCAACACGGTAGGGCTCCAAACGCTCACCACGCATATCTACGCCCTCCCCATCACGTGGGGCTTGGCTTTTTTTGGCGCCAACCGTGATGCATGGGACGCCATGCCGCCAGACCTCAAAGCCTTGTTGCGCCAGGAGCTACCCAAGTTGGAGCAAACCATATGGGCTGAAAGCGAGCGTGAAACAGCGGAAGGAATGGCTTGCAACACCGGCGCGCCCGGTTGTATCAGCGGTAAACGGGGACAGATGACCGAGGTTCCCTCGACGCCCCAAGACGCCAAAAAGAGCCAGGAACTGTTCGTCAAAGTGGTCTTGCCGCAATGGCTCAAACGCTGTGGACCCACTTGCGCTGACCTGTGGAATCGCACCATTGGCCCGGGGCAGAACCTTGTGGCTCCTGCCCCGCCATGACGTGGCGCTCGCCCAGCCGGGTTACGGTATTCATCGTCGTTTTAACCGGCGTATTTGTGGCGATGGTGATCCTCGCTGCGTCCAGCCTGATCTTGAACACCCGACAGGACACTCTGTCCAGCAGCGAGTCACAAACGGTGCGCCTCACCAACGGTGCCAGCATGGCGCTGAACCGGAATTTGCTGGGGATCGATATTTTGTTGGCCGGTTTGAATGAGGTCCTGAACTTGTCGGAATCCATGGTGGATTGGATTGATCTGCCGACAGCCTCGGGGTCAATGACCCGCTACGCGCAGCAAAACATGCTGCTGCGCAACTTGTCCTTGCTGGACGACCAGGGCCAGGTGCTGGCCACGTCGGACCCCGCTGGCAAGGCCCTGCAGCTTAATTTGGCAGCGGGTTTTTTAAACGAAGTCAACGCGCAGCCCGTCTCTACGCTGGTCATCAGTGCGCCTGCGGTAAGTTTCTCCAGCGCGGAGCCCGTGCTCTACCTGGCCCGCTACCTCCGCCTTGCCAACACCGCTCGGGTGATTGCGGTGGCTGAAGTCCCCATTCACTTGTTAACGGCCATCTTGGTCCAAGGCGTGGACAGTCCAGACTTGGAGATCAGCCTTGAGCGAACCGGGGGCGAGTTACTGATCAGCTTGCCCATTCAAACCCACACCGCTGCGCCCCGTTTGGTCCCGCCTTTGGCAGCGCCCGAACCCGATGAGAAACCCATGCGGGCCGCCGCCCGGCTCAGTGGACAACCCGCCATTGTGGTCGTTCGCCCGGTGTTGTACCGGGACATTGTGGTGGCCGCCAGTCTGCCCATTGAGGCTGCTTTGGAGCGCTGGCGTGCCCAACGCAACTTTATCCTGAGCGCCGCGCTGGCTTTTGTGCTGATGATTTTGGCGGCGGCGGCCTTCGCCATCAACTACCTGGCACGCATGGCAGAGACCCGCCACAGCCTCGCGGTGTCCAAGGCCAGAGTCGAGCAGTTGGCGTTTTTTGACCCGCTCACCGGGCTGTCGAATCGGCGCATGTTGATGGACCGGCTGCAACAGACCGTCGCGGCCAGCGCCCGCAACCAACAATGGGGCGCACTCCTCTTTTTAGACCTGGACCACTTCAAAACACTCAATGACACCTTGGGCCATGATGTGGGCGACGAGTTGTTGATCCAAGTCGCACAGCGCCTGACCGCCACCGTACGCGCCCAGGACACGGTCGCCCGCTTAGGGGGGGACGAGTTTGTTGTCATGCTCACCGACCTCACGCCCGACCCGCACCACGCGGTGTCAGTGGCCCAAAATGTGGGGCACAAAGTGCTGGCCAGCCTGAACGCGCCTTACCTGCTGATGGGCCGCCAACACGTGAGCACCTCCAGTATTGGCGCCACCCTCTTCGGCGCAGACGCGCAATCGCCAACCGATCTTCTCAAACAAGCCGACATCGCGATGTACCAGGTCAAAGCCAGCGGGCGCAACGCGTTTTGCTTCTTTGACCCTCAAATGCAGGCCGATATCACGGCGCGCGCGGAATTGGAGCGTGATTTGTGGGTGGCCTTGGTTGAAAACCAGTTCCAGCTCTACTACCAATCCCAACATCAGCTGGACGGACCTGTGGTCGGCGCCGAGGTGCTGATTCGCTGGCACCACCCCCACCGCGGAATGGTCTCACCCGGTGAATTTATTCCCGTGGCTGAAGAAAGCGAGTTGATCTTGCCCATCGGACAGTGGGTCCTGCGCACGGCCTGCCAGCAACTCGCGGCATGGCGAGATGACCCGGTCTGCCAGCACCTGTTGCTCTCGGTCAACGTCAGCGCGCGCCAGTTTCTACAGCCCTCTTTCGTGGCTGAAGTCGCTGCGGTCATTCAAGAGACCGGCATTGCAGCGCAATCGCTGAAGCTTGAACTCACGGAATCGCTGGTGCTAAAAAATGTGGAGAACACGATTCTTAAAATGACCGAGCTCAAAGCGCTGGGCGTTCAGTTCTCGGTCGATGACTTCGGAACCGGTCATTCCTCACTGGCCTACCTCACGCGTTTGCCGCTGGACCAGTTAAAAATTGACCAGTCTTTTGTGCGCAATATCGGAATCCAGTCCACCGACGGCGTGATTGTGCAAACCATCATCGGCATGGCGCGCAACCTCGACCTCGAAGTGATTGCCGAGGGCGTTGAGACACAGGCCCAGCAAGCGTTCTTGGCCCTGCACGGCTGCACGCTGTTTCAAGGCTATTTTTTCAGCAAACCCATCTCCCTAACCGCCTTTGAGGCGATGCTGCGCAACACCCCTCCATTTTGCAAACCAAATTGACCCCTACAGCAGCCCTGCTGCTGACCATTCCCCCCCTGATGTGGGCCGGCAACGCCGTGGTAGGCCGACTGGTCAGCGACATGGTGTCGCCGATGACGCTGAACCTGCTGCGCTGGGTGCTCGCCTTTTTGCTGCTGTTGCCTGTGGCGGGTGGTGTGTTGCGAGTGAACAGCGGGCTGTGGTCCCATTGGCGGCGCTTCGCCATGCTCGGGCTGCTCAGTGTGGGCGCGTACAACGCGCTGCTGTACTTGGCGCTGAACACCTCCACCCCCATCAATGTGACCTTGGTGGGCGCCAGCACACCGGTGTGGATGCTGCTCATTGGACGTCTGTTTTTTCAAGCCCCCATCTCGCCCCGCCAAGGACTGGGGGCCGTTCTGTCGATCACGGGCGTGTTGCTGGTGCTGAGTCGCGGGCAGTGGGAGGTGCTCAAAGCCGTGCAATGGGTGGCGGGCGACGTGTATGTGCTGATGGCATCCGCCGCGTGGGCCACCTACAGCTGGATGCTGGCCCGTCCGACCACCGAGCCGCAGGCGATTCGCCGCAACGGCACGGCCTTTTTGCTGGCCCAAATGGCGTTCGGTATTGTCTGGTCGGCCCTGTTCTCAGGCGGAGAATGGGCCTTGGGCAAAGGGCATTTTCAATGGAGCTGGCCACTGGGTGCCGCCCTGGTGTTCATTGCCGTTGGCCCCGCTGTGATTGCCTACCGGGCTTGGGGCGCGGGGGTGGGCCGGGCCGGGCCAGCGGCAGCGGGGTTTTTCATCAACCTGACGCCCTTGTTCACCGCTGTACTGTCCACGGTTTTTTTGGGGGAAACCCCGCAGATTTACCACGGACTGGCGTTTGCGTTGATTGTGGGCGGCATCGTCGTGTCCTCGCGCCGCTAAGCGGGCCGCTTAAAAAGTGCCGGGGTAGGTGCCGCCATCGGCGAGGATGTTTTGGCCGTTGATATAGCCCGCCTGTTGGCTGCACAGAAACGCGCAGATGGCACCAAACTCATCCACCGTGCCAAAGCGGCGCGCCGGAATCGTCTGACGCCGCGCGTCCATGACCGCATCGAGCGATTTACCCGTCTTTTGCGCTGCACCTTGCAGCGTGCCCTTCAGGCGGTCGGTATCGAACGCCCCAGGCAGCAGGTTGTTGATCGTTACCCCCTGGGCGGCCAATGCACTGCGCGACACACCCGCCACAAACCCGGTCAGGCCACTGCGCGCGCCGTTGGACAACCCCAAAATATCAATGGGCGCTTTCACCGCGCTGGAGGTGATGTTGACAATCCGCCCGAAGCCCCGCGCGGCCATGCCGTCCACCGTCGCTTTGATCAACTCAATCGGGGTCAGCATATTCGCGTCCACCGCCTTGATCCAGGCCTCGCGGTCCCAGTCACGAAAGTCGCCCGTGGGCGGGCCGCCGGCATTGGTCACCACGATGTCAAAGTCCGTGCGAATCGAAAACACCGCCGCTCGGCCCTCCACGGTGGTGATATCTGCAGGTACAAATTGCACGCTAGCCCCCGCCCCGCCTGCGCCACCCGCTATCAATTGATTAGCAGCCGCTTCAAGAAGCCCAGCCCCACGGGCAACGATCACCACGTTGACCCCTTCGCGCACCAGTGCCTGTGCACACCCAAATCCCAAGCCCTTGCTGGCGCCACACACCAGCGCCCATTTGCCGGCAATACCTAAATCCATGGTGATGATCCTGATCAAAAAAAAGTGAAGCCGATGATAGGGGCATCGTCAGTGTCGCGTGCGGCCCCTGGAAAACACAAAGATCCCCGCAATCACCAGCACGGATCCCGCCGCCACCCACGCGGTGAAGGGTTCATCCAGCACCGCCACACCCAGCAAAATGGTGGACATCGGCCCAATCATGCCGGTCTGAGCCGCCATGCTGGCGCCAATTCGCTCAATCGCCATCATGACCGCCAGCACCGGTGCCGCCGTGCACAACGTGGCGTTCAGCACGGAAAG
This sequence comes from Rhodoferax sp., assembly GCA_049286445.1. Classification (GTDB taxonomy): domain Bacteria; phylum Pseudomonadota; class Gammaproteobacteria; order Burkholderiales; family Burkholderiaceae_C; genus Rhodoferax. The sequence goes on along the minus strand of JBAQDW010000068.1, from coordinate 885 downwards.
CCAAATCACCTGCGGCGCCACCATGGCCGCGCTCAAAGGGCGCTGCAGCAAAAACTGCCCAATGCACAGCACACACGCCACACCCGTCGCCAGCCCGGCCAAGCGCAGCGAACCCAGGCGCTGCACCAACTCGCCACTGAAGCTCAGGTAAACCGCATAGCTGACTGCACTCAAAAACACCAGCAAGGCACCCCAGGCGGCATTCGCGCCCTGCAAGTTAATTTCGTGGCCAAACACCAGCAACACGCCGGCGTAGCTGATGGCCATGCCCAAGGCCTGAAAGCGCGTGATTTTGCGTTGGTAAAGCACCAGGCCCAGCAGCAGCACGAGCGTGGGGTTAAGGTACAGAATGAGTCGCTCCAGCGACGCGCTGATGTAAGCCAAGCCCATGAAGTCCAGAAAACTGGCCAAGTAATAGCCGGTGAAACCCAGCCCCAACACGCCCCGCCAGTCGCGCCAAGTAAGCGGGGGCTTGCCGCGACTGGCCCACCACGCCATCAGCGCGAACAGCGGCAAGGCAAATAACATGCGGTACATGATGAGCGTGACCGCATCCACCCCATAGCGGTACGCCAGCTTGACGATGATGGCTTTGCCGCTAAACGCGATCGATCCAAAGCCGGCCAACATCAGGCCAATTGCTATCCCTTTTGTAGCTGCTTGCGCAGGCTGCGCTTGGGCTGTAGGCTGATTATTCATATATTTTTTCTCATGCGCGGCCTGCCGCCAAGTCGAATGGTACATACTTACGCGTTAAGCTGAAGTTCTTCCCCCAAAAACCCGAGTTTCCCCAATGAAACCGACGGTAAGTCTGGTTCCACGTTCTGACTACGATTTGATCTGAGCGATCAGTTCAAGCGCTCGTTTCTGCTTGTCATTTGGCGT
>JBAQDW010000067.1:0-2624 GCA_049286445.1 Rhodoferax sp. | reverse complement strand
CGCTGGCGGATTACGCGGTGGTGTGGGCGCCACCGCAGGCGTTTTTTAACGAGCAAACGCAGCTCAAGGCCATCTTCAACACCGGTGCGGGTGTGGACGCGCTGATGAAGCTGGATTTGCCCGCCGGGGTGCCCGTGATTCGCCTGGACGACGCGGGCATGGCGGTGCAAATGGCGGAGTACGTGTGCCACGCCCTGATTCGCCACTTCCGCGAATTCGAAGGGTACGAGGCCGACATGGCACAGGGCACTTGGTCCTACCGTGAGCCACGTGACCGGGCGGATTTTCCGGTTGGCATCATGGGGCTGGGCGTGTTGGGCGAGCGCGTGGCGCGGGCCGTGGCACAGTTTGACTTTCCGGTGAACGGCTGGAGTCGGTCAAGCAAGCCCTTGGCGGGTGTGCAAGGTTTTTGGGGCATGGCGCAGTTGCCCGCTTTCCTGGCCGCCAGCAAAGTATTGGTTTGCCTGCTGCCTTTGACCGATGAGACGCGGAATGTGATGAATGCCGACCACCTGTCCCGCCTGCAAGCGGGGGGCTATGTGATCAATGTGGCGCGCGGCGCTCACTTGGTGGACGAGGACTTGCTGGCGCTGCTGGACAGCGGGCATTTGGCGGGCGCCACGCTGGATGTGTTTCGCACCGAGCCACTGCCGCCCGCACACGCGTTTTGGAAACACCCCAAAATCGTTCTCACGCCGCACACCTCGGCCCGCACGCTGCGCAGCGAAAGCATCGCCCAGATTGCCCAAAAATTGGGGGCCCTGCACCGGGGCCAATCCGTTGCCGGCACAGTGAACCTTGTGCGGGGTTATTGACGCCCCTCAGGCACCGCCTTGCACCCATTCACATTCACAATCACAGGTATGGCCAAACCCTCTTACCGACGCTTTCTTCGCCCGCTGGGCTGGTTTTTGTTGCTGCCGAGTGCCCTCACCGCGTTGGGTGCGGCATGGCTGATCGCAAAAGGCATGAATTTTGGGGGCGACCTGCGCAGCGCCGAAGGGCGAGTGGTGGCCCACCAAACGGCTTTTCTCAACCAAGGGCGGGGGTCGGGGCAGTACAGCGTGGTTGAGTTTTCTGCTCACGATGGGCGGTCGTTTCGGGTGGTTGACGCGCTGTTGCGTCAGCACGCTGCGGTGCATGCCCTGGGTGAGACGGTCACTGTGCGCTACCCGGTGGCGGACCCGTCCCGGGCCCAAATCAGCGGGTCTGCCTGGATCAAAACGGTGATTGGTCTGGGTTTGCTGGTGTTCAGTAGCATCAGCATGGTGATGGGCTATTTATTGCTGCGGTGGCACCGCAAGATGGAAGCTGCTGACGCAGGCCATTGACCCTTTTTCCGATTTTTAAGAAAAATGAAGTATTTCCATGAGCATTCCTACCAAAGTTAAGCTGGTTGATGTGGGCCCCCGTGACGGCCTGCAAAATGAAAAGCAGCCAGTGCCTGCGTCAGTCAAGATTGAGCTGGTGCACCGCCTGCAAGACGCGGGCCTGACCGAGATTGAGGTCACCAGCTTCGTGTCGCCCAAGTGGGTGCCGCAAATGGCAGACAACGCCAACGTCATGGCCGGTATTCAACGCAAGGCGGGTGTGCGCTACTCGGTGCTCACGCCCAACCTGCAAGGTTTTGAGGCGGCGCTGCTGTCTAAACCTGATGAGATCGTGGTGTTCGCGTCTGCCAGCGAGGCCTTCAGCCAGAAGAACATCAACTGTTCGATTGCCGAGAGCATTGACCGCTTTGCACCGGTGGTCGCGGCGGCCCGCGCGGCAGGTATTGATGTGCGCGGAGCCATGTCGTGCACCGTGGGTTGCCCGTACGAGGGCGACATTGCCCCTGAGCGCGTGGCCTATTTGGCGGGGTTGATGAAAGGCATTGGTGTGCAGCATGTGGGCGTGGCCGACACCATTGGCGTGGGCACGCCGTTGAAAGTGCGCCGGGCGCTGGAGGCGACCTTGCAGCACTATGACCTGGACGACATTTCGGGGCATTTTCACGACACCTATGGACAGGCACTGGCCAACACCCTGGTGGCGTTGGACCTGGGGGTCTGGCAGTTCGACACCTCGGTGGCGGGCTTGGGCGGCTGCCCGTATGCCAAGGGGGCAACAGGCAATGTAGCCTCTGAAGATGTGGTGTATATGCTGCACGGCATGGGCATTGAGACCGGCATTGATCTGGAAAAATTGGTCGATGCCGGCCAATTCATTAGTAACTTCTTGGGGCGCAAGCCCAATTCCCGCGCCGCCACGGCGCTGCTGAACAAACGGGCGGGCTGACATGTGCGGTGCTGAAGTAAAACCTTTACCCGAAGGCGTGCAGCGCATTGCTGCCGTGCTTTTGGCGCAGGGCCACCGACATGCCCCTGTCATGCTCGAAGATGCGGCGCGCACGGCCCAGCAGGCGGCAGATGCGCTGGGAATCGATGTGGGGCAAATTGCCAAAAGCATTATTTTTCGACGCAAGGCCGATGACATGGCCGTGTTGGTTGTGACCTCCGGCGACCGGCGGGTGGACGAGAAAAAGGTGGCGGCGCTGGTGGGGCCTTTGGGTCGGGCGGATGCGGGTTTTGTCAAAGCCAAAACCGGGTATTCCATTGGCGGCGTGCCGCCGATGGCCCACGCCA
>JBAQDW010000066.1:0-4470 GCA_049286445.1 Rhodoferax sp. | reverse complement strand
TCATCTCGCCGCTGGCCAGTTTGGGCAGGTAGCGGGATTTTTGATCGTCGGTGCCGTAGTGCAACAGGTAAGGTGCCACGATTTCGCTGTGCAGACTAAAGCCAATGCCGGTGAAACCGGCGCGGTTGAGCTCCTCCATTTGCACCACCGAGTACAGCTTGTCGGCTTGCGAGCCGCCATAGGCTTCGGGCATGGTGGCGCATAGAAAACCGTTCTCACCTGCCTTGCACCACACAGCGCGGTCCACAAAGCCTTGCTCTTCCCAGTCAGCGTGAAACGGAGCGACTTCCTTGTCCAGAAAACGCTTAAAACTGTCTCTGAAGGCTTCGTGGTCCGGGGTGAAAAGCGTTCTTTCAATCATGTTGTCTCCAAGTTGACTCCAATGCGGCGGTTTACAGGGATGATTTGCGCCTTAACGCACTTTACTGCACCCTGCCGGGGTCGATGCCCCGGCGTTTCACTCAGGAGACGCCATGACCGAAGCTTATATTTTTGATGCCATCCGAACGCCCCGCGGCAAGGGCAAGAAGGACGGGAGCCTGTACGAGGTCAAGCCCGTCAACCTGCTGGCGGGCCTGCTCACCGAATTGCAACGCCGCAATGACTTGGACACATCTCAGGTGGACGATGTGGTGATGGGCGTGGTGTCACCCGTGGGTGACCAAGGCGCGGTGATTGCCAAAGTGGCCGCGCTCAAAGCGGGCTGGGACTTCACTTGCTCGGGCATGCAGATCAACCGGTTTTGCGCCTCGGGCCTGGAAGCGGTGAACCTGGCGGCACAAAAGGTGCGCTCCGGCTGGGAAGACTTGGTGGTGGCCGGTGGCGTGGAGAGCATGAGCCGCGTGCCGATTGGCTCCGACGGCGGGGCCTGGGCCATGGACCCCGAGACCAACGCCGCCACCGCCTTTGTGCCGCAGGGCATTGGCGCCGACCTGATTGCCACGCTGGCAGGCTTTACCCGGGAGGACGTGGATGCGTTCGCCCTTGAATCACAACGACGTGCCACCCACGCCCGCGCCAGCGGCTACTTTGACGCCTCTGTGATGCCGGTCAGAGACGCGATCGGTCAAATTATTTTGGCGCAAGACGAGTTCATCAAACCCAACACCACGCTGGAAGGACTGGCCTCACTCAAGCCCGCGTTCGAACAAATGGGCGGCATGGGGTTTGACCAAGTGGCCCTGACCCGCTACCCGCAGGTAGAGCGTATTCACCATGTGCACCACGCAGGCAACTCGTCCGGACTGGTCGACGGCGCAGCGGCGATGTTGATTGGCTCCGAGGCTGCAGGGAAAAAATATGGCTTTGCGCCCCGGGCCCGCATTGTGTCTGCGGCCCTCAGTGGCGCTGACCCCACCATCATGCTCACGGGTCCCATGCCTGCCGCCCGCAAGGTTTTGGCCAAGGCCGGCATGACGATCGACCAGATGGATCTGATTGAGGTGAACGAAGCCTTTGCAGCGGTGGTGATGCGCTTCATGAAAGAGATGAAGGTGCCGCATGACAAGGTGAATGTGAATGGCGGCGCCATTGCCATGGGCCACCCACTGGGTGCGACCGGGGCCATGATTTTGGGCACCTTGGTTGACGAACTGCACCGCCGTCAACTGCGCTACGGCATGGCCACGCTCTGTGTGGGGGGCGGCATGGGCATTGCCACCATCGTGGAGCGGCTTTGATTTATTCAAGAACTTTAAGCCTTTTAGGCCTCTAGCCCATGACCTACCTGCGCAAGCAGCTCTTTTATTCATAGCAATTACCCATGAAAAACATTCTCTACACCGTGCAAGATGGCATTGCCACCGTCACTTTCGATGAACCCGATTCACCCATCAACACCATGAGCTTGCCGTGGCAAGACGACCTGGAGGCGCTGGCGGCCCACGTGTTGAAAGACAAAGACAGCCTTCAAGGCCTGCTGCTCACCTCGGCCAAGCCCACCTTTTTTGCGGGGGCCGATTTGAAAAGTGTGATGCGCCTGCAACCCTCAGACGCAGCGGCCGTATTCGCCCGCATTGAACGCGTCAAAGCCCACTTTCGCACGCTCGAGACACTAGGCAAACCGGTGGTCAGTTGCTTGAACGGCTCGGCACTGGGCGGCGGCTGGGAAGTGGCGCTGGTGGGCCACCACCGCATTGCCGTGGACGACGCCACAATTCAGTTCGGGCTGCCCGAGGTCACGCTAGGCCTGCTGCCCGGGGCCAGCGGGGTGACCAAAATGACCCGCCACCTGGGGCTAATGGGCGCACAGCCTTACCTGGTGGAAGGCAAACTGTTCTCACCGCAACAGGCGCTGGCACTGGGTTTGGTGCACGAATTGGTGCCCATGGGCGCCGACGCAGCCGCTGCCATGCGCACCCGCGCCTTGGCTTGGATTGCCGCCCACCCGGGCGCCCAACACCCGTGGGAGGCCAAAGATTACAAAGTACCGGGTGGCACCCCGGCCAACCCAAAAGTGGCGGCCATGCTGGCCGTGGCGCCGGCCATGCTCAAGCAGCAAACACGTGGCCTCTACCCCGCCCCCGAGGCCATTTTGGCGTGCATGGTGGAAGGATTGCAGGTGGATGTACCCACCGCGCTGCGTATCGAGAGCCGCTTACTGACCCAGCTGATGACCGGCACGAACGCCCGCGCCATGGTCAACACCTTTTTCTTCAACCTGAATGCGGTCAAAAGCGGCCAGTCCCGGCCGGGCCAGGCACCCCGTTTCAAGCCTGGCAAAGTGGGTTTGTTAGGCGCAGGGATGATGGGCGCGGGCATCGCGTTCGCGCAGGCCAGCCGAGGCGTGGTCACGGTGCTCAAAGATGTCACGCTTGAAAAAGCCGAGGCAGGCAAAGCCTACAGCGCCAAACTCACCCAGTCGCGCGTCGCCAAGGGCCGCATGAGTGCCGGGCAGCAAGCGCAACTGCTGTCGCGCATTCACCCCACCGCACAAAATAGCGATTTGGCAGGCTGCGATTTGATCATTGAGACGGTGGTTGAAAACCGTGCCCTGAAAGCCCAGGTGACCGCAGAGGCAGAACCCCTTCTGGCCCCCGGTGGTTTCTTTGCCTCCAACACCTCGACACTGCCCATTGGCGGGCTGGCCCAGGCCAGTGCCGCGCCCGACAAGTTCATCGGCATCCATTTTTTCAGCCCGGTGGACAAAATGAAGCTGGTGGAGATTATTCGCGGACCCCAAACCAGCGACGAGACCGTCTCGCAGGCGTTTGACTATGTGCTGGGTTTGGGCAAGCTGCCGATTGTGGTGAACGACGGCCGAGGGTTCTTCACCAGCCGCGTGTTTGGCACTTTTGTGATGGAAGGTGTGGCCATGCTGAGCGAAGGCATTCCGGCGGCGGCAATCGAGAACGCGGGCACCCAGTGCGGCATGCCGGTGGGGCCGCTGGCGGTGCTGGATGAAACCACGCTCACCTTGAGCCTGCATGTGATGAACCAAGCCCGCGCTGACAGCGAAGCCGAAGGGCTGCCCTACGTGGCCTCGGCGGGCGAGCTGTTGCTCACCGACATGGTGAACCAACACCACCGCCCGGGTCGCGCCGGTGGCGCCGGTTTTTACGAGTACCCCGTCGAGAAAGGGGTCAAAAAATACCTGTGGCCACAACTCAAGACGCTGTTTGAGAAACCGGACACCGCCTGGACCCTGACCGATCTCAAAGACCGCCTGCTGTACCGCCAAGCGGTTGAAACCGCCCGCTGCCTCCAGGAAGGGGTGCTGACCAGCGTGCACGAGGCCAATATCGGCTCTGTCTTTGGTATCGGCTTTCCTGCGTGGACCGGTGGGGCATTGCAATTTATCTATGGCCTGGGCATCGACAACTTTGCCCAGCGTTGTGGCGAGTTGGCGGGCAAATTTGGAGCCGGTTTTGAGGTCAGCGACGAGGTGAAAGCGTGCCTCAAACGCCATCAACCCGAATGGCAGTGACCTAAGCTTTAACCTTTAACCCTTGCCCTTAACCCTTAACCCTTAATCCTTAATCCTTAATCCTTAAGCGTGCGGTTTCAGTGACCCCAGGCGTTCCCGATTCTGGGTGTTTTCGGCCTGTAGCCCTTGCTGCCCTTGCGTGAGCAGCTATCAACGATGTAGCAATTCTTGCGCTGCAACCCCCACTCTCACCCCCAACCCCTCTCCCGCCCCGCCGGGCGGGAAAGGGGGGCCAACAGCCGTATGTGGCCGCATGTTAGAAGTGGTTGAGTTCACTGTGAGCCGCCAACCTTCAAAGTGACCACAGGCATCGTAAATGTGGTCCAAGACTCCCGCGGTTCCCGTGGTTCCCGGCAGGTTTGAATGTTGGCGTCTGCACGTGAACGCCACCCCGCACAAAGCGTTGGCCACATAGGGCTGTTGAGCTCCCCTTTCCGCCCCGGCGGGGGTGGAGAGCAACCGTGTTCAAAGTCAAGTGGTTTCTGGGTGCCAGGGCTGCTTATTTTTCAACATCGTGTTCATGATGGTGATCAGCTTTCGCATGC
>JBAQDW010000065.1:0-7089 GCA_049286445.1 Rhodoferax sp. | reverse complement strand
ACGGTCATGCGAAGGTAGGTGCTGTCCAGGGCTTTGCGCACGGCTGAGAATTGTTGGCCGATTTTGAGGCAGCTTTCGCCTTCTTCCACCATGCGTTGAATGCCGCGAATTTGACCTTCGGCACGCCGCAGTCGATTCAAAACGTCGGTTCGTGCGGATACGTTGGTTAGTGCTGTCATTTTTATCCTCTCAACAGGTGCGTTACTTGAGCCGCTGGCCTAGTGCGTCCATCACCTCAACCACCACCGCAATCCCTTGGCCCACGCTTTGGGTCACGGTGCAATAGCTCTCAAAGGTGCTCAGTACGCGGTCCAAATGCTCCAGTGACGATGCAGGCACGCCCAGTGCCAGCACGGCACGAATCTCCAGCACGCGCAAACGGCCCTCGGCGTTGCGCCCGACTTGCGCGTGCACATCGCAGCTGAGCGGCTCGGGTGCTTGTTTAAACTTGCGCAGGGCAAACAGCAGGGAGTCCGAGAGGCAGTTGCCCACCGAGGCGGCCAGCAGCTGAACCGGTGACGGGCCTTGCCCTGCGCCGAGTGGGGCCGGCTCATCGCCCATGACCATGGGCACGTCGCCGCCAAAGTGAATGTCAAACTGGTAGTCCTGCTTTTGCTTGAGCTGGACGTGGATGGGGGTATCGCTCATGAAAAATCCTTCAACGTTGAGAAAGCGGGCGGCGGAACCAAGAGCTGGTCCTGCTCAGCGGGCACACCCGATTTTCGACTCTGGCACGCCTAATTTTTTAAGAATGACACCCAAGGGGCAAAAATTAGTGAAACCGGACTGGAACAGGTTAAGGCCGACAAAGGCGGTAAAAGCCAGCGCCCATTTGCTCACAAACAGAGGGCTGGCCTCGACGCCCAGCGCCAGGGAAATCATGATGAAGAGGCCTGCAAACACAACAATGTAGCGTTGAACGGTCATGGTGAGATTCCTTGAGGAGTTGAAAAACAGGAGGAGCGCGCGGTTACTTGCGCAAGCGCTCGATGCCAAGCAATTTGAGGACATACTTTTCGTAAACCGGGTCGGTGTTGCCGGTTTTGACTTTGCGCATGAAGTATTTCTCAAAGGCAATTTTGGCCAGGTGGACCCACTTGCCCTTTTTGAACCAGTTCACATTGCGCGGTGGAATTTGTGGCAGGGCCACGAAGGCGGCACCGGTGTCGCCCATGTCGGCGAGGCAGATGGCGTTCCATGTGGCTTTGGCGTGGGGCACCTTTCCGTCCAATTCGTCGGCGATGTTGTGGACGATGGCCCCAATCATGCTCTCGATCATGTAGCCGGTTTTGGGGGTGCCGGTGGGCACGGGTGTGACTTCCACGGGCGGGATGGCGACGCACACGCCAGCTGAAAAAATGTTGCGATAGGCCTTGCTGCGCTGAAATTCGTCAATCAACACCATGCCACGCGGGTTGCACAGGTTGGGCACGGCGGCAACCACATCGACGCCTTTGAAGGCGGGCAGCATCATGGACAGTTTGAAACTGATTTCATGGTCTTTGTAGGGCTTGCCCAAGTCGTCGAGCTGGGTGACAAACATCTTGCCGTCTTCCACGCGGGTAGTTTTGGCGTTGGTGATCCATTTCATGTCGCGTCCGCGCAGCTCGGACTCCAGCATGGACTTGCTGTCGCCCACGCCGCCCAGGCCGAGGTGGCCAATGTAGGGTTCGCTGGTGACGTAGGTGATGGGCACCTGGTCGCGCAGCTTGCGCCGGCGCAGGTCGGTGTCCAGGATGAAGGCGAACTCGTAGCCGGGGCCAAAGCAGCTGGCACCCGGCATGGCACCAATGATGAGGGGGCCGGGGTTCTCCAAAAATTTCTCGTAGTCGGCAAAGAAAGCCTGGGCGTGGTCCACCGAGCACACCGAGTGGGTGAAACCGCCCCCGCCGCCATGCACGGGACCTGCGCCGGGCACTTCGTCAAACGCGAGTTTGGGGCCGGTGGTGATGATCAGGTAGTCATAGTCCACGGTGTCGCCGCCGTCCACTGTCAGGCGGTTGGCTTCGGCATCGATATGGGTCACGGCTTTGCCAATGAAGTCAATGCCTTTGCGGGCGAGGTAAGGGCCAATTTCCAGGGTAACCTCATCACGCCATCGCCAACCCACCCCCACCCACGGGTTACTGGGCACAAATTGGAAGTAGCTGGTGGCGTTGATGACGGTGACGCGGTGCGCGTCTTTGTTTAGCCGGTCGCGCAGCTCGTAAGCAGCAGGAACGCCGCCAATACCAGCGCCAATGATGACGATATGGGCCATGATGTGTCTCCTTCAGGGTGGTTTGTCTTCAAATAATCAGGTGGGTTCTACAGAAAACGAGTTCGCGTCTGTGCGCGATGCCATACGCTTGTTAAACAAGGCGTAATACAGCACAGGGATGACCACCAGCGTGAGAAGGGTGGAGACCAAAATGCCGAAAATCAGTGTCACGGCCAAGCCGTTGAAGATGGGGTCGTCCAAGATGAAGAAGGCACCAATCATGGCGGCCAATCCGGTGAGGGCAATGGGCTGGGCCCGCACCGCTGCCGACTGCACCACGGCATCTTTGAACGCCATGCCTTGGCGCACCTGCAACTCAATGAAGTCAACCAGCAAAATGGAGTTGCGCACGATGATGCCGGCCAGCGCGATCATGCCGATCATGGAGGTGGCGGTGAATTGCGCGCCGGTCAAGGCGTGGCCCGGCATGACACCAATGATGGTCAGCGGAATGGGGGCCATGATGACCAGCGGCGTGAGGTAGCTGCGAAATTGCGCCACCACCAGCAGGTAGATCAGGATCAAGCCCACGCCATAGGCGGCCCCCATGTCGCGGAAGGTCTCAAAGGTGATTTGCCACTCGCCGTCCCACTTGGTGGCGTACTGGCGATAGTGGTCGGTTGGCTGACGAATCCAGTACTCGCCCATCTCACCGGTGCCGGGCAAGGCGGCATCAGCCATTTTGCTGCGAATGGCAAAGAGGCCGTACAGGGGCGAGTCGAGCTTGCCCGCCATGTCGCCAAACACATAACTCACGCCTTGCAGGTCTTTGGTGAACAGGGCCTTGTCAATGACACCCCGCTCCACTTGCACCAACTCGGATAAAGGCACCATCTGGCCGTTGGCGGCGCGCATCGGCAGTGCCAACAAGGCGTCCAAGCCCACCTGCGAGGCCAGCGGCAACTGCAGGCGAACCGGTACGGGGTATTTGGATTGCCCGTCGTGCAGGTAAGTCGCGTCGGTGCCAGACAGCGCCATGGCGGCGGTTTGAGCCACCGCTGAGACGGGAATGCCAAGCGACTCGGCGCGTTGGCGGCGCACCCGCAGGTAGGCGCGAGGGGCGTTTTCTTTCACTGAGGTGTCAACACCCACAATGTCGGGCGTTTGCTCAAACGCTTTGGCAATACGCACTGCCAAGGCCTGACGGCCGGCTTCATCGGGGCCATAGACTTCGGCCACCAAGGGCGACATCACGGGCGGGCCGGGGGGCACCTCTACCACCTTGATGCGCGCTTGGTGGCGCACACCAATGGCTTCCAACCCAGGACGCAGCCGCTGAGCGATCACGTGGCTCTTCTCAGGGCGGTGCTTTTTGTCCACCAGGTTCACCTGCAGGTCGCCTTGGTCGGCGTCGGCGCGCAGGTAGTACTGGCGCACCAGGCCGTTGAAGGTGATGGGCGAGGCGGTGCCTGCATAGGCTTGCAAGTTCAGCACCTCGGGCTGCTTGGCCAGAAATGCGCCCAGCTCGTGCAGGGTGGCGGCGGTATTTTCCAGCGGCGTGCCAGCCGGCATTTCAACCACCACTTGGAATTCACTCTTGTTGTCAAAGGGCAGCATTTTCATGACGACCCACTGCACCAGCGTCAGCCCAACGGAGAGCATCAGCGCGACCAATATTCCAACCAACAACAACCAGCGTTTGCGCGAACTGTCCAAGAACGGCGTCAACACGCGGGTGAACAGGGTTTGCAGCTTGGGCCCCAGGCCGGCGGGTTCGGCATGGTCTGCTGACGCGTGGCCATGGGGTTTCATCAATTTCAGCGCCAGCCACGGTGTGACAGTGAAGGCAATGGCCAGTGACAAGGCCATGCCCAGGCTGGAATTGATCGGAATCGGGCTCATGTAGGGGCCCATCAATCCCGAAACAAAGGCCATGGGCAAAAGCGCGGCGATAACGGTCAAGGTCGCCAAAATGGTCGGGCCACCCACTTCGTCGACCGCGCGGGGAATGATCTCTTTGAGCGTGGCCTGCGGTGTGAGTTTTTGATGCCGATGGATGTTCTCCACCACCACAATGGCGTCGTCCACCAGAATGCCGATTGAGAAAATCAGGGCAAACAAAGACACGCGGTTCAGGGTAAAGCCCCAGGCCCAGGACGCAAACAGGGTGGCGGTGAGCGTCAAGATGACAGCCGCACCAACAATCACGGCTTCGCGCCGTCCTAGCGCAAAGCCGACCAGCAAGATGACCGAACCGGTGGCGAAGGCGAGCTTTTGAATCAGCTTGTTGGCCTTTTCTGCGGCGGTTTCGCCATAGTCACGGGTGATGGTGGTCTCAACGGTGGAAGGAATCACGGTGTTGCTCAGCGTGGCCAAGCGGTTCCGCACGGCGCGCGACACATCCACGGCGTTTTCACCCGGTTTTTTGGTGACGGTGATCGTCACGGCGGGAAAAACACTGCCCGCCGGGGCCGCTGCAGCCGCCTCGCTGCTCACCAGGCCTGCGCCGGGGGTGAACCACACATAACGCTTTGGCAGTTGGGCACCACTCTCAACGCGGGCCACTTCACGCAAATACACCGGCAGCCCTTTGCTGACGCCAACAACCAAGTCGCCCACGTCTTGCTCAGAACGCAGAAACTCGCCCGTTTCGACGCTCAACATCTGGGGTGATGCGCCATTGGCATCCAGCACGGCGCCCGAAGGCATGGCGGCATTGGAGGCGGCCAACGCCTGACGCAGTGCCAGTACATCGACGCCGCGCTCGCGCAGACGAACCGGGTCCAACCACACGTGCACTGCCCGCCCGGGGCCACCGATGGTTTGCACCTCGCGGGTGCCCGCCACGGCTTTGAGTTCGCTTTCCACCGCATGGGCCACGCGCTCAAGCTCCGCGCCAGACGCCGCATCGCGACTCCACAAAGTAACCCCCAGCACCGGGACATCGTCGATGCCTTTGGGTTTGACGATGGGCGTGAGCGTTCCGAGGTCACGCGGCAGCCAGTCCTGATTGGCGTTGAGCACGTCATACAGGCGCACCAAGGCTTCGGTGCGCGGCACGCCCACCTTGAAGTGCACCGTGAGCACGGCCACACCGGGGCGGGCGACAGAGTAGGTGTGCTCAATGCCGGCGATCTGGCTCAAGGCCTGTTCAGCCGGGCGCGCCACCATGTTTTGCACATCGGCACTGCTGGCTCCGGGGAAGGGAATCAGCACGTTGGCCATGGTGACGTTGATTTGCGGCTCTTCCTCGCGCGGGGTCACCAGCACCGCAAACAAGCCCAGCAGCAAGGCCACAATGGCCAAGAGCGGCGTCAGCGCGTTGGACTGAAATGCCGCAGCGATGCGGCCTGAGACGCCTAAAGATGGGGTACCTTTCATAGCCGCCTCACTGCGGTGCAACAGGTTGTGCGCCGGTTAAGCCGGCTTTCACCGGGTCCAGCGCCACACGGTCACCCGCCGTCAAACCAACCAGAACCTCCACCCCAGCCGGGCCTTGGTCAGCACCTAAACGAATCGCCTTGAGCACAAATTGAGCACCAGAGACCACATAGACCGCCGTCAGTTCGCCGCGACGCAGAACAGCGGCCTGCGGCACCACCATGCGATCTTGTCGGCCTGATGCAAAACGAACCCGTACCTGTTGCCCCGGCAACAGGGCGCGCCCTGACTGGGGGGACAGGGCCAGCCGCCATTCAATGGTTTGCGACACTGGGTCAGCGGTGGGCACGCTGGTGAGTGAGGCGGGTTGAATCCACTGCACGGCGCCATTGGCACCAAGCACCGCCACCTCCACTGACCCTACGGATTGCGCGGCTGCAGAGCGCGACACAGGCACCTGCACCACCGCGCGCAGTGGTTCGGGGGCATAGATCGTCAACAGGGGCTTGCCAGGCACGGCCAAGTCGCCCGCTTCAACCTGCGTCTGGAGCACCCAGCCATCAAAGGGCGCCGTCACCCGGGTGAAGCCTTGGGCCAAAGCCGATTGTTTGGCCCCCGCACCAGCTTGGTCACGCCCCGCCTTGGCGCTTTTCAATTGGGAATCCGCGGTGTCCAAGGCCGCCGAACTAACAAAACCTTTGCTTTGCAGTTCACGGGTGCGATCAAATTGAGACTGTGCGTTGCGCAGTTCCGCCTGCGCCTGCGCCACTTGGGCTTGGCTGCGCTCCACGCCAGTGAGCGCCTCTCGATCGTCAATGGTGGCCAGCAGCTGCCCGGCTTGCACCTTGTCGCCTGTTTTTACCAGCACGCTGCCAATTCGGCCCCCCGCCTGAGCGGAAATGATGCTCTTTTTAACCGGCTCAATCACACCGTCCATCTCAAAACCAGCGCCGACCGACTGCACTTGCGCCGCAACCGTCGGAACCTGAATCACGCCTTGGGCCGGTGCCACTGAAGCAACGAGCGCACCCAGGCACAGCAACGCATACCGGGCCAACGGTGAGGGCCGCAAGGAGAGGGAGTGACTAAGTGAGCGCATAGCTTGCCTTTTTTTAATACTGTGAAGAGTATATATACATACCCCCACCAGTACAAGAGACACAGCTTTTTCGCGTCACTTTTAAGCGCCAAGTGCGCTGGCTACAGGGAACACGCAAAGTGTGGAGACAGCTGAAGGAACCGTGGGATCAACCGAGCAGGACGACTCAAGAAGAAGGCCTTTGGCTCAAGGAGAAAAAGCGGATAGGTGCTGGTTGTGTGACCCTTGGACGGGATCACACGGCGTCAATCGCTGCGCTGGTGCACGCACCGGCTGGGCGGGTCACGAGACAGTGATGCCTTGCGGCACGACCAGGCGCTAAGGGTGAGGGGGTCGCCTGCGCGGAGCAAACGCGGCTTGTGCAAGGGCGTGAATGTCCACGCTGGATTGCAGGCGAATGGCCAACAGA
>JBAQDW010000064.1:0-4250 GCA_049286445.1 Rhodoferax sp. | reverse complement strand
CCTTGCTCATCCAGCGCTAAACCACTGCCCTGCAGCCAAGCGGGAGCTTGTGCCCCGGTGGCGATGAGGGGCACGTCGCAGGCCAGGGTGACGCCGCTCTCTAGCGTGACCTGGCCAGCTTGAATGTGGCTGGCCCGCTCCAGCAGGACGACGATGCCGCGTGCTTTCAAGGCGCGGCGCACGCGCTGGCGCACGCGTTCAGGGTAGCTGGCGGCCAGTTCGCCGCTTCCATTGATGAGCGTGACCGAGGCTTTGGGCAAGCGTTGGCGCACTGCCATGCACAACTCGATGCCGGCCGCACCCCCGCCAATCACGGCCAAGCGCAGCGCCTGGGTGTGGGCCATCGCCAGCACTTGGGGCCAAAGTGCGCCGAAGGACTCGATGGGGCGCACAAACAAGCCGTGCTCGCGGGCACCGGGCAGCAGGGCCTCGGTCTTTTTTCGGTCTTGCACCGGCCCCGTGTTAACGGACAGCCAGTCAAAGTCCAGCGCGCTGCCGTCGTCTAGGGTGATGCGTTTGGCATTGGCGTCTAGCGCGGTAACGCTGCGCGCCAACCAGGTGATGTCGGTGCCCTTGAGCAGGGGTTCCAATTGAATGACGCATTGGTCCAGCGTGTAGTGGCCGGCCACAAAACCCGGCACCATGCCAGAGTAGAGCTGGCGCGGAAAAGGGGCCACCAGCGTGACCTGCACCCCGGGAAGCGGCTGAGCGGCCAAGGTGGACAGCACATGCACATGGGCGTGACCCGCCCCCAATAACACCAGTTTTTTCATTCCAACCCCTTCCGGTTCAAGGCTCAAAGCCTGCGCCCCTGCACCTCAAGGCAACCAGCGCAGCGCGCTCACGTAGGCCACACTGTGCCCGCGTGTATTGTCGCTGTCGGCTCCCAGCACCACGGCGGTGACGGGAGGGGTGCGGGCGCTTTCTTGTCCAAAGAGGCGCTGAAAGTCGTCACTCACCCGGCGTTTCTGCAGCGTCCATTGGCCCAGCGCGGCACCAGGGCCGCCCAGCACGATGTAGCGGACGCGGGCCGTGTAGGGGTTGGCCCCTGCGGTGCCGTCGGGGTAGCGAGCGTCCCACACGTAGCACAGCGTGGCGCTGGGCAAGTCTTTGCCGGTGACGGAGCGGGCCAGGGACAGGCCAGTGCGCTGCAAAAACGGAATGTCGGCCAGCGGTTGGTCAAACATGACACACACTTTGAGGGCGGCGTCATCCCCGGCTTTGATGGCCAAGTCGGCCGCAGCCAAGGGTTGGTCGATCCGCCAGCGCCAGCTTAAAACGGCAGGGGTGTTGCCCTGCCACGCGTGGGCGAGCACGCCGTAAGACGCATCGGTGCTCACCTTGAGGCCGGTTACCCCGTCCACCACCGTGGGTTCGAACCCGCTGGGTGCAATGCCTTTGTCGGCGGGCAGGGTGGTGAGTTGCCAAGCGGGGTTGAGCGTGGCGCTGCCTTCACTGACAAAAGCCGACAGTTGGGCAGGCGATTTGGCAGGCAACGGGTTTTCTAAGGAAAAAGAGGCGCTAGCCCCCGTCAGAACTGCGCAAGCAGCTATTAAATAAAGAGCGTTTATGCAGGGTGAGTGTGCGTTTTTCATGGGCAGTCAGGGTTCAACCCCGTTTCCAGTCGTGGTACTTGGCCACCCACGCCAGCAGTTTCTTGGGCTGGTGGGCGCGCTTCCATTCGCCGGCGGCGTACTTGTTGGCCTCGGCCAGCGTGGGGTAGGTGTGGATGGTGCCCAGAATTTTGTTCAGGCCCAGCCCATGTTTCATGGCCAAAACATACTCGGCCAACAAGTCACCGGCGTGGGTACCGACGATGGTGACGCCCAAAATGGTGTCTTTGCCAGGCACGGTGAGCACTTTCACAAAGCCGTGGGCTTCGCTGTCGGCAATGGCGCGGTCCAGATCATCAATGTTGTAACGGGTCACTTCAACCGCAATCTTCTTCTCTTTGGCATCGGTCTCGTTCAGACCCACGCGCGCCACTTCAGGGTCGATGAACGTCGCCCAAGGAATCACGCGGTAGTCGGCCTTGAACTTCTTGAAATCGCCGAACAGCGCGTTCACCGCCGTGTACCACGCCTGGTGCGCGGCCACGTGGGTGAACTGGTAAGGTCCGGCCACGTCGCCCGCCGCGTAAATGTTGGGGTAAATGGTTTGCAGGTACTCGTTGGTCGGCACCGTGCGTTTCGTCTCGATGCCCAATTCTTCCAAGCCATAGCCGGTCAAACGCGCCACGCGGCCCACGGCGCACAACAGGGCGTCAAATTCCAGGCGAACCTCTTGGCCCTTGTGTTCGACCACGATCACTTTGGTGTCGCCCACCTTTTCGCAACGCAAGGCCTTGTGGCCCGTGAGCACCTGCACGCCATCGGCTTGCAACGCGGCTTTGGCCAATGCAGACACCTCGTCGTCTTCACGCCCCATGATGCGGTCGGCCATCTCCACTTGCATCACCTGCGCGCCCAGGCGGGCAAAGCTTTGCGCCAGCTCGCAGCCAATGGGGCCACCGCCCAGCACCACCATGCGCTGGGGGATGTCGTCGAGCTTGGCAAACTCGTCCCACAGGTTGTCGCTGGTGACATAGCCCACGTCATCCAAGCCAGGCAGCGGTGGCACCATCGGGCGGGCGCCGGCGGCGATGACGATGGCGCGGCTGGTGAGCACCTGCTTGCTGCCGTCGTTCAGCGCAATTTCAACTGTCCATGGGTTGACGATTTTGGCGTAGCCCTGCAGGACTTCAACGCCCAAGCCGGTGTAGCGCGCCACGCTGTCGTGCGGCTCGATGGCGGCAATGACGGCGTGAATGCGCTGCATCACGGCTTTGAAGCTGAAGCTGGGCGTGGTGTCAGACAAACCGTATTGCGCGCCGTGCTTCATTTGGTGCGCGAGCTTGGCGCTTTTGATCAAGGCTTTGCTGGGGACGCAGCCGTAGTTCAGGCAGTCGCCGCCCATCTTGTGGGCCTCAATCAACGTGACCTTGGCCTTCACGGCGGCGGCAATGTAGGCCGACACCAAACCACCGGCACCGGCACCAATGACGATCAGGTTGCGGTCAAACGACTTGGGCTTAAGGTGCGCCCACTTCGCATAAACCTTGCGGCCTTTCAACACCTCAGTGATTTTGCGGGCCAGCAGTGGAAAGACGCCCAGCAGCACAAAGGAGCCAATCAAGCCGGGGCTCAAAATGCCTTGTAGCGACTCGAGTTGCGCCAGCTGCGTACCCGCATTCACATACACCGCCGTGCCCGCCAGCATACCCAGCTGACTCACGCCGTAAAACGTGAGGGTTTTCATCTTGGTCAAGCCCATCAGCAGGTTGATGACAAAGAAGGGCACCAGCGGCACCAGGCGCAGGGTGAACAGGTAAAACGCGCCTTCTTTTTCAATGCCTTTGTTGAACTCGCCCAAGCGGTTGCCAAAGCGGGCCTCAATGCTGTCGCGCAGCACGAACCGGGCCGCCAAAAACGCCAAGGTGGCCCCCAAGCTGGAGGCAAACGACACAATCACCGTGCCCCACAGCGTGCCAAAAATCGCGCCTCCGGCCAGTGTCATGATGACCGCGCCGGGAAACGACAGTGCGGTGACAGCCACATAGAGGGCGAAGTAGCTGCCCATCACCGTCAAGGGTTGCTCAGCGTAGAGCGACTCAAACGCGGACTGGCTGCTTTTAAGGTAGCCCAAACTGAGGTAGCGACCTAAGTCAAGCGCAAAAAAGGCGGCCAGCAGCACCAGCACACCCACGATCAGCGCGATTTTTTTCTTGTTCATTGGGGTAGTTTTTGTGGTGTTGAGGTGAAAAGGAAAATTAGGCAAAGGCGCGCCAGCCCCACCAGAGGCGGGTGGCGGTGGTCACCGCACACAGGGCGGCGAAGACATAGGCGAGTAGGGGGAAGTGCTCAGGCCACAGGCACATGGCGGCAAAGAAGACCAAGGTTTCCGTGGCCTCGGTCAAACCGCCCAGAAAATAAAACGACTTGTCGGGATAGTCCAAATTGGTCAGGCCGCGTTTGGCGGCAATGGCCGCAAACGCCAAAAAGCTGGTGGCCGTGCCAATAAAGGCCGCCAGCAACACGGCGGCGGGCAGGGCGTTGGTCAATGGGTTGGCGACCGCGAAGGCCAGTGGAATGCTGGCGTAAAACAGAAAGTCCAGCGCAATGTCTAAAAAGCCGCCTTGGTCGGTGGCCTGGGTCATGCGGGCCACAGCGCCATCGAGCGCGTCTAATAATCTTGAGGCAAATAGGGCAGTA
>JBAQDW010000063.1:0-4850 GCA_049286445.1 Rhodoferax sp. | reverse complement strand
GTTAGGAATGCTTGTCTCCAAATGATTTCGAAGCATATATCACCCGAAACCGGGAAAATCTAGGTAACTGAAAACTCAACCAATTGCTTGCAAATCAAGTTGACTGTCTACTAGCCCCGCCCCGCCTAGTGGGTGTGGGGGGGTGAAATCGCTGCCTCAACCGACTGTAAAGACCGAGGGTTTAGCCTTCATTCCCAATCTGTAACCAAAAAAGATAGCGGGTAGGCCCATTCAATCCCCAGCCAACCGCTCGCATAAGACCGTGGGTTTATCGCTTTGCGCGCACCCGCGAAACTTGAATAGGGGGTAGGCCCTTCAAATCGCTGGCGAAACGCTTTTACCTAGACCGTATGTATAAATTGATTTTTACTTCCGCATATCAGGAAAATCACTCGACCCCCACTTTTCCCCATATCCAGCTTCGACAAACCCAGCCTGACCCGCTGGTTTTTTTACGCCTGCCATTTTCGTGACTGTCACGAAATAGGGTTACTGCTTGCGCTGGGTTTGGTGGTGCGAAACCATGTACCGCAGTCTGTAAACAGTCTGTAAGAGCCAAAAACTAGAAAGGGCTCACTACTATTTTCATAGCGGTGAACCCTTGCTGGTATTGGAGGAGAAGGTGGGATTCGAACCCACGGTACCTTGCGGTACGCCTGATTTCGAGTCAGGTACATTCGGCCACTCTGCCACTTCTCCGTGGCCAGAATTGTATCAGCGCTGATGCTCTGATTTTTGATTTGGCAGCGTGATTGGAAGGCTTATTCAGCTTCTGCCAGCAGCGTGAGTGCGCTCATCACGGCTTCTGGGGTTACGTCGGGCTGAAGTTCCAATTTGTGGGCCAGATCGGTCAAGGTCTTGGGGGCTTGTGTTTTCAGCAGGGCAATGGTTTGACCGGCTTCTTTGGGTGAGTCAAAACCCAAGCTTTGCAGCAGCACGCGCTCTTGGGTGTCGAGCAGTTTGAAGTAGAACTTGCCATCTTTCTCCCGGTATTGTTTGAACACCGGCTTGGCCACCTTGGCGGCCTTTTCTGTCTTTTGGCCCACAGTGGAGCGCAAATCGCGCAGGCCCACGGCTTCTCGCAGGCGGCCGATGAACGGGGTGGCGATGAGTCGGGCCTTGGCGGCACCGGCCATCAGGATGGTTTCAATCTTGCCGGGATCGGCCATCAGGGCGAGGTAGGTTTCGCGCATCGGGGCAATTTCACGGTCAATGCGCTCAAACAGGATTTGCTTGGCATCGCCCCAGGCAATGCCATCGGCATAGGCTTGGCGCAGTGCGGCAGTTTCTTCAACGGTGGCAAACGCTTGGTAAATCTGGAACAAGGCGGAGCCTTCAGTGGCTTTCGGCTCGCCGGGCGCAGCGGAGTCGGTGACGATGCCCGCAATGAGTTTTTTGAGCTGATCACGCGGGGTGAAGAGTGGAATGGTGTTGTCGTAGCTTTTGCTCATCTTGCGCCCGTCCAGGCCGGGGAGCGTGGCGACATCGTCTTCAATGGCGGCTTCGGGGGGCACAAAATGCTCGCCGTAGCGGTGGTTGAAGCTGTTGGCCATGTCGCGGGCCATTTCAATGTGTTGAATCTGGTCGCGCCCCACCGGCACTTTGTGGGCGTTGAACATCAAGATGTCGGCACCCATGAGCACGGGGTACATGAACAGGCCAGCGGTGACGTCCGAGTCAGGGTCGGCGCCCGCACTGGTGTTTTTATCGACTGAGGCTTTGTAAGCGTGGGCGCGGTTGAGCACCCCTTTGCCGGTCACACAGGTGAGAAACCAGGTGAGTTCAGGAATCTCCGGCACGTCGGACTGGCGGTAGAACACCACGCGCTCGGGGTCGAGCCCGGCGGCGAGCCAACTCGCAGCAATTTCCAACGTGGAGCGCTGGATGCGGGCGGGTTCACCAATCTTGATCAGGGCGTGGTAGTCGGCCAGAAAGTAGAAACTTTCCACGTCGAGGCGCAGACTGGCACGCACCGAGGGGCGAATGGAGCCCACATAGTTGCCCAAGTGGGGCGTGCCTGAGGTGGTAATGCCGGTGAGAAAGCGCGTGGAACTCATGAGGAACTCAATCAGTGAAGGGGCGGTCGGTTCAGCCGCCAAACAAATAGGACGGGTTGATCAGCTTAAAAGCAGAGCCAGCGGACTGAGCAGCAAGTCAATCAGACCGTAGCTGAGCGCCATCAGAGGTTGGAGCCAATAGGTGGTGACCACACCCGTAAGCACCAAGCCCATGACAATGAAAAAGCCCCAAGGTTCCACCCGCGACACCATCTCGGCTTGACGGTAAGGCAGTAAGCCCACCAAAATTCGACCGCCATCGAGCGGGGGGAGTGGAAACAGGTTGAACGCAAACATGACCAAGTTGACCAAAATGCCGCCTTGCGCCATTTTCATAAAAAAGGGCTCGGTGACTCCGGTGCCGCTCAGCAAGTAGAACATGGCGCCCCACAACACGGCTTGGACAAAGTTGGCACCTGGCCCGGCCAATGCGACCCAAACCATGTGCTTTTTGGGATTGCGCAGGTTGCCAAAGCGAACCGGTACGGGTTTGGCATAGCCAAACAAAAAAGCCCCTGAAGTGGCAAAGTACAAGAACAGTGGCATCACGATGGTGCCCACGGGGTCAATGTGCTTGAGTGGGTTCAGCGTGATGCGTCCCAGCGCGTAGGCGGTGTTGTCGCCAAAGTAACGGGCTGCATAACCATGCGCGGCTTCGTGAACGGTGATGGCGAACAGCACCGGAAGAGCGTAAATGGCAACGGTTTGAATGAGCTGGGCGATGTCCATGGGCGAATTGTCTCAGGCAGTCAGATTTACAGTCCCAAGGCCGCGACTGAGCCACGTCCTTCGCGGATGATTTCAGGCTCGCCGGAGGTGAGATCGACGACCGTGGTGGGCTCTAGGGCGCAGGCACCGGCATCAATGACAGCGGCGATCAGGTTTTTATAACGCTCCAAAATCTCTTGCGCATCGTTCAGGGCGTCGGCTTCACCTTGGGGAATCAGAGTGGTGGCCAGCAGTGGGGCGTGGTGCAGCTCCAGCAGCGCTTGCAACACTTTGTGGTCGGGCACGCGCAGGCCAATGCTTTTGCGGGCGGGGTGACTCAAGCGGCGGGGCACTTCTTTGCTGGCCTCCAGAATAAAGGTGTACGGGCCGGGTGTGGCCGATTTGATGAGTCGAAACTGTTGGTTGTCCACGCGTGCGTAGTTGGCCAGTTCCGACAAGTCGCGGCACAAAAGAGTGAGGTGGTGCTTGTCATCCACGCCGCGAATACGGCGCAATTTGTCGGCGGCAGACTTGTCATCGACGTGGCAGACCAAGGCGTAACTGGAATCTGTAGGGACAGCGATGACCTCACCTTTTTCCAGCAGCGCGACCGCTTGTTTGAGCAAGCGAACTTGGGGGTTATCGGGGTGAACTTCAAATAATTGGGCCATAGGGGTATTTTCGGTCAAGCCGCATGAGATGTACTGGCGAAAGCAACTTTTTAGCGTTTGGACAGTTCTTTGGCAGACAGCAACGCGTTGCCAACGCCGCTGACGGTGATCACTGCAATGCCTAGCCACGCTAACCCGTCGGGGTTGTGGTTAAACACCAGCCAGCCTCCCAAAGTGGCAAACGCAATTTGTGAATAGAGAAACGGTGTCAGCACGGGGGCTGAGGCGCGCATGTAGGCGCGAATCAGGCACAGGTGGCCCACGGTTCCACACACGCCAATCAAAACAAACCAGGGCCAATGCGAGAGCAGGGCTGCTGTATTCCAGTTGAAAACTACAATGGGAGTCGTCACTAGCGCGCCCACTGAGCCGGTATAAAAATGTGTGGTGTAAGGGTTTTCATGCCCGCTCAGCCGGCTGGTTAGCACTTGAAACCAAGCGTAGGTGGTCACCAGGGCGATGGGGAATAAAAGCGCCCAAGTGAACACTTGCCCACCGGGGCGAACCACCAACAGCACGCCGATGAGCCCCACGCCCATCAAGACCCAGCGCGGGGAGGACACGCGGTCTTTCAGGAGCCAGGCGGCCATGCCGGTCGCAGCCAGTGGGGACAACATCACCATGGCCGTGAACTCGCCCACCGGCAAGTACTGCAAGCCGAAGAAAGAGCAAAAACTGGTGATCAGCAGCAACGCCCCGCGCAGCGCCTGAAACCTTGGGTTCTGCGTGCGAAACAAACCCATTTTTTGCACGGGAAAGCGCAACGCGAACGTGGCCACGGCCTGAAAAGCGTACCGAAACCACAGCAACATCATCACTGGGGCTAGCGCTGCCGCGTATTTGGTGGTGGTATCGAGCACCGAAAAAATCAGTGCCGCCAGCAAGATGAGCAGCGCGCCGCTGGACTGCGCACGCCGGTCGCGCCGAGATGAATCAGTCAAGCGCGGGGACCCGCGAATTGAATGCGGTCGGCGATCAACTCCCACACGGGCGTCAAGGTGCCCGGCAGGTACGGCAGAGTGCCCAATTCGGTGTGGCTTTCGTCGGGGCTGTGGAAATCACTGCCCCGGGACGCTGCCAAGCCGAACTCGCGGGCAGTGTCGGCGTAACTTAGGTACTCGGCTGGGGTGTGGCTGCCAGTGATGACTTCGACGCCTTGACCGCCGTGGGCTTTGAATTCGGTGAACAGCGCGTACTCTTCGTTGGTGGTGAACTTGTAACGTGCCGGGTGGGCAATGATCGCAACACCACCCGCTTGCGTGATCCACGTGACAGCATCTTTCAAGGTCGCCCAGCGGTGCTCCACGTAACCGGGTTTACCTTCGGTCAAGTACTTGCGAAACACCTCGTGGGTGTCTTTGCAGACCTTGGTATCCACCAAGAAACGAGCAAAGTGGGTGCGAGAAATCAGTTC
>JBAQDW010000062.1:0-19586 GCA_049286445.1 Rhodoferax sp. | reverse complement strand
GACAGTGAAGGCCTGTTGCTGCTGACCAACAACGGCCCGCTCCAAGCCCGCATCTCAGAGCCCAAACACAAGATGGAAAAAACCTACTGGGTGCAAGTCGAGGGCACCCCCAGCGAGGCGGCTTTGGAGCCCCTGCGCCAAGGGGTGCCGCTGAACGATGGCCCCACGCGCCCTGCCCGTGCCCAGTTGATTTGTGCGCCTGAAGCGCTGTGGCACCGCGAACCGCCGGTGCGGGTCCGCCCCTCCATTCCCACCAGCTGGATCGAACTGGCCATCTCGGAGGGTCGCAACCGGCAAGTGCGCCGCATGACCGCGGCAGTGGGTTTTCCCACCCTGCGCCTGATTCGCGCGGCCATCGGACCGTACCAGCTCAATGCACTGCCACCCGGCACCTGGCGGGAAGAGCATCTGCCCCCGCAACACGCTTGATTCGCTATTTATTTAATAGCTGCTTACGCAGACTGAATAGGGGCTAGAGGCCTAAAACATGCTTAAAACCCTGTGGCCCCGGTGCGAGAACGCAAGCACCGCGTACCACCCCCCCATTTTTTAATTTCACCATGACCCCGCCCTCCGATTTTTGGAACCTCTTGTACCAGCAAAGCCAGCAAGTGCAGTTGGAGGCGGGAGCGCTTTCGCCCTTGCAAATGAACCACGACTTGCACACCAACGCCCATGTGAATTGCGCCACCGCACCCTGGGTGGCCTCGCCGGCTGCGGGCGTGCGCCGAATTATTTTGGAGCGGGACGGGGGGGAAGTCACTACCCGCGCGACCAGTCTGGTGGCTTACCAGGCGGGCAGCCAATTCAAAGCGCACGCGCACCCCAAAGGGGAAGAAATTTGGGTGTTGAGTGGCGTTTTTTCTGACGCCAGTGGGCATTACCGCGCGGGCAGCTATTTGCGCAACCCACCGGGTTCATCCCACGCTCCCTTCAGCGAGGCGGGCTGCCTCATTTTTGTCAAGCTGCAGCAGTTTGCCGCTGACGACGGCGTTCGGCTGGCCTTGACCGCCGCGCCAGCGCCCGACACCCCAACTGCGGCCACCTTGCGCAGGCGGGTACTTTTTGAGCGACCTGACGAGCGTGTGGAAATAATTCATATGGCGCAAGCGGGCGAACTGCCCGCTGATCTGGGTCCGCTGGGGAGTGAGATATTGGTGCTGGGAGGGGAAGTCACAGGCCCCGCTGACACCTACCCGACAGGCACTTGGCTGCGGTGCGCGCCCTCGCTGTCGCTGAGGCACCACGCCCAGGCAGGGACCACAATTTACGTTAAAAGCGGTCATTTGGGGGCCAGGGCATGAACGGCAACGCGCCCTCAAACACTTCTCCCGCGCTGATTGTGGGCGGTGGCTTGGCCGGCTTGTACGCCGCTTACCGTTTAGCGCAAGCCCATCTTCCCTGGGTGCTGTGGGAAGCGCAGCCCCGGTGGGGCGGGCGCATCTACTCTTTGCCCGTGGGGGACGCGTCCGAGCTGGGTGTGGATCTTGGTCCAACCTGGTTTTGGCCGCACCAAAGCCGCATGCAGCGCCTGTGCTTTGAGCTGGGGTTGACCCGATTCGAGCAGTACGTGGCGGGCGACGTGCTCTACCAAGTCAAGCCTGACCAGGCGCCACAGCGCAGCGCAGGCGCAGGGGCCATGGTGTCTTACCGCGTTGAAGGTGGCATGCGGGCGTTAACCAACGCGCTGGTGAACCGCCTCAGTTCGCCCGCTTTGAAATTGAACCACGCGCTCACCTCACTCACCCGTTCAGGTGATCTGTGGACCGCCACCGCCCAGCACCAAGGCCAGATCGTGCAGCTGCAAACCCCTCAGCTCATCATCGCCGCACCGCCCAGAAAAATGGCGCTGCCATTGCGCCCGCACCTCCCCACCCGGCTTTACGAGCAACTTTGCGCCACGCCCACCTGGATGGCAGCGCAGGCCAAATTTGTGGCGGTTTACGACACCGCCTTTTGGCGCGAAGCCGGCTTGGCGGGGCAGGCGTTCAGTCGCGTGGGACCGATGGTGGAGATTCACGATGCCTCGTCTGGCGCGCAGGCAGGCCACGCGCTGTTTGGTTTTTTGGGGGTGCCCGCCCAAGCCAGGCGCCAACAGGGTCAGGCCGCCCTGGAGGCCGCTTGTTTAAACCAGTTAATCGCCATTTTTGGACCCAAGGCCTGCCACCCCCGCGCAGTGCTGCTCAAAGACTGGGCGCAAGAGGAGTGGATTGCCAGTGCGCAAGACCTGTCTGAAACCCCGCAGCACCCCGACTTGAATCTCGCGCCCTGGCGCACTGAATTGAACGATTTGGGGCTGCACCTGGTGGGCAGTGAGTTCGCCCGCGACGAAGGGGGTTATTTGGAAGGGGCCTTGGCTGCCGTGGAGGCGTCTTTGGATACAGTGTTGAAGCCGCAGTGAGCGGCTGACAACCCTTGCCGGCTTCAACCCGATGGGGTTGCACCCGGCACACCCCCCCCCTTCAGTTTCAAGCAAGGCTTTTTATGCACCCCGAGACGATCATCCACTTTTGGTTCACAGAACTCAATGACGCCCAGCGCTTTGCCAAAGACGAGGCACTGGATGCGCGGCTGCGCCAGCGGTTTGAAGCCACCCTGCAGGCGGCCATTGCCGGTGAGTTGTATGAATGGAGACGCTCTGCGTTGGGCCGCCTGGCTGAAATTGTGGTGCTGGACCAGTTCTCCCGCAACATCTACCGCGACACCCCAGCCGCGTTTTCGCAAGACGCCCAAGCCCTTGCCTTGGCGCAAGAGTTGATCAGCCGGGGGCTGGACCAAGACGTGCCCATCGCGCAACGGGCGTTTGCCTACATGCCCTACATGCACAGCGAATCGCTGCTGATTCACCAGCAAGCATTGGCTCTGTTTTCACAAACCGGCTTGGAGGGCTCGCTGGCTTTTGAGCACAAGCACCGCAAAATATTGGAACAATTTGGGCGCTATCCGCACCGCAATCAGATTCTGGGGCGCGCCTCTACCGCGTCAGAAATCGCATTTTTAAAGACCCCCGGCTCGTCGTTCTGAAAGAGGTTGAAAGCGGATCGCTGCCTTCACAACGCGTGCCGTGCGTGCGCCAGACGAAAAAAAGCCGCCTGGTTCACGGGAGAACCAGGCGGCTTTGGCGACTGAACGCTTAATCTTCGGTGGGCGTCAGTTCTGGCTTGGTGGTCTCGGAACGGGCAGCGCGCCCCAGTGCGCTTTCAATCATGCGGTTCAACTTGTCTGCGGCACCGGTGACGGCCTGGTTCAAGCTCTCGGCGTGGTGAGTCACCGCCATCGGTACACGCCCTTGCAGCCGGGCTTCCATCACACACCGTTTTTGGCTCAGGCTGCCTTTGCGGCCAATTTCGTCACCCAGGTGAACCTCAACCCGCGTGATGTGCTCGGCGTGGTGGTGTAAGCCGCGCTTCACTTCAGCCTCGGCCCAACTGGCCAGTGACTCTCCACCGCCTTCGATGTTGTGATCGGTATTGATTTGAATCTGCATGGTTTTCTCCTGTTGGTGAATATGGTTCAATCCGCGCCCCTGCCGGAGCGCATTTAGAAGAGGTTGCCCCCGCTCTCAAATAAATTTTATTTCCCTGAGAGGCGGTCAAGCCGGCGTTCGTTTTCAGTGAACGGCTGGCAGTGCACCCTCGACCACCCAGACGCTGTTCGTCACAGCCCCTTCAAATTCATTCTACGGCAGCCACGACCCCCACCCTTTTGTGTGGACACCAAGCCGCGGGTGTCACGGCGACCGGCTGGCCCGCCAGACCGGCGGCGGGTTCAAACCAAGGCCCTCTCCGTGGGGCACGCCTGCTGCGCAATGGCAAAATGTTTGCACTCCCATGGAACGCGTTGACTTGTTAACCGACCGGGTGGGCCCTGATCTCTGCCCAGAGGTCGGTCACTGAGAGAAGGCAAGGAACTAAATTGGGAACTCTATTGATGCCTTTGGCCTCGCTACTGAGCGGGGTGGGCATGCTGGTGGTGGCCACGGGGCTGTTGTTTGCGGCGATTGGCGCGCAGGCGGGTTTGGCCGCCTTTCCGGTGCTGGTCACCGGGCTGATCAACTCAGCCTACTTTGCAGGCTTTGTTTTTGGCACCTATGCCTGCCCGGAAATCATCAAGCGGGTGGGGCATATTCGCGCCTTCGCCGCCATGGCGTCCATTGCCTCCACGCTGCCTATTCTTCACGCTTTGTGGCTCAACCCCTGGTTTTGGGGCAGCTTGCGCTTCATTACCGGGGTGTGCCTGGTCGGCTTGTACATTGTGGTGGAGAGTTGGCTGAATGTGGTGGCGCCCAGCGCCCAGCGCGGCAAGGTGTTTGCCGCCTACATGGCGGTGAGCGGCATCGCCATGGCGCTGGGCCAGTGGTTAATTCTGGTGGGCGACCGCTTCGGTTTTGTGCCGTTCGCCATCGCCTCGATTCTTTTCTCGTTTGCGTTGCTGCCCATCACGCTCAACCGGGTCAACGCGCCAGAACCCTCCGCCGCGCCGACCTTGGGTTTGGTGAAGTTGTTTCGCATCTCCCCGATTGGTGTGGTGGGCGCGATTGCGTCAGGGCTGTTGAGTGGTGCGTTTTACAGTTTGGGCCACGTTTTTGGTCAACGGGTGGGATTCAGCGTGGTGGGTATTGCCACCTTCATGGCGGCCACCATTCTGGGCGGCGCGGCGTTTCAATGGCCGGTGGGTCATTTATCGGACCGCTACGACCGGCGCTGGGTGCTGTTTGGTGTGTGTTTGTGTGGCGCAGCGGTGGCCTTGGCGGGGTTCTACTTCGCCCTCGATTCAGAGACCGCACTGATTGGGCTGGGCGTGGTTTACGGCGGCTTGACCTTCACCATTTATGGGTTGTCAGTGGCCCACGTGAACGACCTGATCGAGCGCGAGCGGGTGTTGGAAGTCACGGGCGGCCTGCTGTTGTTGCATGGCGTGGGCGCGGCAATTGGACCCACGATGGCAGGTGGCCTGATGGACCTCATGGGGCCGGGAAGCCTGCTGCTTTATTTCACCGGCGTCTTGTTATTGTTGGCCTTGGGCACGTGGCGTTTCATCCGCTTCAAGCCGTTCAACCGGGGCGAACCGGGTCAGAAAGCAGACTACGTGGTCATGGGCACGGGGTCGCAGGCGGTCTTGGCCCTTGACCCGCGAAGCCCCGACCCCGAGGCGCCACCCGCACCCGCCGGTCAGGACAAAGGAACTTAAACGCGGCGCAGCGCTCCTAAAAAATGACGCCTTTTTTATGCACACTTCTATGACCCAATTTTCTAAATTTTCAAACCTTGCAAAATTTGCACTGACGCCGCTGCTGATTGCGGGTGGGCT
This sequence comes from Rhodoferax sp., assembly GCA_049286445.1. GTDB lineage: Bacteria > Pseudomonadota > Gammaproteobacteria > Burkholderiales > Burkholderiaceae_C > Rhodoferax. The sequence continues at coordinate 14,276 of JBAQDW010000062.1, read as the reverse complement.
GATGATCTTGAGCGCCTGCTCCCCCCAAGACACGGCCAGCACAGCCGTAGCCGCACAACCGGCCCAACCCCTTGAAGCGGTGGCGGCCCAAGGCAAAGGGTTTACCGTGGGCGCAATGATGAGTGCCAACCCCGTCTATGTGCTGTTTGACCCCCAATGCCCGCATTGCGGCCACCTCTGGCAAGCCTCTTTGCCCCTGCAAAGCAAGGTCAAATTTGTCTGGGTACCGGTCGCCATCATGAACGCCAAGAGCGGGCCCCAAGGTGCTGCGCTGCTGTCGGCCGCCAACCCGGTGGAGGCCATGACCCAACATGAACAGTCCCTTTTGGCGGGCACGGGCGGCATGTCGGCCTCGGCCAGCATTCCGGACGAACTTGAGCAGTCCATCAAAGGCAATACCGCTTTGTTCAACAGTTTGCGCATTGAGTCGGTGCCTTACGTGTTGACCAAGAACTTGAAAACCGGCCAGTTGGTCACCCGCAGCGGGGCCATGGGCACGCCTGAGTTGGCAGAGCTGGTTGGGGTGTCGGTGCCTTGAGCGTGGTCTCACGGCCGGCGTCAGCGCTTGTTGCGGGCACTCAATACTCCTGAGTTGATAGCGGGTTGCGCAGATGCAGCAAGGGCTAGCGCCTTAAAACACCCTTAACTTTTTATCAAACCTTTAGAACCGGCTTTGCACCGCACGTTGCGCCCATGCTTAAAACACTGAAAGACTTATATGACGCGCTGACCGGTGCGCCCACCGCAAACGCCCCGCAAGCGCAGGCCCGGGCCCTCAAACTGGCCTGCGCTGTGCTGCTGATTGAAGTCACGCGCGCCGACGCCAGCATGGACGCCACGGAGCGCCAAGCCGTTTTGACGGCGCTGAAGCGGCACTTGGCGCTGGACGTGGACGAAGCCGGTCACCTGCTGACACTGGCCGCGCCCGAGGCCAAGAGCGCTTACGACTACCACCGCTTCACCAGCGTAATCAACGACCATTTTTCGCAAGAGCAGAAAATACAGGTGGTCGAGTCGATGTGGAAGGTGGCCTTCGCCGATGGGCACGTGGACGAAAATGAAAACCACATCATCAGCAAAGTGGCCGGCTTGTTGTATGTCACGCACGGTGAGTACATTGCCGCCAAGCTGTACGCCAAAGAAGCCACCGCGCTGCAGTCGCCATGACACGCGCAGGGTGGTGGGTGCGGGGCCTTTCCCACGGCAGCCTGAGCCGGGTCACCCGCGCATGAGCTGCGCCTGGTACGAGCGCCGGGTGCTGCCCACCGCCTTGGACTGGGCCTGCGGCTTGCCCATGATCCGTCGCCAGCGTGAGTTGGTGGTGCCACTGGCCCACGGCCATGTGTTGGAGGTCGGCATTGGCACCGGACTCAATATGCGCCACTACGACAAACGCCGTGTCACCCACATCACCGGCCTGGACCCCGCGCTGGCGCTGCACCCGCTGGCGCAGCGGCGCATTGATGAAGCCGGCTTGTGCGTGACCTTGCTGGGTTTATCGGCAGAGTCCATTCCTTTGCCCGATGCCAGCATCGACACGGTACTCATCACCTACACGCTGTGCAGCATTCAAGACCCCGTCGCTGCGCTGCGTGAAATGCACCGGGTGTTGGTGCCTGGTGGGCAACTGCTGTACTGCGAACACGGCCACGCGCCAGATGCCTCGGTTCAGCAATGGCAAAGCAGGCTCCAACCCCTTTGGGGAAAAATTGCCGGGGGGTGCCACCTGGGGCGTGACATTGAGTCACTGCTGCTGAACGCCCACTTCAGCCTGCCTGATCTGTCCACCGGCTATTTGCCCGGCCCGCGCCCCTGGACCTACCACTACTGGGGCACGGCCCTCAAGCCTCAGTCCACCAGCGCGGCATAGACCAGGTCACGAAACAGCATGCGGTAGTACTCCCGTTGGTTGGGGGCTTGCAGCATCAAAATGGCGAACAGTTCTTCTTGCGGGTCCACAAAGAAAGTGGTGCCTGCCATGCCACCCCAAAAATAAGAGCCAACTGAACCCGGCACCGTGTCAACCCCCCGCGTTTTTCGCACGGCAAACCCCAAACCAAAGCCGTGGCCCGCAGGCAACAGCGCGCGCGATGCACTGGAATGCACGGGAATGTCGCCCAGATGGTCTGCCGTCATGTAGGCCACCGTGCGCGGCCCCAGCAAACGCACGCCATCGAGCGCCCCCTGATTCACCATGAACTGCAAAAAACGGGCGTAATCCAGTGCGGTGGACGCCAAGCCACCGCCGCCGGAGGCCAAGGCGGCGTTTTCTCGCACGTCAATCATGCGCATTGGCACGCCGCCCTCGGGGTCTTTGGCAAAAGGCTGGGCAATGCGGCCGTGGTGCTCGGGCGGGACGGAAAACCAGGTCTCGTGCATGCCCAAGGGGGTGAGTACGTGTTGGGTCAGGTAATCACTCAGGCGCTGCCCACTCACCACCTCCACCACCCTCCCCAGCACATCGGTGGCACGGCCGTATTCCCATGCTGTTCCGGGCTCAAACATCAAGGGTAATTGGGCCAGTTCCTGGGTGAACTCGGCAAGGGTTCGCTCCCGGGAGCCCATGCGCGCCTGCGCATACTGGCGTTGAACCGAGGTGCTGCCCATGAACTCATAGGTCAGCCCTGCGGTGTGCCGCAATAAATCTTGAATCGTGGCGGGCTGGCGCGCCGCCCGGGTGACAACCGCGCCCTCCTTCAGGCTGGCCACCTGTTGCTTGGCGAATTCCGGCAAAAACTTGGCCACCGGGTCGCTCAACAGCAGCTTGCCTTGCTCCATCAGCATCATCACCGCCACTGACAAAATCGGCTTGGTCATGGAGTAGATTCTGAACACCGCGTCAGGGGCCATGGGCGCACCCGTTGCGGGGTCAAGCGCACCCACGCTGTTAAAAAGCGCCAACTGGCCTCGCCGTGCGATAACGGCCACCGCGCCCGGCAAACGCTGGGCAGTCACCTCCCCCTGCAACACCGCGGTCAGACGCTCCAAACGCTGCGGGCAAAATCCGGCCGCGTCCGGGAACAGTGGCCTCGACCCAGAGGGGCGCAAGCCCGGGGCGATCAAGCGGGGGGGTGCAGGGTGCGTCATGGGAACATTCCTTCTTTGTCGTTATTCAGTGGCGCCTATTTTCGCTTTGATGCCGGCTCAGCCGGGGGCACTGCTGCTTCGGCGCATCCCTTTTAAACACAGCGCGTTTTTTCAGAGCCTGTGCCTTGGTGAACACCCGCACGGCCTCCTCATTCGCCCTCAAAAACACTTTCATCCGCACCAGGCAAACGCAGGCCGTGGTGTTATATTGAAATAAAAATGGAGGGGGGGAATGTGCTGTACCTCACGCGAATCAAGCGTTCGTTTTGCGTCGCACCCAAAGACACCCCAAAAAGGTGCGCCGCCCCCCGCATTTAAAGCAATTTGTGATCGATAGAACTGTCCATTCAATGGCAAAACAAGCGCGATCCCTATGAGTACACCAGAACAAGACATTCGCAACCGCCTGCTGGTGGCTCGCCTGCCCTCCCTGCCCCAAACGCTGCTCAAGTTGATTCGACTGTGCCAAACCGACGACGCAGGGATGGCGGAATTGGCGGAGTTGATCGGTAGTGACGTCAGCCTGATGGCCAAAGTGTTGACCATTGCCAACAGCGCCGCTTACCACCGGGGCGGGCCCAAAGTTGGCCTCATTCAGGCACTGAGCACCCTGGGGGCGGACATGATCAAGACGCTGGTGATCAGCGAGTCTGTGTTTCAAACCTTCAGCGCTTTTCCGCATTCGGGCAGCACCGATTTGCGCCAGTTTTGGCACCACGCCCTGACCACCGCCGTCATGTCCCGTGCCCTGGCCAAAAAAATGGCTTACCCGTTTGTAGAAGAAGCCTATCTTGCCGGGCTCTTGCACGATGTGGGGCGCCTGGCGCTGTTGGCCGCGGCACCCAATGACTACGGCCCCAATTTTCGAGCCAACGACAACCTCACGCTGTGCGAAGTGGAGCAAGAGACGCTGAAAATCTCTCACCCTGAAGCGGGTGCCTGGTTGGTTGAGCGCTGGAACCTGGGTCCCGTCATTGCAGATGGCGTTTTGTACCACCACGAAAACCCGGACCGGCTGGCGTCAGCGCACCCGGTTGTGCGCTTGGTTCACTTGGCGCACTGGCTCGCCAGCCAAGCGAGTTCCGAGTTGCTCGCCGAGGACGCGGGGGCCTTGTGTGGCGTCGATTTGCCTTTCTTGGTGGCCCTGATGGCGGACGCGGTGAACCAGGTGACTAAAACGGCGGTGGACCTGGGCCTGGAGTTACCTGACTCCCCGGAATTTGATGCGCCCGAGGCCCAGCGCCACACCGTCAGCGCGGGTAACCTGGCAGCGCAGCAACTGATTGATGAAGTTCGCGACGTGGCGCTCACGGCAATGGTCAGTCAGTCACTGGCCAACTCGCCCAGTGAACCGCAGTTGATGGAGATGATTCGCAACAACGCGCACCTCTTGCTCAATCTGAATGACAGTTTGCTGTTTGTCGCCCCGAGCGCCGGCCAAGACTTGGTCAAAGTGTCACCGCTTGAACCGCAAGAGTCAGCTCACAAACTGGTCATCGCGGTGGCGGGCAGCAGTCGCTTGGCGCTCGCGATGAAATCAAAGCAACTGCTTTTTTTGGGCCCAGAACGCCGTTCACAAGACCCCTTGGAAGACCGGCTCATGGCCACTTTGAACGCGGAATGTTTGGTAGGCGTACCGCTGTTGGCAGCCTCGGGCTGTGTGGGCATGCTCGTTGGCAGCATTCCGTCCTGGCGCATGGCGGAGCTTAAAAAGCGGGAGCGGTTTTTACTGTCATTTGGCGTGCAAGCGGCCCTGTCGATTCAAAATACCCACAAAGCGCGGGATGAAATAGGGCGGCATTTGGCGACATTGCGCCAGGAACAGCGCGAAGACAGCCAACGCGTCGCGCATGAAGTCAACAATCCGCTTGCCATCATCCAGAATTACCTCAGTGTTCTGGACGAAAAACTGACGCGCCAAGAAACCGTGTCGGACGAATTGGCAATTTTGAAAGAAGAGATTGACCGGGTCAGCCGACTGGTCACGGAGTTTGCCGGCGGCACGCCCAAGCCACAACTCGCCGTCACCGAGGTCACCACCGTCATCAAGGACTTGGTGCGCTTGTTCACGGAAAGCAAGTTTCTGCCAACGTCGGTCAAAATAATCGCCACGTCCCCCGCCGGCAGCACCGAGGTGGTGGGCTCGTCTGACATGCTGAAGCAAATTTTGCTCAACCTGCTGAAGAACGCCATGGAGGCCGTGCCAGGAGGTGGCCTGATTGAGGTGACTAACAAAGGCACGGTCATGCTGGATGGCCAAGCGTATGCTGAAATATCAGTCAAGGACAGCGGCCCAGGCCTTGACCCCAAAGTTCAGGCCCGCCTCTTTTCACCCGTTGACAGCCTCAAGCCCGGCGCTAACCGGGGAATCGGGCTGGCCATTGTGCACCGATTGGTGGAAAAACTGGGCGGGCGCATCCGCTGCCAAAGCACCCCCGCAGGCACCACGTTCACCCTTCATCTCCCCACGCCGAAAGCAGGTCCGTGATGCGGCGTGAACCACCGATGCCCCCTCACCTTGAGGCGCGACCATGACACACCAAAGCCTGACGCTGGCCTCCCTCACCCCCCCTCACCTGCGCGGTGTGCCAGACCGTAGCGGCTCAACGCCTGCGGTACAGGTTTTGCTGATCGAAGACGAGCCCCGGCTCCTGCGCAGCCTGGAGGCGTTGCTCCAGCACCAAGGTCTGGTATTGAGCACCGCCGCCACGGGGCAGGAGGCGATGGCGCATTTGAAGCAGTCGCGTTGTGATCTGGTCATTCTGGACCTGGGCTTGCCCGATATGGGCGGTCTGGAGATCATGGATTTCATGAACCGCCAGGCCACAGGCGCGCACGTCATCGTGACCAGCGGCTCCGTCGAGGTGGAATCGGTCATTGGTGCTTTGCAACGCGGTGCCTATGACTATTTGAGAAAACCGTACGCCCGCGAAGAGCTGCTCAAGACCATTGACAAAGCGCTTCAGCACCGACGCTTGCAAGAAGAAAACAAAAAAATCGCCGCCCAGCTCGCGAGCTCTGAGCAGCTCTACCGCAATTTGGTCGATTGTTCACCTGACATTATTTACACACTGGACTCGGCGGGCTGCTTCACCTTTGTCAACCATCGGGTGCGCGATTTGCTGGGGTACAGCCGTGACGACCTGCTGGGAAAACACTATTCAGAACTGGTCCACCCCGAAGACTTGGAACGCGCCCACCATGTGTTCACCGACGCTGGACCTGACCGCCGTTTGACCCGGCTGGTGGAGTTGCGCTTCAAGTCTCTCAATCCAAACAGCGCGCCCCGCACTTTCAGCAACGAACTGATGAGGACACCGCTGCCACGAAGGGGCGAGGTGAACCCAAATGAAACAGCAGACAGCCCGGTATGGGGCCTTTACGGCGTGGCCCGAGACATCACAGAAACCCAGCTGGCCGATGCGCTGATCTCGCACCAGAATTACCACGACCGGCTGACCGACCTTCCGAACCGCGTGCTTTTCAAAGACCGTTTGGGCCTGGCCCTGCTGCAAGCGCGCCGAAGCGACGCCCAACTGGCAGTGATGTTCATTGACCTGGACCGGTTCAAACTGGTCAATGAGTCGTTGGGACATCGCATGGGCGACGAATTGCTGCAACAAGCGGCGCACCGGCTAAGCGCCTGCCTGCGCCGGGGCGACACGCTGGCGCGCTTTGGCGATGATGAGTTCACGGCCATCCTGCCGGAATTGACGGATTTGCAGGATGCCACCGTTATGGCTGACCAGTTTCTGGCGTGCATGAAGCCGGCGTTTGAACTGGGCGGCCACGCGGTTCACATGACCGCCAGCATCGGCATCGCCTTTTACCCGGACAACGGCACCGACATTGAGACGCTGATACGCAACTCTGGCCTTGCCATGAACCAAATCAAGGCCGCTGGCAAGAATGGCCGTGCTTTTTTTAGCGACCACATGCTGGAGACGGGGCGACAAAACATTGATTTGGAACACCGTTTGCACTTGGCATTGACGCACGGTGAGTTGGAGATGCACTACCAACCCCAACTTGACGTCAGCACCGGGAAAATAGTGGGTGCAGAGGCCTTGATGCGCTGGAACCATCCTGAATTGGGGCTGCTCAGCGCCGGCGAGTTCATTCCCATGGCCGAAGACAATGGCTTGATCATGCCCATCAGTGACTGGATGTTGGGCGCGATTTGCCGTGACTTGCTGGCCTGGAATGCCACCGAGTGCCCTGCTGTGCGGCTGTCGCTGAATCTCTCGCCGCAGTACCTGGACCGGGGTGACTTTCACAACAAACTGCAACGCGCACTGGTGCAGCACCACATCTCACCGCGCCAGATTGAGGTGGAGGTGACAGAAAACATTTGTATTCGCAACCCCAAAGCCGCTTTCGAGCAGCTCGACAAGCTCGGCCAGTTGGGCGTGAGCGTGGCCATTGACGACTTTGGAACCGGCTACTCGTCACTGTCCTACCTGCACCGGTTCCCGGTTCACACGCTCAAAATTGATCGCTCTTTTGTGATGGAGATTCACGATGAAAAGGCCTCGTTTCCCGTGGTGTTGGCCATCATCGCAATTGCAAAAGGGTTGCGCCTGAACCTGGTGGCCGAAGGGGTGGAAACCCTCACCCAAGCCAACTACCTCCAAAACGCGGGTTGCCGCATCATGCAAGGCTATTTCTACTACAAGCCCCTGCCTCAGAGCCGAATGGTGGCTTTGCTGGCGGAGCAGGCCAAGCTGCCCGTCGGTCACTGAGAGGTTTTGAGGGCCTCTCGCAGCGCTGCGCCCACCTCGGGTTTTTGCATGAACGGGTCGGTGGGGTTGCGTGCCAGCACAATGTCTTCCAGCCGCGTTTGCACCGTGCCAATGGCTTTGGGGTGGCTGTAGATGTAGAACTGGCGCGTCTTGAGGGCCTCAAACACCAAGTGGGCAACCTCCTCTGCGCTCACCTTGCCAGAACTCACTGCTTTCTCACTCATCGCCTGGCCCATCAATTGACTTCGCGTGGCCTGCACCGAGACCTCAGACGGTGGGCGATTTCGGTGGCTTTGGCTGATGCCGGTGGGCACAAAAAACGGGCACAACACGGCGGCGCTGATTTGGTCGGTGACCAGCGCCAAGTCTTGGTACAGGGTTTCGCTCAAACTCACCACCGCGTGTTTGCTCACGTTGTAGATACCCATATTGGGCGCGTTGACCAAGCCCGCCATGCTGGCGGTGTTCACAATATGTCCCTGATAAGCAGCGTCTTGCCGGGCGGCTTCCAACATCATGGGGGTGAACACCCGAACACCATGGGCCACGCCCATCACATTCACGCCCAGCACCCAGTCCCAATCGGCCGCAGTGCTCTCCCAAATGAGTCCTCCAGCGCCGACGCCGGCGTTGTTAAAGACAAAGTGCGGCGCCCCAAACCGGGCTTTGACGGCCGCGCCCAAGGCGTCCATCTCTGCCGCTTTGGACACATCGACCCGCCGTGCCAGCACCGGAGCCCCCGCTGCGGTCAGCTCTTGGCTCACCTGGTCGAGTGCGTCTTGCTGCACATCCACCAGCACCAAGTTCATGCCCAAGGCCGCCCCCATGCGTGCGCACGCCAAGCCAAAGCCTGAGCCGGCACCGGTCAGTACGGCGGTTTTGTTTTTAAAGTCGTTCATGTCAGTTCATTTCCTTGAGGGGGTGGGGTCCAGAGCATCTCAATGTGCGCAATGCCGTCTTCGAGATAGGGTTTGCCCACATCGACAAAGCCGTGCCGGGCGTAATAGTTTTCAAGGTGCGCTTGGGCACCAATGCGAATCGGTTGCACGCCCCAGTGCAGCCACAGCACCCGCATGGCCTCAGCGATCAGGGCATGGCCTAAGCCGTGCCCGCGCGCACTGGGTCGGGTGGCAACGCGACCGATACTGGCCTCCGGGAACTTGGCACCGGGCAAGAAGCAGCGCGCGCAGGCCACCAACGCACCTTGCCCGTCCTCAGCGTGGCCCAACACATGCAGCGCCACCGCGTCAGAGCCGTCCATGTCCAAGAAGACGCAGTGCTGCTCAACCACAAAAACTTCGCTGCGCAACTGCAGTAGCTCGTACAAAGTGGCGGGAGACAGGTCATCAAAGTGGCACCACGACCACTTTAGGGTTTGCGCCGTGCTCACGAGGCCCTCACCGCTTTAAGGACATACCCCAGGCGTGGAAAGTGGACCTGCACGGTGCCGGCCCGCGCATCATGGCGGCGCAAGGTGTAGTGCATTCGGGTGGCGGCCACTAACTCACCTTCGGTGACTTCGGCGCCAAAGCTTTCTGCCCCTACCGTGACCCGGCTCCCCAAGGGAATACCGTGTTCATCTTGAAATAATGAGTCATTTAGCACGCTGGCCCTTGTGGCGCCTGCGCAAGCAGCTACCGAATCGGTAGCACTCATCTTGCTCATCTGACCGGGTCCAAGGGCAGCCATGCGGTCCATCCACGCCAAAACAGCGGGTGTTGCGTCCAAAATACCGGCCAGCACCGCCACTCGGTGCCGGGTAAACCACAGTGGGTGGTAGGCCGAAAAGTCCGCCACACCGGGCGCGTGGCCCAGCAAATAGTCTTGCCCTTCAAGCATATTGGCCAAGCGGCGCAAATACGACTTGTAGGCCGCACTGGCATCGGGTGCGCGCAGGCGGGTCATGCCCGCACTCATCGCTGCGCGGTCCGCGCCAAACGCGTGAGCGGCTTCTGGCGGTGCCCCCGCAAACAAAGCCTGCGTTCCCTGGGGCTGCAGGTTGTAAGCCATGGCAGCCCAAAAGAGCGTGCTGTCAGCCCACTGGGCCAACACCCGCGCCAAGCCCTTTTGCGCCGCAGGGTACAAGGGGGGCTGGGGCTGCAGGTGTTCCAGCACATCACAAATCAAGGCGCTATCGCAGTACAGGTCAGCGCCAATTTGCAGCACGGGTGCGCGGCGGTAGCCCCCGGTGAGGGCCTGCACATCGGGCTTGGGCATGATGGACGGCATGATGACCGACTTCCAGGCCAACTGTTTATAGGCCAGCACCAAACGCACTTTTTCAGAAAAAGGGGAGCTGGGGTAGTGGTGAAGAATGAGGTCTGGCATGGTGAAGGCTTTCGCGTGAAATTAACGTGACCAACGGCTTGTCAAAACGACGCCCGTTCAACCGGTCCAAGATGGGCGTGATCAGTCAGTTGAGATGAGGGACGGGGCGTCATCGGTGCGCACCTTCAAAGGCTGGCTGCTTTTGGGGCCAGTGGGTAAACGCCGCACGAATTTGAAGGTGCCCGTGCCGTGGGCGCAGGCGCGTTGCAAGTCGTCATAGACCGTGGCTTCCACGAAAGCCAGGGTGGCGGTGCGGTGCATCAAACGGCCTTTGGCCGCCAAGGGGCCGCGCGCCGGTTGCATGAAGGTGGTTTTCATCTCAATGGTGACCGCCCCCATGTCGGGCTGGACGCTGCGGGCGGCCACCGCCATGGTCACATCCAACAGGGTCATCAGCGCCCCGCCGTGTGTGACGCCAAATGAGTTCAGGTGCTCTGGCCGGGGGCTGAACGAGATCTCGGAACGCCCCCCTTCAAACAATTCCAACTCAAAACCGAGATGCTCGACAAAGGGAATTTCCACCCCAAATTTCATAAATAACCTTTTGGTAGTTCAGACGAATGGTGGGTGAATGCAGCGACACGGCAGCGACAACCCCTACGCACCAGCCGCGCTGAGCGCCGTGGCCCATCGCGCCACGGCCTGCGTCGAAGCTTAACCGCCTGTCACCACGCTCACCCCACCGTCCACCGCCAGCCATTGGCCGGTGATGTGCTTGCCAGCAGCTGAGGCGTACAGCAGACACAGGCCTTTGAGGTCTTCATCATCACCAAGACGCCGCAAAGGGGCGTTGGCTGCCATCTTGTCTTCACCCAGGCTTTCAATCAAGCCCATGGCCATTTTGGTTTTGAAGAAGCCCGGGCAAATGGCATTCACGTTGATGCCATAAGGCCCCCACTCCGCCGCCAACGCCCGCGTGAAGTTGATGACCGCACCCTTGGAGGTGTTGTAGGCAATGGTTTTCATGGCCACCGGGTTGCCGCCCAGCCCCGCAATGGAGGCGATGTTGATGATGCGGCCTGCGCGGCGGGCGATCATGCTCTTTTTGGCCACCGCTTGGCTGAGCAAAAAGTAGCCTCGCACATTGAGATTCATCACTTTGTCCCAGGCCTCGGCGGGGTAGTCTTCGGCGGGCGCACCCCAAGACGCGCCCGCGTTGTTAACCAAAATATCCACCTCGCCCATGCGCTGCAGGGTCTCATCCACCAGGTGGTGAATGTCGGCCTCTTTAGCGCAATCGGCGGCCACCCAGCGGGCATCAATACCTGCCGCTTGCAACTGTGCAACCGCTTGCTCCAGGTCACTGGCCTTGCGGGAGCTGACCATGATGCGTGCGCCCGCCTCGCCCAGCGCATGCGCCATTTGCAAACCCAGGCCACGCGAGCCTCCGGTTACCAAGGCGGTTTTGCCGGTGAGGTCAAAAAGCTGTTGAATCGTGCGGGCCATGTGAAAATTCCTGTTGAATAAATGAAGGGTGAAGCGTTGTTGAGGGCGGGGGCGGGGGCGTCTCGGCACCCGCCTTGGCGTGCGGCCGTTTAACCGCCCAGGTTGGGGCCACCATCCTGCGGTTAGAAAGCGTCTTCCGGCATGTCGGCGCAGGTCATGTCGCGGCGCTCCACCACCTTTAACCACGCCTGCACTTTGGGCAGTTCGTAATGATAAAAATAGGCTGTAGCCCTTATCCGGCCTGCGCAAGCCGCTATGCTTTGAGTAGCATTTTTCTCCAGAGACGTCAGCGCCACCTCCAGCCAGATCCACGCCAACACCGTGTGACCAAAGGCCTGCATGTAAGGCACGGCGTTGGCCAATGCCTCCCCGGGCACGCCGGTGGACCACGCGGCCTGGGTCGCTTGCGTGACCTGCTGCAAGGCGGTCACCAAGGCAGCAGCATGCGGTGCCAATAGGGGCACGCTGTGGGCTTGGGTGACGGTGGCCATCATGCGCTGCGTCAACAGCGTCAGGCCGCGCCCGTCTTCCATCAGCACCTTGCGGCCCAGCAAGTCCAGCGCCTGAATGCCATGCGTGCCCTCGTGAATCATGTTCAGCCGGTTGTCGCGCCAGTACTGCTCCACCGGGAAATCGCGCGTGTAGCCATACCCGCCATGCACTTGAATCGCCAAAGAGTTGGCCTCCAGGCACCACTCGCTGGGCCAACTTTTCACAATGGGGGTCAGCACCTCCAGCAACAAGCGCGCCTCATCTGCCGCTTCAGCCGTTCCCGTGTGTTGTTCGTCCACCAAGCGGGCGCAGTACAGCGCCAGCGCCAAAGCCCCTTCGCAATAGGACTTTTGCGCCAGCAGCATGCGCTTGACATCGGCATGCTCAATGATCCTCACCTGAGGTTGCGCGGCGTCTTTGCCGCCGGTGCTGATGAGACGCCCCTGTGGGCGGCTTTTGGCGTAGTCAAGCGAGGCGTAATAGCCGGCCATGCCCAGCATGGTGGCGCCAATGCCCACCGCAATACGCGCACCGTTCATCATGTGGAACATGCACTGCAAGCCTTTGCCCGGCTGGCCCACCAAATAACCGACAGCGCCTGCACCTTGACCGTCCAACCCGCTGCTCACGCTGGTGACGGGGTACTTGCCCTCGCCAAAGTTCAACATCGTGTTGGTGGTGCCGCGCCAACCGAGTTTGTGATTCAAACCGGCCAGCGCCACGTCATTGCGCTCGCCCGTCAAGACGCCCTTCGCATTGACCATTTTCTTGGGCACGATGAACAGGGAGATGCCTTTGGTTCCGGCAATCAGCTTGCCGTCTGGCCCCGGAATTTTGGCCAGCACCAGGTGAATGATGTTCTCAGTCAGCTCATGCTCACCTGCAGAAATCCACATCTTGTTGCCCTTGATGCGGTAACGCGGCCCCAAGGGGTCCGTGCCAGAGTCATCGCCATCAGGAACCGCGCGCGTCACCACGTCGCTCAAGCTGGAGCCCGCTTGCGGCTCCGACAGGCACATGGTGCCCGACCATGCGCCGGAAAACTCGTTTTTGGCAAACACCTCTTTTTGCAGCGGTGTGCCGTGCACCATCAACAAACTGGCGTTGCCCGTGGTGAGCATGCCCGCGCCCATGCCAATCGAGGCACAGCCAAAAAATGCGTTGGCCGCCGACTCCACAGTGAACGGCAGCTGCATGCCGCCCATCTCAACGTCTTGCGCCGCTGCCAACATGCCCGAGGCCACATAGGCATCGTGCGCGGCTTGGGTGCAGGCGGGCAAAATGACGTTCTCACCCTCCAACCTAGGCTCTTCGATGTCAATGGTGCGATTGAAGGGCGCGTACTTTTCACGGGCAATGCGCTCGCAGGTGTCCAGTACGGCGTCAAAGGTTTCACGCGAGTGGTCCGCAAAGCGCGCTCGCTGCGTGAGGTCGGCGGTGCCCAACCAGTCGTTGAGCAAAAAATCGAGGGTGGTGCGAAGTTGAGACATCCGCGCATTTTGCACGGCTACTCACCAGCGCCAAGGGTCAGCTGTCGTGTCAGCGACCCTTCCTGAACGGCGTCTCGCCTGTTGCTAAAAAGCCGTCCAATCATCACCGTCAGCCCCGGCGGGCACACGCGGCCACTTTGGGCTGTTGGCTCCTTTTTCCCGCCCGGCGGGGTGAGAATGGGCGTTTGCAGCACAAGAATTGCTATATTTTCAGTAGCTGCTTGCGCAGGTCCGGCAAGGGCTGGCGGTTCAAAAACCCTTCAAAGGCCTTGCGGGTTTAGATTGCAGAAGTTTCAAAGCCTTGTTCTTCCCCCCCTCTCCCCCAACCCCTCTCCACCCCCGCCGGGGGGATCAGGGGAGCTCAACAGCCCTATGTGGCCAACGCTTTGTGCGGGGTGGCGTTCACGGGCAGACGCCAACATTCAAACTGGCCGGGAACCGAGTGACCTGGTGACGCCACTGACGCTGCCCGTGTTCACTTTGAATGTTGGCAGAGCACCATGAACTCACCACCTTTAAAAACGCGGCCACATACGGCTGTTGAAGGCCAATTTGAAGGTTGGCGGCTCACGGGGAACTCAACCACTTCCAACACGCGGCCACATTAGCTGCTTGCGCAGGTCCGGCAAGGGCTAGCGACATAAAAGTCATTCAAAGGCCTTGCGGGTTTAGATTGCAGAAGTAGTGGGGG
>JBAQDW010000061.1:0-7113 GCA_049286445.1 Rhodoferax sp. | reverse complement strand
ATTGGTGGGTGGCGTGGAGCGCACTTTGGGTGCGTTTGCCGACACCTTCGAGCAACGCGCTGGCGCGCTGGTTGCCTCGGTGAACGACGCCTACGCCAGCTTGCAAGCAGACCAAGCCACCCGCGATATGCAGCGCTTGCAAGTGTGGACGCAGTCGCTGCAAGGCGTCAGCGCTACGCTGCAAAGCGAATGGCAAGCAACGAGCGAAAAAACCCTGGTCCAGCAAGCCACCCTCTGCAACGCGCTCACACAAACCGTGCAACGGGTGACCGAGCAAACGCAGGCCAGCGCCACCCAAACGCTGGCTGACACCACGCGCCTCATCACCAGCGCAGAAGATTTGCTGCACTCCCGCTTGGCCTCCGAGGCCGACTGGACCACCCAGCACCAGGAGCGCATGGCGACCCTGCTCAGCCGCCACGAGCAGGCCAGCACCACCTTGGTCAGCGGTGTTGAACGCACCTTGGGGGCGTTTGCCAACACCTTCGAGCAACGTTCAGGTGTTTGGGTGGAGACGGTGGGGGCGGCCTACGCCAGCCTGCAAGCGGACCACACGGCCAGTGATGCCCAACGCCTGGAAGCCTGGTCGCAGTCGCTGCAGGCCACCGGCGCCACCTTGCAGCGGGAATGGCAAACCACCGCCGACAAAACACTGGCCCAGCAGCAGCACATTTGCACCACGTTGTCTGACGCCGTGCAAAGCGTTACCGCGCAAGCCCAAACGCACGCCACCCAAACGCTGGGCGACGCCACCCGCCTCATCACCAGCGCGGAGGAGCTGATGCGTTCGCGCATTGCGGCTGAAGCCAACTGGATCGAACAGCACAACGCCCGCATGGCGCAACTGTCCACCCACCTGAAAACCGAGCTGGGTGCGCTGCGCGCCGAAGAAGCCCTGCGCGGCGACGCCGCTGTGGCGCGCTTGGGCGAGTTGCAGACCGCTCTCACCGGCCATCTCACCACCTTGGGCACCGCGCTGGAAGATCCCATCACACGCCTCATTGAGACCGCCTCTGAGGCCCCCCGTGCGGCCGCTGAAGTGATTGGCCAACTGCGCAAAGAAATATCGAACAGCGTCGCGCGCGACAACGCGTTGCTGGAAGAGCGCACCCGTATCATGGCCACGTTGAACACGCTGCTGGAGTCGATCAGCCACGCCAGCGCTGAGCAGCGCGCCGTCATTGACTCACTGGTGGCGTCATCGGCCGTCGCGCTCACCACGGCGGGCAGCGAGTTTTCTGAGAAGGTCGGGGCCGAGGCCGTTAAGCTCTCTGACATTGCCGCCCATGTGACCAGCAGCGCCGTCGAAGTGTCGAGCTTGAGTGAAGCATTTGGCTTTGCGGTGAACGCCTTTAGCGAAGCCAATGAAAAGCTGATTGCCAACCTGCAGCGCATTGAAGGCGCCATGGACAAATCCATGGCCCGAAGCGACGACCAGCTGGCCTATTACGTGGCGCAAGCGCGAGAAATCATTGACCTGAGCCTGATGTCGCAAAAAGAAATCTTTGAAGAACTGCGCCAACTGCCCGGCAAACAGACCGCCGTGGCTGAAGAGGTGGCGTGATGGATGACATGGACGGAAGCGGCGAGTCCACGGCGCCCATTTGGGCCGTGTTTGGCGACCTGATGTCGGGCTTGCTCGGCGCGTTTGTGCTGATTCTGGTCGGTGTGCTGGGCGTACAGATGGAGCTGGCCTCGCACCTGGACGCCGAGGTGAAGCTGCGCCAAATGGAAGAGCAGCGCCGCATGACGCTCGAAAAAGCCTTGGCCATTCCTCTCGCCACCGGGCGCATCACCTTGAACAATGGCCGCATTGGCATCAGCGGGCAGGTCTTGTTCTCGCTCAACTCTGACCAGTTGCAACCTGAAGGGCGGCAACTGCTCAACAGCTTGGTCACGCCGCTGCAATCGTATTTGGCGTCGCGCAATGAAATGCTCATGGTCAGCGGTTTCACCGACGACCGCGCCATTCGCGAAGGCAACAGCCGTTTTGCCGACAACTGGGAGCTGTCGGCCCAACGCGCCTTGACGGTCACCCGCACCTTGATCGACGAAGGCATGCCCTCGTCCTTGGTGTTTGCCGCCGCCTTTGGTGCCGAACAGCCCGCCACACCCAATGTGGACGAGGCCGCGCGCGCTCAAAACCGGCGCGTGGAAATGGCGCCGGTACCCAAAACCAACAATTCCCTTGTATCTGTACCTGCGCCCCTAGGGCTGGCCCGGCCATGACAACGCTCGATCACAGCGAAGGGGAAGGCAGCGAAGGGGAGGGGCCTGCGGTTGAACGGGTGCTGAATGCCGGCGCTGTCTTGGCGGCCTTGCAGCAAGCGGGCGCAGGCCAGTGGGACCCCGTGCGCCTGCGCTACCTGCAGGCGCTGATGCAGCGCTCAGAGGCTGAATCTGGCCGGGTTCAAGAACTGTTAGAAGCCCGCCTTGCCAACGCCGCAGCGGCTTTCAAAGCCCGGTGGGATGGCGCCTTGAACGAAGCGCAAGACGCCGTGCACGCCGCTGCCTCTACTTACCCTCAAGCCGCTGCCGACTTGCAGCGTTTGTTGGCATCCGGTGATTGCAAGGGTGTTGCCAGACATATTGCCTCGCTCAACAAGCCCGCCCAGCCAAGTGCCTTGGGCGAGCTAACCCAGTACATCGCCCAGCAGTCAGCCGACGTAACAGCACCGCACGCCGAGGTGATCGCCGGGTTGGGCCAGCCACGCGAACTCAAAACCAGCCGCGTGTTCAGAAACACCTGGTCCAAACTCAGTGTGGACCGCCAAGTCGCCCAAGCGTTGAACCAAGCGCCCAAAAACGCCGGCCCCATCAACTCGCACATGCTGGTGCTGCGCGCCCTCACGCTGATGCGTGACATCTCGCCTGACTACCTGAACCGCTTCACCTCCTACGTGGACACCTTGCTCGCGCTCGAGCAAACTCAAAAAGGCAAGGCGGTCAGTGCCCCCAAAGCCGCCGCCGGTGACACCGCCAAAAAAGCCAAACCCCGGCGCGCCAAGGGGCCAGCTCAGAAAACGGGAAGTTGAGCAGGCCATTGCTGCGGATGGGGCCTTGCAAAGGGTTCTTGCACTTTCATAGTGCTCATACTGATATTTTCAATATACTCGTTATAAGAGTATAATTAATTTACTCTTTTTGAGAGTTAAGTTGGCTATTGGAACTACACGTCACCATGCAGCACCTTCTTTTGTCATCACTCCAGTTGGGGCAGCTGTTGAAGTCAGCGCGCAAGCGCATGGACCTCAATCAGCTTGAGTTGGGTGCCCGCGTTGGGCTGAGCCAGGCGCGCATCTCACAGATGGAGCGGGAGCCCCACACCATCGCGCTGGATCAGTTGCTGGCACTGATGAGCGTGCTCAATCTGGAGCTTGTGGTTCAAGACCGATTCACAGACGACATGACGGTAACGCCAAAAACAGTCGTGCCTGGTGACCCCGGCAACGACGGGGAGTGGTGAGATGGGCCGGGCATCACACCAACGCGCCTTGGAGGTCTGGGCCAACGGTGAACATGTGGCTACCTGGCATCTGCCCTCCCGCAGGCCCATGGAGCTTGTTTACTCGACGCGGTGGCTCGACTCCTCGCGCGCCAGGCCGCTGTCACTGTCGCTCCCCTTGGGGGTCAAAGGGTCTGTTCTGTCAGGGGCGCGGGTTGAGAATTTTTTTCGCAACCTGTTGCCTGACAGTGAAGCCATCCGTCTGCGCATGGCGAGCAAGTTCAGAGTGGCCACGCCCGATGCCTTTGACTTGCTGGAGGCGGTGGGGCGGGACTGCATCGGCGCTTTGCAGCTCCTGCCGACTGGGGTTGACCCGGTGGGTTTCAACAAGGTGGTGGCGCAGCCCCTGAGCGAGCGAGAGGTGGCCGAGCACCTGCGGCGCACCGTGACCTCTGTCGGTTTGGGCCCAAAGCAAGAGGGGGATGACTTTCGTATTTCCCTCGCAGGAGCACAGGAGAAGTCCGCGCTGCTCTGGTTCGACGGCCGTTGGTGCATGCCACACGGAGCCACCCCCACCACTCACATCATGAAGCTACCCTTGGGGACGGTGGGCCAGGCCGTCAAGGTAGACATGTCGACCTCGGTGGAAAACGAGTGGTTGTGCACAAAAATCCTGAGTGCGTACGGGCTGGATGTCGCCCCATCGTCGATTGGCGTGTTCGAAGACCAAAAGGTGCTCGTTGTTGAGCGCTTTGACCGGCGCTGGGCACCGGATGGGTCGTGGATACTTCGCCTCCCGCAAGAAGATTTCTGCCAGGCCAATGGTCTGCCGCCCACCATGAAATACGAAGTAGACGGGGGGCCCGGGTTTGGTGCGATTGCCGAGCAGCTGATGCAAAGCACCCAGGTGGAGAAAGACCGCAACGACTTTCTGACCAGCCAAGTGCTCTTCTGGATGTTGGCGGCTATTGATGGCCATGCCAAGAACTTCAGCATCCGGCTGTTGATCCAAGGCCGCCACCACCTAACACCCTTCTACGACGTTTTGTCCGCCTGGCCCGTCATTGGGAAGGGGCGCAACAAATGGCCCACGCGAAAACTCACGATGGCCATGGCCGTTGAGGGCAGCAACCGGCACTACCACTGGTGGCAAATACAGCGCCGTCATTTCAACCACATGGCCCGAAAACACGGCTACAGCCAAGGGGCCGAGGCCCAGATTCAACACATCATTGAGGCGACTCCCCGGGTCATACAGGAGGTGAGCAAGGAGCTGCCACCCGACTTTCCCTCATCATTGGCGGATGCCATCTTCAACGGGCTGAGGTCGTCTGCGCTGGCGCTTTCGAAAATGTCAGAGCACTGAGTGCGTATCTTTTGTGGAGGTTTGCAGGGCATAGCAAGTCCCCCTCGTCACAATAGATGCCGCCTCCTTGGAGCTCTGCAGCGGCCCGGCCCCGCCGCCAATACATCGGCTGGTGGATCAGCCGTGATAGAGGTAAACGAATGAAGGTCGTCTTTTCCTGGCGCCGCCCAGTGTCACTATAAGCAGCCTGCATGCAGGCTATGTCCATTTTTGGCTTGAATCCAAGGTGGATATTCACAGGCTTCTACTGAGCCTTGATTTTGGAGACATGCGCAAGGAACTCTTCACCAGAAAGCCAATTCCGATCAATCATTTTGCCACGTCCATCGGAAGCAGAATCGCACTTATAGATTTTGGCCTGCAGTTGACTCAAACTCACTGACGGTAGCGACTTTCTCCAGTTCATGAAGCCAATGACTATCGAAGCCCCGTCTGCGCGGCAGTGACCCAGTAGCTCCTCAAAAGTGTACAGGTGTGAATAGTTCTTCGTCGCTGCAGTAGCTGCAATGTCGCCGTTGCGGATGCTTTTCGTCAGATTGTCGATGGACAATAAACTCTGGTGCACTGCAGGCCAGTGGGCTGCGAATGGGTGTTCGATCTCACCGGGTAAGTCGCTAAACGAAACCCACTTCCAGCCAGGGTTCGGGTAGGCGCTATCCCAGTTCCCTGGCTTGGTAGCCTGCGGAGCCAGATAGATAACCTGCGCAGCCCTACATTCGGAAAACTGCGCTTTGAAGCCCGGAAGTTCACGTTCCAGAATCTCCAGAACCTTTTGATACTTCCCCTTTTCTTGTGACGCAGCGCCAATTGTCGCGAGATCGTCCAACATAAACCCGGCGGACCTTTCAGCGGCAATCGTCGTTTGAAGACTTTGATAGATGCCTGCTTGCTCGGGTCTAAACGTTGTGTCCGTCGTCTTCAGTTCCAGTAATATGAGCTCCTTCTTGTCGAGATTGAACATCAACCAATCAATGTTCGTGGACTGATTGTTGCCTGTGTCGGACGGGTCAATCTGCGCCTTTCTGATGGGAAATTCGGCGCAGAGTGTGATGATTTCCGCATCCATCAGCCTTGACAGTGCCTCGGCCAAAAAGAAGCCGATGATCGGCCCAATAGCTCGCTCAATTTGAACCTTGGGAATCATTGCTCCCTCCATGATGTGAGCCATCAAGGCCTTGAAGAAATCTCCCTCATTGATTTCCGTAATTGTTTCATTTTGTTGAATTGACATGGTAATTTCCTTCTTGAAGTTGCCTCCCCTATCCAATGGGGAAGTGGGTGTTGATTGATGACGTTGAGAAAAAACTCTCCAAATTTTCACCATGGCGAGCGTGTCAAGCGCGCAATATGCGGTTAGTTCCTCAAATATGCCTGCGCTTCGATCTTTCGACGTAGTGGGATCGGTGGCCTCAAGGTAGGCTTGCATTGCCATGTCGCCATCCTGTACGCCTGTCAGGGACTCATACCGAAGCTCGGGGGCGATGGCAGGCAACACCTTCTTGATGCTCCAACTGCCCTTTTGGCTGGGGTGGTAGTACCGCGCCTGAGCGATGGGCAACATATCCACCAACCGCTGCCTGATGGACAGCAATTGATCTCTCAGTGCAGCAAAGCGTTCGGATAGATCAAATATCCGGCCACCTTCAAAGCTGGAGTTGTACACAAAAATAGGGTCATTGCCCAAGCACAGATCCACCAATGCGTGTGCAAATTCGCGGGAGGGATCGTTTCCAGACAGGTCTAAAAATCCTTGATGACTGAGTGATCCATCCAATTTCAGATGATGGAGACTAAACTGAAACGGAATTGCCTGAAACGGGCGCGTGCCGGCCCATCGAGGGACACCAAATTGAATCGTTTCAAAGTCCAGAAAATACGCCGGTAGCGAATAGGGCGCCAAGTCAAGCTTCGCCCCGTCAGCATCAAAGTGGCATTCGTTGCGAATTGTGCAATCTCGAACCAGACGCTGCCGTTCGTTCAAGAGGGCATCGGGAACTTCTCGCATATCTATGACGGCGTGATCAAGGATGTATGACTTGAGCTCCTTCGACTGAATGCGAGGCAACCAGGTCACGGGATACTCTGCTGCAACCTCGTTTTGATGGCAATGCAGGTAAAAGCCGCAGGGAAACGGGTCAGTGCACTGCAAGCCAGTCGGCACGTTAGGGATTTTTTCACTAGTAGACAGTCAACTTGATTCACGCTGATGCAGATCGGGGTAAACCCAGGCCATCTTCGAGCGGGCCTTGGGCAAGTTGAATTGCCATTGCACAGGTTTTTCCAGGGCATTCCTGTGAGCGCA
>JBAQDW010000060.1:0-6044 GCA_049286445.1 Rhodoferax sp. | reverse complement strand
ATGTGCCATCCGGATGGCCGCGCGCAACCAGCGAGCCAATTGCCCAGCCACTGCCCAGTAAATCGCCGCCACCATGTTCACCATACACGCGATGGTCGGCAAACGGCGGAATCAAATCAATATGCCGTGGCTAGACGCTTACCATTCCTTCCCTTCTTGGCGAGTCAGTCGGCTGGAAGGTGGCCCACAGCTTATCAAGGAGCTTAAGGCCATTGGCTTGGGTGTCGTGACCTGTCTGGGTTGGGCAACGCTGGCAAGACAACTGAATGCATCGCCATCGGTCCACCTGGGGCCTTTGGCTAGCGAAATCAAACGGGATAACAGCGCCTGCTTGAAGTTCATAAAGTGATCTTCATTGAGATAAGCTTCACATGTAAGTAAAGGTAGTTAGCCTGCTCTTGCCGTTTGGGGTGATAAATGGGTCATAACTGCCCTGGCAGGCGGGGCTCAGGCTGTCCCACCCGTGTTTAAACCTACTCACCATCTCAAGATGAACTGTTACAGAAGAAATTAGTCGAAACCTCTAAAAGCAGTGAGTTATCCACCGACAGCAAGTCGACGGGGCTCTTTTTGTTAACAGTGCGCCGTGACAAGGAGTTAGTTTGTTCCGTGTTCTACTTTCTTCTGGTGGTCGGTCTCTGCGTCTCATGGCCGGGGTCAGTTTGATCACTCTAGGGCTAGGCTTACATTCAAATGCGCTGGCTCAACAAAACCACATGTCGAGGCCAACGGGCACAGAAAGTGCCGCCATGTCATCCGTTTTTGAGGCGTGGAGAAGTGATACCTGGGTGACGCGGAAATTAAGCTTGGCTGATTTGGGGTTGACCCGAGGTTTTGCATTGGGCGCTGATGAGCAACAGCGAGATATTTTTTGGCCTGTGCCTGCGGATGTGACGCTGCGTGATGCCCAGGTCCAGTGGTCATCAGACTATGACCTCGCAGACGCTGGGCGAACAACCCTGGTGTTTTCGATCGATGGAGTTCCCGCAATGGCGCGTGGCATGGCGTTGGCCCAGGGTATTGTGAATGTCACCTTACCTGTGTCACAGATGTCGCTGCCTGCGTTCACTTTGAAGGTTGGCAGAGCACCGTGAACGCAACCCCTTTAAAAACGCGGCCACATGCGGCTGTTGAAGGCCAATTTGAATGTTGGCGGTTCACGGTGAACTCATCCACTTCCAACACGCGGCCACATAGGGCTGTTGGCTCCCCTCTCTCGCCCGGCGGGGTGAGAGTGGGGGTTGCAGCGCAAGAATTGCTATACCGTTGATAGCTGCTCATGCAAGGGCAGCAAGGGCTACAGGCCGAAAACACCCCTCATTCTGAACGCCTGCGGTCGATCAAACCGTACGCTTGACGGTTAAAGCGTAAGTAAGTGCCATGCGCCGGTGGCCGGTGAACAGCACGCCGGTCGTTGTTTAGTCAGGCAATTGAATCAAAAATGTTGTTCTCGCCGCGCTGGACGTGACGGAAAGGGTGCCGCCATGCGCGGCGACGATCGAATGGGTGATGGCCAGGCCCAAACCAGTGCCTTCGCTGCGGTTTTGCCGGGACGGATCGACTCTAAAGAAACGCTCAAACACGCGCTCCAAGCAATCCACAGGAATGACATCACCCGTGTTCTCCACGCGAATGAGCACACCTTGCGGTTGGCGCTGAATGGCGATGCACACCTCTGAGTCTGCAAGGCTGTGCCGAATCGCGTTGGACAACAAGTTTCCCAAGGCCCGGCGCACCATGAGGCGGTCTGCTGACAGCTGACCCTCGCCAATCAGCGTGAAGTGCACCCCTTTCTCCTCCGCCACGGCCTCGTAATAGTCAAACAGCACCCTAACCTCGATAGCCAAGTCCAAGCGCTCTCTGTGGGGCACCACCAACCCGTTGTCCGCCTTGGCGAGCAACAACATGTCAGAAATCATGCGGCTCAGGTGCTCGTACTCCTCGGCATTGGACTCCAGCACGCTCAGGTATTCTGCGGCGGTGCGGGCACGGGACAACGCGACCTGCGTTTCGGTCATGAGGTTGCTAACCGGCGTGCGCAACTCGTGGGCAATGTCCGAAGAAAATGCGGTCAGGCGCAAAAAGGCATCTTCCAGTCGGGCCAGCATCTCGTTCAAAGACCGGGCGAGTTCAATCAACTCACTGGGCAGCCGCTCCAGCGGGAGTCGATAGCTCAATCTCTGGGCGGTCACCGCGCTGGTTTGGTCTCGCATGGTGCGCAGCGGTGCCAAGCCATGGCGTGCCACAGCCCAACCCAGAAACCCGGCCAACCCGGCCGCGCCAGCAATGAACGCCCACAGGGTTCGCTGAAAAGACGCCATGAACGCTTGGTGATGCACGATGTCCACCGCGACCGCCACCGTCACTTGGGTGGCCTCAGGCAGCCCGGTGGCGACCTGTGCAACCAAGGCGCGGTAGGCTTGCCCCTCCAGGTTCCAAAGCACGGGCTTCAGCGGGTGGCGCTGCACGCTTTCGGCCACGACAGCGGTCGAGCGGTCCAAACCCGAGTTGGAGAACATGACGCGTCGCTTTGCATCCATCACGATCACCGCCAACCCGTGGTGGCCGATCAGCGCATGGTCCAGTGACGTCATGGCCGAATCCAGGTCATTCTTGGTGCGCTGCTGTTCAAGCGTGTGCCTGACCAGCTCCATCTTTCCAGTCAGCACCTCCATGTCCTGCTCCTCGAAGTGCTTTTCCACCGAGGCGGCAATCACCCAACCCAAGGCCGACAGCACAGCGCAGGAGGCCAGAATAAAAAGCAGGGTCAAACGCCCTGTCATCGACACGCTGCGTGCCACACTCAATTTGGGTTCTCCATGACGTAGCCCATGCCGCGCACCGTGCGAATCAGTTTGGGCTCAAAAGGGTCGTCCAGTTTGAGGCGCAGGCGGCGCATCGCGACCTCGATCACATTGGTGTCGGAGTCAAAATTCATGTCCCACACCTGTGACGCAATCAAAGACCGCGGCAGCACCTCGCCTTGGCGGCGCAAGAGCAACTCCAGCAAGGCGAACTCTTTGGCCGTCAGGTCAATGCGTTGGCCTGCGCGTGTGGCGCGGCGTTTCAACAAATCCAGCTCCAGATCGGCCAATCGCAAAAACTCAGCGCCCGACGGCTTGACGCCTCGGCGCAACAAGGTGCGCACCCGTGCCAACAGCTCGGCGAAGGCAAAGGGCTTGACCAAATAATCGTCCGCGCCCAGCTCCAAGCCCTTGACCCGGTCATCGACCTCATCGCGAGCCGTCAAAAAGAGCACCGGCATGTCTTTGCCCGCCCGGCGAATACCCGTCAAGATGCCCCAACCGTCCAGCCCGGGCAGCATCACATCCAAAATGGCCAAGTCAATCGCCTCCGTCAAAGCGTGGTGCAAACCGTCCTGGCCATTTCGCATCAAATCGACAGAAAACCCGGCTTCCATCAGGCCCTGTTGCAAATAGTCGCCTGTTTTGGGCTCATCCTCCACCAGAAGAATTCGCATCAGTACCCGCTTTCTGTGTCAACACGTGAAGGGATGAAAAAACGCACCTCAGTTGATACCCGCTTTTCGCTGCTCCATGCGAATGTACGCCGTGATGTGCGCCACGTCGTCAGGCGTCAAACCCTTCACCGGGGACATGTTGCCAAACTTCCAATGGTGGGCTCGAACCCCATTCGCCACCGCATTCTGAAAAGCGGCGTCACCATGGTGCGAGGGCTCGTACACGCGGTGCAAAAAGGCGGGACCGGTGCCCGTTCCTTTCAAGTCCGCCCCATGGCAGCTGGCACAGTTTTGCGCAAACAAACCTTTCCCTTTGGCTGGGTTGGGCATGAGGCCTGAATTGGGGGTTGGCACACCCGCTGTTTGGGCCTGAGCGCCCGCGGCCACCATGACCAGAGCGGCCAGACTCATGACCGCCACACTGGCCATTTTTTGCAGCACGGTGACGGCTTTCATGCCGATCCTCATTTTCCGGCCTGAATCTGGGTCACGGTCATTTTGCCGCCCTCGTTGGCGACCATGAACTGGACCTTGTCACCGGCCTTGACCGTGTCCAACATGGTTTTGTCTTTGACCAAAAAAACCATCGTCATGCCAGGCATGTCCATGTGCTTGATCGCGCCGTGTTTGAGTGTGATTTTTCCTTGTTCCTTGTCAATTTTTTTCACTTCTCCGTCCGTCAGGCTTGGCGAAGTTGCCATCTCCATTGGGGTGGGTTCTGCAGCCGCTGCTGCAAAAGCCTGGCCTGAGAGCAAAGACGACAACGCGATGGCGGTCGCTGCGAGGAGGTAGTTGGTGTTTTTCATTGGTTTTCCTTGGCTTGGGTGGTTCGGGGGTCAATCGGGTGCGCGGTGGCGTTCAGTTTTTTATTTGGCAACTACTTTCACTTTTCCCTTCATGCCGGCTTCAAAATGGCCGGGCATCAGGCAGGCAAAGTCCACCGCTCCGGTTTTGCTGAATTGCCAAATGATCTCGCCCTGTTTGCCCGGCGCCAGAGTCAACTTGCCAGGCTCGTCATGTTCCATGCCAGGAAACTTCTTCATTACCTCCAGATGCGCCAAGAGCTCCTTTTCAGTGCCCAGACTCATTTCATGCGTCACCTGGCCTGAATTTTTGACCGCAAAGCGAATCGTCTCGCCTTTTTTGACCTGAATGTCTGACGGCGTGTAGCGCATGGCGTCAGACATCTCTACTGCAATCGTGCGGTTGACCTTGGCTGCGACGCCTGGTTTGCCAATCGCCGATTCGCCATGGCCGCCCGCATGATTGCCTGACGCCAAGGCCACAGAAGATGAGACGAAAAGGGTGAGCACCACCGAGGAGGTGCAGGTGAGACGAATCAGATTTGAATTTTTCATAGGTAAATTTTGAGGAGCAATAGTTTGTAAACGGGCCAACGGCGTGCCGCCGTTCAGTGGGACATTCCCACCATGCCCTTGGGCTTCACCACTGTGGCGGCGGCAGGCTTGGCTTGCGCGCTGCCAACCGGGCGGGTCGTTTCTGGCGTCGATCCGGTCCACTCATAAGCGACCGTGCCAGCGGGGTGGGGATAAGGCCCTGGGTCGCTGTAGTCACCCGGCTTCTGGTCTTTGCGTACTTTGAACACCGTGAACATGCCGCCCATTTCCAGCGCGCCGTACTGGCCTGTGCCGGTCATCATGGGCGCCGTGTTGTCGGGTATGGGCATTTCCATCTCGCCCATATCAGCCATGCCACGCTCCCCCATGACCATGTAATCGGGTGCCACCTTCTGGATTTTCTTGACCAGGCCGCGGTGGTCCACACCAATCATGGTGGGCACGTCGTGCCCCATGGCGTTCATGGTGTGGTGGCTTTTGTGGCAATGCAGGGCCCAGTCGCCTTCCTCGTTGGCAATCAGCTCGATTTGGCGCATTTGCCCCACGGCCACATCGGTGGTGACCTCAGGCCAGCGCGCGCTGGGCGGTGTTGGGCCGCCGTCTGTGCCGGTGACCTCAAACTCATGGCCATGCAAATGAATCGGGTGATTGGTCATGGTCAGGTTGCCGACCCGAAGGCGAACCCGGTCATTGAGTCGCACATTCAAGGTGTCAATGGCGGGAAAAATCCGGCTGTTAAAGCACCAAATGTTGAAGTCCAGCATGGTGTTGATCTTGGGCGTTTTGCTGCCCGGCTCCACGTCAAACGCATTGAGCAGAAAGCAAAAATCGCGGTCCACCTCGCTGATATTCGGGTGTTTGGCTTTGGGGTGCGTCACCCACATGCCCATCATGCCCATGGCCATTTGCACCATTTCGTCCGCGTGCGGGTGGTACATGAAGGTGCCCGGGCGGCGCGCTTCAAACTCGTAAACAAAGGTTTTTCCCACCGGAATAGCCGGTTGGGTCAGCCCACTGACGCCATCCATGCCGTTGGGCAAGCGTTGTCCGTGCCAGTGCACGGAGGTGTGTTCGGGCAGCTTGTTGGTCACAAAGAGGCGAACGCGGTCACCTTCCACGACTTCGATGGTGGGCCCAGGGCTCTGCCCGTTGTAGCCCCACATGTTGACCTTGAAACCCGGGGACATTTCTCTCACCACCGGCTC
>JBAQDW010000059.1:0-8361 GCA_049286445.1 Rhodoferax sp. | reverse complement strand
AAGTGTTACATCGGCAACGGCGTGGTGTTGTCTGCCTCCAAACTCTTCGAGGAAATAGAAGGTTTAGAAAAAGTAGGCGTGGAGTTGCGGTCGCGGCTGAGAATCAGCGAGGCATGCCCCTTGATTTTGCCGTTTCACGCGGCCTTGGACGTGGCCCGTGAAGCAGCGCGTGAAAAAGGTGGCAACGCCAAAATTGGAACGACGGGTCGTGGCATCGGGCCGGCGTACGAGGACAAAATTGCACGGCGTGCGTTGCGCGTGCAAGACTTGAAATACCCTGAACGTTTCGCAGCCAAACTCCAGGAGTTGTTGTCGCTTCACAACCATGTATTGACCACCTACCTGGGGTCGGAGGCGTTCGATTTTGGGCCCGGACTGGCACCCTATATGGCCAATGGCCAAGTGTTGTTTCAGCCTGTGTATGACGAGGCGATGCGCCAAGCCGAATTGCTTAAACCCATGATGGCAGACGTGTCCCGCGAGCTTAATGAAGCGCACCTCAAGGGTGAAAACCTCCTGTTTGAGGGTGCGCAAGGCACCTTGCTTGACGTCGATCACGGCACCTATCCCTTTGTGACTTCGAGCAATTGCGTGGCGGGCAACGCTGCTGCGGGCGCGGGGGTGGGGCCTGGCTTGTTGCACTATATTTTGGGCATCACCAAAGCCTATTGCACACGGGTCGGTGGTGGACCGTTTCCGACCGAGTTGGATTGGGAAGTGGCGGGCACGCCGGGTTACCACATGAGCACCATTGGCGCGGAAAAAGGCGTGACGACCGGGCGCAGTCGGCGTTGTGGCTGGTTTGATGCGGCACTGCTCAAACGGTCTGCGCAGGTGAATGGTTTGAGTGGCTTGTGCATTACCAAATTGGATGTGCTGGATGGCCTGAGTGAGTTGAAGCTGTGTATCGGTTATGAATTGGATGGTGAAACCATTGATATTTTGCCCATGGGTGCCGATGACATTCAGCGTTGCAAGCCCATCTACGAAACCATTCCGGGTTGGACTGACTGCACAGTGGGTGTCACGCAATACGAGAAACTTCCGGGCAATGCAAAACTTTATTTGCAACGTATTGAGCAAGTCACCGGTGTTCCCGTGCACGTGATCTCTACCAGCCCTGATCGCGATCACACGATTATGGTGCGTCATCCTTACCTGGTTGAGTGACTGAGTAAGTTTTTTGTTGCAAGTAAAAACTGCCTCTAGCCCAGGTGCTATGTGCGCATTACGCTATTAATTCAGGAGCAAATTGATGCTAACAGAAGACGGTAAACACTTGTACGTCAGCTACGACGAGTACCACAACCTGATCGAAAAACTGGCGATCAAAGTTCACCAATCAGGTTGGGCGTTCGACACCATTTTGTGCCTCGCTCGGGGTGGCCTGCGCCCTGGTGACATTCTGTCTCGCGTGTTTGACAAGCCCTTGGCCATCATGTCCACCAGCTCGTACCGGTCTGATGCGGGCACGGTTCAGGGTAATTTGGACATCGCTCGGTTTATCACCACCCCAAAAGGTGAAATCGCGGGCCGGGTTTTGTTAGTGGACGATCTGGCTGACTCGGGTCATACGCTGAATGCGGTAATCGGCCAACTCAAAAGCAACTATGCCCCCATCACAGAGCTTCGCAGCGCTGTGATTTGGACCAAGGCCTTGTCAACCTTCACTCCAGACTATTCGGTTGAATTTTTGCCCTCAAATCCCTGGATTCACCAGCCCTTTGAAGGGTATGACGCCTTGCGGCCGGAGCAATTAATTCAAAAATGGAGCGTCTGAACCCGGACTTTAGCCATGACTGACATCACGACGGCCCTGATTCACCATCCTTACAAGCCTCCTGCTGGCTTCGCGGCGCCGCAACCGGGCGTTTTCAAGGCATCCACTGTGATGTTCGCTAATGTGGCGTCGATGCGCCACGCGGAGTGGAAAGACAAAACCGCTTACACCTATGGTCTGCATGGCACGCCGACCACTTACATGCTGGAAGAGCGCTTGTGCGCGCTGGAAGGAGGCCTGCAATGCCTGCTGCTGCCCAGTGGATTGGCTGCCCTTGCCAATGTGGCTTTGTCCTTGTTGCAAAGTGGTGACGAGGTTCTGCTTCCTGATAACTCCTATGGGCCGAACAAGACCTTGGTCGAGGGTGAATTGCTGACTTGGGGAATCAGCCACCAGTACTACGACCCGCTGGACCCGCAAGACCTCGCCGGCAAGATCAGTGACAAAACCCGGTTGGTTTGGCTTGAGGCCGCTGGCTCCGTCACGCTTGAGTTTCCTGATCTGCCCGCCCTGGTTCAAATTTGTCGCTCGCGTGGCGTACTGACCGCGCTGGACAACACCTGGGGGGCAGGGCTGGCATTTCTGCCTTTTGATCTCACCCCTGGTGCCACACCGGCCTTGGGTGTTGATATCTCTGCTCATGCCTTGACCAAATACCCCAGCGGCGGCGGCGACGTCTTGATGGGCAGCGTGATCACACGCGATGCGGCGCTCCACCTCAGACTCAAGCTCACCCATATGCGCTTGGGGTTTGGTGTGGGTGCCAACGATGCAGAAGCGGTGATGCGGGGACTTCCAAGCGTCGCGTTACGGTACCGCGCCCATGACGAAAGCACCCGTTGGTTGGCAACCTGGGCTGAAACCCGACCTGAATTTGTGCAGGTCTTGCATCCGGCGCTGGCCTCATCGCCGGGCCATGCGCAATGGCTGGCGTTGTGTGGAGGCGAGCTGGGCGCTGCTGCAGGCCTTTTCTCAGTAGTCATTGACGAACGCTTTAGCCAGTCTCAAGTGGATGACTTTTGTGATGCGCTCCAACTGTTCAAGCTCGGTTACAGCTGGGCGGGGCCTGTCAGTTTGGTTGTTCCCTATGACCTGCAGGCCATGCGATCGAAGTGGCCGGCCCACATCAGACGCGGGACCGTGGTTCGTTTTTCCATCGGACTGGAATCCATGCACGATTTGCAAGCCGATCTCATGCAAGCGCTGACCCAAACATTGACCAAGCCTTTGGTTTAGTTCAGTGTTTACCTGAGTGGTGGTGGCGGAGAAACCCCGATATGCTCGTGCAATGACGATTCCCTCTTCCGCTCCAACACCCTATGTCCCCCCACCCTCTGAGGCCCCTCTCAAAGAAATTGTTGCTCTGCAGCTGAGTGACCCTTTTCGGTGGTTGCAGCGCGGCGCATCTGACCTCATGGCGGAAAAAGGCATTGCTCTTTTTTATGGCCTTTGTTTTTGGGCCATGGCGGTGGTGCTGGGGCTGGTCTTTAGAAGCAAACCCGAGTACGCCATGTCGATTGCGTCCGGCTGTTTACTCATTGGCCCTTTCTTGGCCATGGGCCTGTATGAGGTGAGTCGCCGGCGTGAACTCAATATCAAATCGGAACTGGGTGCCTCGCTAACCTGCTGGGATGATCACGTTAAGAGCATGGGCATGCTGGTTTTGGTGTTGATCGTTCTCGAGTTGCTCTGGGGGCGGGCCTCGCTGGTTGTATTCGCCGTTTTTTTTAATACAGGCATGCCTTCAACGACCGGTGTCATACGCGCCATTTTCAACCCGGAGAACTGGGAGTTTTTGCTGGTTTACTTGGCAGTGGGCGGTGCGTTTGCGGGGCTGGTGTTCTCGGTTTCCGTAGTGTCTATTCCCATGATTTTGGACCGTGACACCGATGCCATTTCGGCAGCCATCACCAGTTTGCAAGTGGTGTTTGGCAATTTGGGTGTGATGGTTTCGTGGGGATTCTTGTTAACGGCATTGGTGGTGGTTGCGCTGCTCCCTTGGGGTGCGGGCCTGATTGTGGTGGGCCCTCTTTTGGGTCATGCCAGTTGGCATGCATACCGCGGGTCGGTGCGATGGCTGGATGATGCCCCGCCAAAGGCGCCCACAACGGCCTGAAACCGCAATATCCCAGCGGGTGGCGCTTGAGCGCGTGCTGGGAATGTTAAAGTCAGCGCCATTAACTTGAAAGCACACATTGGCAACACCAAATTACGGATACGAGAAGCGTCAAAAAGAACTCGCCAAGAAAAAGAAGAAAGAAGACAAGCTCAAGCAAAAAGCCGAGCGTAAAGTGGGAGACCCCGCAGGGGACGACAGCACCGATGACAACGACGGCACCGAGCCGAATGAACCCGGTGCCGGCGGCTCTACCCCCCAGCCTTAAGAGGTTTCTTCGGTGACCCTGGCTGCAACGGTTGGGGAGTCTCGGATCATCAGACGGGCAAGTTCATCCATCGCCTGCTCTGAATGGTCCGCTGGCGAGATGATTTTTGCCTGTTCATAGTGTTTGAAGTTGCGGCGCATCGACTGCAAGTACACCGGGTCATAGTGCAGCGTCAGCAACTCTCGAACCACCACATCAATGTGGCCGGTGCTCACCTGTTTAAGCCAGCCATCAACCACGGCTTTGCCGCGAAATTCAGACAGTACTTGCAGTCGGTTGCAAAAGTCGCCCGTGTTTTGTACAAAAAAATCATAGTCTTCCATCAACAGCGCCACGCGTTCTGCATCAGGTAACACCAGGTTCAGACACGGGCTCAAGCGCATGGCGTCGATCAGAGACGCGGGCACGGCCACGTTGCCGACCTTTTTGCTCTCACTCTCCACGTACACGGGGCGCGTCGGATCAAATTGCCGCAAGGCATCCCACACCAGAGTGTCAAAACGCTTTTGCGTGGGCTGGGGAATGCCGGGCAGGGCTCCCAGGACGGAGCTGCGGTGATTCGCAAGTGCCTCCAGATCAAGCACTTGCTCTCCTTGGCGGGCCAGCGCCTGGAGCAGTCGTGTCTTGCCTGAGCCCGTGGTGCCGCAAATCACGCGCCAATTTAAAGCACTGACGCGTCGGGGAATGTCCAACACCAGCGCTGCCCTGAACGCTTTGTAGCCGCCTTCTACCAGCGTCACCCGAAAGCCAATTTCGGACAAGATGAGGGACAGCGAGCCACTGCGTTTGCCACCGCGCCAGCAGTAGGCCAATGGCTTCCAGTCTTTGGGTTTGTCAATCACCTCCCGCTCGATGTGACCCGCAATGTTGCGCGCGGCGTGGGCGGCTCCCCGTTTTTTGGCCTCAAACGCGTTCACCTGCTTGTACAGGGTGCCGATGTCCCGGCGCTGATCGTCGTTCAGTGTGGGCCAATTGACCGCACCGGGCAAATGATCTTCGGCAAATTCTCCCTCGCTGCGGGCATCAATGACGGTGTCAAATTCATGAAGCCGTTGCAGCAATTCTGCGGCGGGCACGGGGCTTAGGCTCATTTCAGTAATTTCTTCAGTTCAGGCCACACATTGGCCAGCATGATGGGATGTGCTTCTTCCTTGGGGTGGATTCGGTCGGCTTGAAACAGGGCGGTAGGGTCCGCGCTGTCTGCAATTCCTTTCAACAAGAACGGCACCACGCCGGCTTGGGTGGCCTTGCCAACCTCTAAAAACAGATTAGCGAATTGAGCGGCGTAGGCGCTGCCATAGTTGGGCGGCACCTGCATGCCCACCAGCAGCACCTTCGCGCCCGCCTGTTGGGCGGATTGGGTCATCACGGTCAGGTTGTCCCGCGTGAGTTGCAAAGGCAGGCCGCGCAAAGCATCGTTCCCACCCAGTTCGATCACCACGTGGCTGGGGCGGTGCTTCTTCAACAACCCGTTGAGGCGAGAGCGCCCGCCCGCCGTGGTGTCACCGCTGATGCTGGCATTGACCACAGTGAAGCCGGGCAGCTCGGACTTGAGCTTGTTTTCCAGCAGTGCCACCCAGCCGGTGCCGCGTTTCAGGCCATATTCGGCGCTCAGGGAGTCTCCCACCACCAAAATGACGGGTTTGAAAGCGGATGAACTCGGGTTCGCCGCCCAAGCGCAATTCCCCGCCGCAGCAACGAGTACCGTGAGCGCGATAAAGTGGCGGCGGTTCAAAAGATGTCGATACAAAGAAAGCCTCATGTCTGATTCAATAATTGCCGTAGAGCACGTTTTTAAGTCGGTCACCGATTCGACCGGAACGCTGGACATTTTGCGCGATATCGATTTTGTGTTGTCGGCCCGTGAAACCGTGGCCATTGTGGGTGCGTCCGGCTCGGGCAAGAGCACTCTGCTGTCTATTATTGCCGGGCTGGATACCCCTAGTCGGGGTACGGTGCGTTTGGCCGGGCAAGACCTGTTCGCCATTGATGAAGATGCCCGCGCTGCCTTGCGCGCTGAAAAGGTGGGCTTTGTGTTTCAGAGCTTTCAGCTTATGGGCAACCTCACGGCGCTTGAAAACGCCATGCTGCCCCTGGAGTTGGCGGGGCGGCGTGATGCCCGCGCGGCAGCCACCGACATGCTGGCCAGGGTAGGGCTGTCCGAGCGGCTGGGGCATTACCCCAAAGTGCTGAGCGGCGGTGAGCAGCAACGGGTGGCCTTGGCGCGTGCCTTTGTGGTCAAGCCGGCGTTATTGCTCGCCGACGAGCCCACGGGTAGTCTTGACTTCGCCACGGGCGAGAAAATCATGACTCTGATGTTTGATTTGAACCGTGAGCTCGGCACCACCTTGGTGCTCGTGACCCATGATCGCGCCATTGCCACCCAGTGCTCGCGCTGCATCACGATCGAAGCCGGGCGGGTGCAAGACACGTCCACGAGTTTGTAGAGGAAGAGGCACTTTGCCCTACAACAGCCTGCGCAAAGCGCTTCTTTATTGATAGCGTTGAGCAAACCGCGATAATTGGGGCATGTCTTCATCCAAAGTTTTATTCGGCTTTCATGCCGTGGGTGTGCGCTTAAAAACGGCGCCCAAATCAGTCATTGAAATTTACTTCGACCCTAGCCGCAGAGACGCCCGCATGCGCCAATTTCTGGACAAGGCCAACGAGGCGGGCACCCGCCTGATTGAGTCGGATGGCACGCGTTTGGCCAAACTGTGCGGCGGCCATGGGCACCAAGGCGTGGCGGCGCGGGTCCATGAGTTGGCGCAAATCACGTCGCTGGATGAGCTGTTGGAGCAGCTCGAAGCTTCCCAAGCTGAAAAACCGGAGGCTGAGCGGGTGGCTCCCCTGATTTTGGTGCTGGACGGGGTGACCGATCCGCACAACCTGGGGGCTTGCCTGCGTGTGGCCGATGGTGCGGGCGTGCACGCCGTGATTGCCCCAAAAGACCACGCTGCAGGGATCAACGCCACGGTGGCCAAAGTGGCCAGCGGCGCAGCCGAAACCGTGCCTTATTTCATGGTCACCAACCTGGCGCGGACCCTGAATGAGCTCAAAGAGCGCAGTATTTGGATCATCGGGACCAGCGATGTAGCACCTAAAACCTTGTACCAAACCGATTTGAAAGGCCCGGTCGCCTTGGTGCTCGGCGCTGAGGGCGACGGCATTCGTCAACTGACTGCTAAAACCTGCGACGAGTTGATCAGCATCCCCATGCGGGGCGCAGTGGAGAGCCTGAACGTGTCGGTCGCCAGCGGCGTCTGTCTTTACGAGGCCGTGCGTCAACGCAGCTGATTTGACGCACTGTCCTGCGTCATTCGCCGCTTCCTTACGCTGAACAAGTACAGCACAGCACAGACAGGGGCCTGAATCGTCTTAAAGCGAATGGCACTTGCTGAGTCGGGTGACGCCTTGGGCTAAGCCCACCTGCCGCTGGGGTGTTGAGAGTCACTTTGAAAGTTGGCGGTTCACGGTGAACTCATCCACTTCCAACACGCGGCCACGTCCGGCTGTGCGCCCCTCTCCCGCCCGGTGGATTGGGGATGAGAGTGGGGGAGGGGTGCAGCGCACAGGGCAATCGCATTTAAATCCCCCATCCCATGACCTTGCCCAGATAAGCCAGATCCCAGCCCGCGCGCCGGCGCTTGCTCCGGATACCAACCTTGAGCGTGGGCTCCGCCTTGAGCTGACCCAGCGCCAAACGCCGCAGCAGCGCCAAGTTGTGCGCTGCATTGTCTTTGCGTACCCGGCATGCGTCCTCGCCAAAGCTCACATCCAGACTCCAGTGCAGGG
Source organism: Rhodoferax sp. (assembly GCA_049286445.1). GTDB lineage: Bacteria > Pseudomonadota > Gammaproteobacteria > Burkholderiales > Burkholderiaceae_C > Rhodoferax. The sequence goes on along the minus strand of JBAQDW010000059.1, from coordinate 402 downwards.
CGTTTTCCACCTGCCAGTGCGCGCGGATGCAATGCGCCAGCACCTGCGCCGGTGTATGCGCGGGCAGGCTGCTGATGTAGTAGCTGGTGCTCTCGCTGGCCTCTTTGCCCGCGCACTGGCGCAAGCGCTGCACCCGCACCAGGCACTGCAGGCCGGCCCACTCCCTGGCACCCCGCTGTAGCGCTTGAGGGATGGCGCTGACCCAGTAGTGGCGCTGCTCTTTGCGGCTGTGGCTGCTACTTTCCTCACTCCACAAATGCTCGCCAGCAGTGGGCTCTGTGCTGGCAAAGTGTTTCTTGCATACGGCGTGCATATGCCGGTGGTTGCCCTTGAGCGCAAGTACGTAATCGGCGCGTTGCTGCACGATCTGCCCGGCAATGGTCTTTTGGCAGCCCATGGCAT
>JBAQDW010000058.1:0-4301 GCA_049286445.1 Rhodoferax sp. | reverse complement strand
TTCATCCTCTGTTTTTAACAACAGGCTGGATGCTTGAACAGTAGTTTATTCGCAAGCATTGAATGTTGTAAATAGATTTTTTAGTCAATTTGGTTTACTATTTTGGCCATGCCCAATCCATCTCCCTTGTCCCTCGCGCCTGATACCCTGTCCACGTCTGAGTCTGGGTCAGAGCGGCGAGAGGGCTGGCGCCAAGCCCATCTCGGGCATTGGATGCACCTGGCTTTGCAGCGGTTTGAGGCTCGGGTGTTGTCCTTGATGGCACGCAACGACCAGGTGCCGCTGGCACTGTCCAACTTGGCGGCGCGCGGTCAACTCAGTGCGTCACACATTCACATCACCCGCCATCTCGCCTTAGAGGGGGCGCGGCTGACCGACTTGGCGCAACGCGCCGGCATGAGCAAACAGGCGATGGGTAAGCTGGTGGGCCAGTGTGAGGCCTGGGGGTTGGTCCGCCGCGAGCCCGATGTGCGTGACGCCCGCGCGGTGCGTATTGTGTTCACCGAGGTGGGCCACGCTTGGCTGCAAGCGTATGGGCAAGCGGTGGCGCAGGCCGAGAAGGAGTTGCGCGCGGCGGTAGGCGCTGAGGTGGCGGCGGTCATCTCCATCGGACTGGAAGCGTACGCGGCGTGAGGGCGCTTAATTTGATCAAACCGTCTGAATAAAGCGGCGATGGAGACGCCTAGAATGACTCAAACAAAAACGGTGGGCACCCCGCTTTACCGACTTACGGAGACAGTCATGCGAATTCTGATTGCTGAGGACGACCAGGTGCTGGCCGATGGCCTGCTGAGAACGCTGCGGGGCTCAGGGGCCGCCGTCGACCACGTGGCCAGTGGCACCGAGGCCGATGCGGCGCTGATGACCAACACCGAATTTGACCTGCTGGTCCTCGATTTGGGGCTGCCCAAAATGCATGGGCTTGAGGTGTTGAAGAAGCTGCGCGCCCGCGGCTCGTCGTTGCCGGTGCTGATTTTGACCGCCGCCGACAGCGTTGAAGAGCGAGTCAAAGGACTGGATTACGGGGCCGATGATTACATGGCCAAACCGTTCAGTTTGAGCGAGTTGGAAGCCCGGGTGCGCGCGCTGAGCCGTCGCGGCATGGGATCGGCCAGCAGCACCATCAAGCATGGTCCGCTGGTGTATGACCAAGGCGGGCGGGTGGCCACCATCGACGGCGTGATGGTGGAGTTGTCCGCACGCGAATTGGGCTTGTTGGAGGTGTTGTTGCAGCGCACCGGCCGCTTGGTGAGCAAAGACCAGTTGGTGGAGCGCTTGTGCGAGTGGGGCGAAGAGGTCAGCAACAACGCCATTGAGGTCTATATCCACCGCTTGCGCAAGAAGATCGAGAAAGGCCCGATTCGCATCGCCACCGTGCGGGGTCTGGGCTACTGCCTGGAAAAAATTCCCGGCTGATGCACCGCACCCTGCGCCACTGCTCGGGGTGTGCCAGTGCATGACGATCGGCGCGTGACCCCATGAAAATTTTCCAGCGTGAGCAGCGCTCCCTGTTTGGTGAAATTCTGGACTGGATGCTGACGCCGCTGCTGCTGCTGTGGCCGGTCAGCTTGGTGCTGACTTGGCTGATTGCCCAAAGCATTGCGGGCAAACCCTTTGATCGCGCGCTGGAGTACAACGTGGCCGCGCTCGCCCGCTTGGTCTCGGTCAATCAAAACAAAGTTCAGTTCAACATGCCCTTGCCCGCACGCGAACTGTTGCGTGCAGACGACTCTGACATTGTTTATTACCAGGTACGAGGCGGCAAAGGTGAGTTCTTAAGCGGGGAGCGTGATCTGCCTCAGCCTTTGGAGGATGAGGCGGTTGTCAATGATGAGATTCGCATTCGGGACGATGAGATCAACGGCACCCCCGTGAAGGTGGCCTACACCTGGGTGCAGTTGGAGCTGGCGGGGTCGCGGCCCGTGTTGATTCAAGTGGCGGAAACCTTGGAAAAACGCTCCATTTTGGCGACCGAAATTGTCAAAGGCGTGATGCTGCCGCAGTTTGTCATTTTGCCGATGGCGGTGTTGCTGGTGTGGCTGGCGCTGGTGCAGGCCATTAAACCTTTGAATCAGTTGGAAGAGCGCATCCGGGCGCGCAAGCCCGATGACCTGAGCCCCATTGACGCCGAATCGGTGCCGCTGGAAGTAACGCCGCTGGTCGAGTCGGTGAATGACTTGTTGCTGCGGTTGCAGGACTCCATTGCGACCCAAAAACGCTTTCTGGCCGATGCCGCCCACCAACTCAAAACGCCCTTGGCAGGGCTGCGCATGCAAGCCGACCTGGCGCAGCGCGAGGGCGCCAATGCGGAGGAGCTCAAACAGTCTTTGCGCCAAGTTGGCCGGGCCAGCATTCGGGCCACCCACACGGTGAATCAGTTGCTGGCGCTGGCGCGGGCCGAAAGCAGTGGCGTGGCCATGCCTCGCAGCCCGTGTGACTTGGCCGAGCTCACGATGTCCGTGGTGCGTGACTGTGTGCCTCGGGCGATTGAAAAGTACATTGACCTCGGCTATGAAGGCACTCAGCCGGGGTCGGTCGGGGGTGAATTGCCCGGCAACCCCACCTTGCTCAAAGAGCTGATTCGCAACTTGGTGGACAACGCCATCAACTACACGCCATCGTCACAGGACCATCCAGGGGTGATCACCGCGCGCGTGCTGGTGGACCCATTCAGTCGCACGTTGCTGCTTCAGGTGGAGGATTCCGGGCCCGGCGTGCCTTTGAGCGAGCAAGAGCTGGTGTTCCAGCCTTTCTACCGGGCGTTGGGAACGGAGGCGGATGGATCAGGTCTTGGCTTGCCCATCGTGATGGAGATTGCCAACCAACACAATGCCACCGTGAGCTTGGAGGACACCCGACCCGGCCACGTGCCACCCGGGGCGCGATTCACCGTGCGCTTCAAAGCCGAGTCGAGCGCCACCAGCACGGGCGATGCCGCCTTGACCGGTTAAGGGCGGCAGGCCCGCAGGGGTTCGCCCGCCAGCAGTGTTTTGATGTCGTCAAGCCGGGTGCGCAAGGCGTCGTCCACGGCAGGCAAGCGCAAACTATCACCTCGCTCTTCGGGTCGCTCTTGCACCACCTTGGCGGTCTTTACCCCCCGTGCGATCAGGTCTTTGAGCCCATTTTGGGCGGCAGCCTGCGTCTCGAACGCGCCCAAGGACAGGCCAGGCTGCAAAGAGGTGAGTGACAGCGGCTGCAACTTCACGTTCAGTGCCAGCAATTCGCCGCGCTTGCGGGCCTGCAGCTCAGCGTTGGGAAATTTGCCCATGTAAATAATCCAGCGCTCCGGGAGGATCACGGGCTCCAGACGCCAAGAACCGGCAGGCCACGAACCGGCCTCCAGCGTCGCCTTGAGTTTGGCACTGACCGTGGCAGTCAACAGGCCGGTTTGCAAGCACTCAGTTGGTTTTGCAGCCGGGCGAGCGGCCAATTCGAGTTGGCGTGCTTCATCGGGGGTCAGCACTCGAATCAGCTCGGGCTTGATTTGCTGTGCCAGGCGCTGTGGTTCGGTTTGCTGCAGCGGTCCATAACCCAGACCCTGCAGTGCGCCTTCGGACCACGCAAAGTAAACACCATTGAGCAAAATCAAGAGCAGAACAGTCAGTCGCAGCATGGGTAATACAGGCTTTCAGCCGGACTCAGAGGTGCTCGTAAGCGGGGGGAGTCAGAGGGCGCACACTGACCTCGGAACTGGTGATCTTTTGCAAACCCTGGGCGGTTTCCACCTGCAAGGCGCCTTGCTTGTCCACCCCTTTGGCCATGCCTGAGGTGCCATCGCTCAAGGTCACGGCCACGCCGTCCAAGGCGTCGCGCGCGTTGAACTGGGCTTGAAGGGGGGCAAAGCCTTGGTGCTCAAACCGCTGGATTGCGCTCACCAAAGGCGCGACCAAGCGCCGCAGCGTTTGGGGTGCGTCCAACTCGGGCACCACCTCGCCTAACCACGCCGCAGGCGTAGACAGTCCGTGGGCGTCACTGGCCAGCAAATTGATACCAATGCCAATCACGGCATAGCGCATTTCACCCAGGCTGGCGGTCTCGATCAGGATGCCTGCTAACTTTCGGTCGCGCAGCCACACATCGTTGGGCCATTTGAGGCGAAGCTCTGGGTGCAAACTCTGCACCACGCTCAATCCCACGGCCAAAGAAAGCCCCGCCCAGCTTGCGGGCGTCAGCGGCAAGCCAAGTGAAAACGTGAGCGATTGTTGTTTTCCAGCACTGTTGCCGCTGTGCCAGTCCCGCCCCAGGCGGCCCCGGCCCGCCGTTTGCCGCTCGGCCACCAGCAAGACCGGCGCCAGCTGGCC
>JBAQDW010000057.1:0-4107 GCA_049286445.1 Rhodoferax sp. | reverse complement strand
CGGCTGAGTTGCCTGGGGCTGAGCTCTTTTTGATCATGGGTGGCGATCAAGCCAGAGCACTGGCAAGTTGGCGCGACTGGAGGGAGATTCTGCGCTTAGCTATAATTTGTGTAGCTGAACGCGAAGATGCGACGGGGGCTAACCCGTCATTTTCGGCCCCAGTGGGGTTGGAATCTCGATTCAGACCGCTGCATTTGCCAGCCATGTCTGTGAGTTCAACCGATATTCGGTCCCGAATTGCAGCGCAACGCAGTGTTGCAACGCTGGTTATTGAACCCGTAGCACGTTATATTGACGAACACCACCTTTACCAGACCATTTGATGACTACATCTACCGTTGCTAAAAAAGACATTCAAAAACTTCAGCGAGCCATCGTCGATGGACTGGAAGATGTCAAAGCCCAAGACATTCAAGTGTTTGACACCGAGCACCTCTCCGCTTTGTTTGAGCGGGTGATTATTGCGTCGGGCACCTCAAATCGCCAGACCAAAGCATTGGCAGGAAGTGTAAGAGACGCGGTGCGCGACGCCGGCTTTCCGAAACCCCGAATGGAGGGTGAAGCCAATGGGGAGTGGATCATTGTTGATTGCGGTCAAGCAGTGGTACATGTCATGCAACCCAATTTCAGACAGTACTACAACTTGGAAGAGTTGTGGGGGGAGAAGCCGGTTCGACTCAAGTTTGGAGCGACCAAGCCCGTTATCGCCGACTCTGCTGTGCCTGCGAAGGCCGTAAAAGCTGAAAAAGAAGTGAAGGAGCCAGGTAGCTTGAGGCGCTCCAATGCCGCCAAGATTGGCGTGCAGGAAGCGTTTCCCTCGAAAGCCCAACTTAAAAAGACAATGGATGCCAAAGCTGCAGTCAAGTCAGCCGCCAAAAAAGTGGCGCCCAAGAAAGCACCAGCCGTCAAAGTTGCCTCTAAAACAATTGTCATTAACGCGCCTGTGAATGTGGCAGCCAAGAAGACACCAGCGAAGAAGGTCGCTGTCAAACGTACGGCAGCCAAAAAGGTGTCAACGCCCAAGTCCTGAAGGACTCACCGTGAGGCTTTTGATCGTCGCGGTGGGGCAACGCGTTCCTGATTGGGCGCAAACCGCTTGGGACGACTACGCTAAACGCTTTCCCTTCGAGTTGAAAGTGGAGCTAAAAGCGGTTAAGACGGAACCTCGGGCCAACAAAACACTTGAGTCGCTGTATGCGGCAGAGCGGGTCAGAATTGAAGCCGCTATTGCGAAGGGCAGCCGAATTGTGGCACTAGACGAGCGTGGAACTGCCTTAACCACCATGGCTTTAGCTTCAAAACTTAAAAATTGGCAGTTGGAGGGTGACGATGTGGCGCTGGTTATCGGGGGGCCTGACGGGTTAGACCCCGCTTTTAAAAGCGCTGCCCATGAGCGCATTCGCCTGTCAGATTTAACACTGCCTCATGCGATGGTTCGTGTGGTGTTGATCGAGCAACTCTATCGGGCGTGGTCGATCAACGCCAACCATCCCTACCATCGAGAGTAGTAGGCAGAAGGCGTGCCTTTCACCCGCCTGTTGGCTCAATCTTTTGGATTGCTATATTGAATTTATGACACCGTTTATCTACTTGGCATCGCAAAGCCCTCGGCGGCGGCAACTGTTGGAGCAACTCGGTGTCGTCTATGAACTGCTGTTGCCCAGTGCATCGGAAGACGCAGAGGGTTTAGAAATCGAACTCCCAAACGAATCTGCCACCGACTATGTGCAGCGAGTGACCGCGCTGAAGTTAGATGCGGCCTTGAAGCGACGCGTAGACAGGGGCTTGCTTGAGGCACCGATTTTGTGTTCTGACACCACGGTTGCCTTGGGAAATCAAATTTTTGGTAAACCCCATGATTTTGAAGATGCCGTTCGGATGTTGTGTGCGCTATCAGGGCGCACGCATCGGGTGCTGACCGCAGTGGTGTTGGGAACAAGCGACCGTCGTGTGAACGCTTTAAGCGAGTCGCTGGTGACGTTTGCTGCGATGACGCAAACACAGGTTAAAGCCTATGTGAATACCGGAGAACCATTGGGTAAAGCGGGGGCTTATGCGGTTCAAGGGCGCGCCGCGGCGTATGTCTCGCGATTGGAAGGCAGTTATACCGGCATCATGGGATTACCCATGTTTGAGACCGCCAACTTATTACGCTCCTTTGGCTTCGAGGTTTAGCACGTCATGCAAGAAGATATTTTGATCAATTGGTCTCCCCAGGAGACTCGGGTGGCGGTTGTTGAAAACGGGGCGTTGCAGGAGTTGCACGTTGAAAGAACTTTAGAGCGGGGCTTGGTGGGCAATGTCTACCTTGGGAAGGTCGTACGTGTTTTACCGGGCATGCAGTCGGCCTTTATTGACATTGGTCTCGAGCGAGCGGCCTTCATCCATGTCGCTGATGTCTGGCATCGACAGCCTGAAGGAGAGCCCCCGAGCATGGCCCGCAATACGCAGCCTCAGATTCCGATAGAGAAGCAAGTGTTTGAGGGCCAAGTCATGACCGTTCAGGTGATCAAAGACCCGATTGGAACCAAAGGTGCACGCTTGTCCACCCAAATCAGTATTGCGGGCCGAATGTTGGTGTTTCTCCCCCAAGATGATCATGTGGGTGTTTCCCAGAAGATTCCGTCAAATCAGCGGGACGAATTGCGCTCTAGGTTGCAACGCTTGGCAGGCCCGCAAGGGGGTGGACTGATTCTTCGAACCAATGGGGAAGACGCCTCAGACCAAGAGTTGTCCGACGACATTACGTACCTGCGCAAGGCCTGGGCCCGGATCAAAGACGCCTCGGCGCGGCTTCCTCCGATGTCGCTCATGCACCAAGACTTGAGCCTTCTTCAACGGGTTCTGCGAGATTTGGTCAGCGACAACACGCAGACGATACGGGTGGATTCGCACGAACAGCTGCACGCGTTGCGTGCGTTCGGACTTGAATTCATGCCTGGCGCTGCCTCTAAGCTTCAGCACTACAAGGGAGAACGTCCCATCTTTGATCTTGACTCGATTGATGACGATATTGCCAAGGCGCTCGGCAGAAGAGTTGAGTTGAAGTCGGGTGGCTACCTGATCGTTGATCAAACCGAGGCGTTGACGACCATTGATGTCAATACAGGTGGGTTTGTCGGTGCAAGAAATTTTGACGACACCATTTTTAAAACCAATTTAGAGGCGACCCAAGCAATAGCCCGTCAGTTGAGACTGCGAAATTTGGGTGGCATCATCATTGTTGACTTTATTGACATGGTGCGGCCAGACCACCAAGACTCCGTTCTTGCAGAGTTACGCAAGCAGTTGAGTCGAGACCGGGTCAAGACGAACGCCAGTGGATTTTCTCAACTTGGCTTGGTTGAAATGACCCGCAAGAGAACACGGGAGTCACTGGCTCACATGCTCTGTGAGCCCTGTCCCATCTGTAACGGCAAAGGCAGGGTCAAAACGGCGCGCAGCGTCACTTATGATATTTTTCGCGAAATTCTGCGCGAAGCCCGTCAGTTCGATCCCCGTGAATTCCGTGTGATTGCCCCTCCCAAAGTCATTGAACTGTTTCTGGATGAGGAAAGCGAGCACTTGGCCGGTTTAAGCGAATTTATTCGCAAACCGGTATCGCTCCAAAGCGATAGCGCAATGGGACCCGAACAGTACGACATTGTGCTGTTGTAGCGCTATGCGAATTGCGGTAATCAGTCGCCACTTTTCTCGATCAGGGGGCGGGGCAGAAAGCTATGCTGTGGCGTTAGTCCAAGGTTTGATGCCGTGTCATGAGGTTCACGTTTTCTCACAAGCATCAAATCATCCTGTTGCGGGTGCGACATATCACACTGTGATTCGTTTGTTCGATAAACCAAGGTGGCTCAATCAAGCCGTGTTTGCCTTCAGCACTTGGCTTCAGACTCGTCGTGGCTACGACATCGTGCATTCGCATGAAAACACTTGGCAGGGCCAAATCCAAACGATACATGTCAGGCCCGTGCGCCATAACTTGTTTTTTGGGTCAGCCGGAATGCGTTTGTTTTTTCGCTGGATCAAGGTGGTGACAAGCCCGCGCTTGATCACTTATTTGCTGCTGGAAGGCTCTCGCTTTCGATGTGTTCATTCGCATCATATTGTGGC
>JBAQDW010000056.1:0-12265 GCA_049286445.1 Rhodoferax sp. | reverse complement strand
CAAATGACAAGCAGAAACGAGCGCTTGAACTGATCGCTCAGATCAAATCGTAGTCAGAACGTGGAACCAGACTTACCGTCGGTTTCATTGGGGAAACTCGGGTTTTTGGGGGAAGAACTTCAGGTTAAACCGGGCATGCCCATGAGGGCGCGAGGGAGTGGCCAAACGGTTCGCGCAGGGTGACTGCGCTTATTGAAACGCCACCTCGGCAAAGCTGCGCAATTTGCGGCTGTGGAGTTGGTCCACCCCTTGCGCTCGCAGCAACTCAATCGCACGAATGCCAATGCGCAGGTGTTGGTCCACGCGCTCTCTGTAAAAGTGATTCGCCATGCCAGGCAGCTTGATTTCGCCATGCAAGGGCTTGTCGCTCACACACAGCAGCGTGCCGTAGGGCACCCGAAAACGAAAGCCGTTGGCAGCAATCGTGGCGCTTTCCATATCCAGCGCCACGGCGCGGCTCTGGCTGAAACGGCGTTGCGGGCCGTTGTCGGGTAACAACTCCCAATTGCGGTTGTCGGTTGAGGCCACGGTGCCGGTGCGCATGATGCTTTTGAGTTCTGGGCCTTTGAGCTGGGTCACCTCTGACACGGCGGCTTCCAGCGCCAACTGAATTTCGGCCAGCGCCGGAATCGGTACCCACAGGGGCAACTCTTCGTCCAGCACATGATCTTCGCGCACATAGGCGTGCGCCAGCACGTAATCGCCCAACTGCTGGCTGTTGCGCAGGCCCGCGCAGTGGCCCAGCATCAGCCAAGCATGCGGGCGCAGCACCGCAATGTGGTCGGTGATCGTTTTGGCGTTGGACGGGCCCACACCGATGTTGACCATGCTGATGCCACGGCAATCCGCGCGCACCAGGTGGTAGCCGGGCATTTGCGGCAGGCGGGGCGGCACCTTGCCGAGTTCGTCACCCGCTTGGCTGACTGCGCCCACCCGGCGCGTCACCACATTTCCAGGCTCGACAAAGGCGATGTACTCGCTGCCTGCATCCGCCATGGCTTCGTGTCCCAAACGCACAAACTCGTCAATATAGAACTGGTAATTGGTAAACAGCACAAAGTTCTGAAAATGTTCGGGTGCCGTGCCGGTGTAATGGCGAAGACGGTGCAATGAGTAGTCCACCCGCGGCGCGGTGAACAGTGACAGCGGCTGAGCCTCACCCGGCCCGGGCTCAAAGGTGCCATTGGCAATGCCATCGTCCATGGCGGCCAAATCTGGCAGGTCAAAAACGTCCCGCATCAATTGCCGACGTGCCAGGCTCAGGCTGCCTTCAATGTGGTCGTTCTCGGCAAACGAAAAATGCACCGGAATGGGCTGCGTGCTGGTGCCGACCTCCAACGCCACACCGTGGTTTTGCAGTAACAGCGTGAACTGTTCCAAATAGTAGTCGGCATACAGGTCAGGTCGGCTCAACGTGGTTTCGAACCGTCCCGGCCCTGCGACAAAGCCAAAGCTCAGTTGTGCACTCTCAGGGGGTGGTCCTTTGCGGGCCACGGTGTCGGTTTGGACGCGCACAAACGGGTAGCAGGCCCGTACATGGCCGGGCAACACTTCACCGGCCACAAAGCGTTGCATGGCTTCACGCAGGTGAGCGATGCTGCTGTCGTAAATCTCACGCGCTTTTGCCAGTGCGGCGACGGGGTCTGTGAATCGGGAAGGGGCAATAAAAACGGGTAAGTGGGGCATAGCGTTGTATTTTTTCGGTCAAACAGAGGCGACTCGGGCGACCGGCTCGCGCATCGTCACAAATTCTTCGGCGGCAGTCGGGTGAATGCCAATGGTGCTGTCAAAAATGGCTTTGGTCGCGCCCGCCTTCATGGCCACGGCAAAACCTTGCACCACCTCGCCCGCATCTGGGCCCACCATGTGCAGGCCCACCACGCGGTCAGTGGCGTCTTCCACAATCAATTTCATCAAGGTGCGCTCGGTGCTGCCACTCAAGGTGTGTTTGAGTGCCTTGAATTCGCTGCGGTACACCGTCACCGCGCCAAACAGCTTGCGCGCCTGCGCCTCGCCATGGCCCACGATGCCAATGTTCGGATGGGTGAACACGGCGGTGGGAATGAACTCGTAGCTCATGCTGCGCTTGGCCTTGCCCGCCTGGGGGCCAAACAAGTGGTCCACCAGCACCATGGCCTCGCCCAGTGCCACGGGGGTGAGCTGCACGCGCGAAGTCACATCCCCCAAGGCGTAGATGGAAGGCACGTTGGTCTGGTAATCCTCATTGACCACGACCGCGCCATCGGCGGACTGGCACACCCCCACCTGCTCCAGCCCCAGGCCTTTCACGTTGGGCACGCGCCCGGTGGCGTAGAGCACCGCGTCGGCCATGACCGAGCCGCCGCCCTCTAGCAAAACCTCCAGTCCTTGCTCGGTTTTGTGCACCGCCAGCACGCCCGCATTCAGGCGCAAGTCGACCCCGCTCTTGATCATCTCGTTGGCCACAAAATGCCGCACCTCGTCATCAAACCCGCGCAACACCTGCTCACTGCGGTACAGCTGAGTCACCTTGGACCCCAAACCGTTGAAGATGGAGGCAAATTCGCAGGCAATGTAGCCGCCACCGACCACCACCAGTCGCGCCGGGAAGGGGTCGAGGTCAAACATGTCATCGGAAGTCAGCACGTGCTCCCGCCCCTTCATATGCGGCACAAAGGGGGTGCCGCCGGTGGCCACCAGAATATGTTTGGCGCTGAAGCGCTGCGTTTGAGGCGCGTCACCGTCCCTTGAATCCACCTCCACCGTGTGGGCATCCACCAGCCGGGCATATCCATTGAGCACTGTCACACCCGAGCCACTCAGAAGCTTGAGGTAAACCCCGTTCAAACGAGAAATTTCAGCGTGGCGGTTGGCTTTGAGCGTGGCCCAGTTCAAAGTGGGGGCCGCACCTTCCCAGCCAAAACCGTGCGACTCCTCAAAACTCTCCGCAAAGTGGGCGGCGTAGCTGTAAAGCTTTTTGGGAATGCACCCCACATTCACGCAAGTGCCCCCCAGGCCGTCCGTGCCACCGGCTTCCGCCATGGCCACGCCTCCGCCGCGCTGGGCGGCCATTCGGGCGGCGCGCACACCGCCGCTGCCACCACCAATGACAAACAGGTCAAAATCAAAATCAGCCATAAAACCTCGCTAAAAATTCAGAGAAACCGCCAGGCAGGCATCTGCAGGGCCATCCCCCACGAGATTAACCGCGGATGACCGCCCTCACACCGCGCCGGGCATTCACCGGCAAAAACTGCCATACTTCGGGCCGTTTTACAGAGAAGAAGTGGCCCGTTCATGTTGAAGTTCACCTGTTGCGACGCGGTGCGTCAATTTTCCAGCCACGAACCCGCCCAAGTCTTGCGCGGCATCACCCGGGGTTATGAGCGCGAAGGTTTGCGCGTGGACAGCGGCGGCCACTTGGCCAAAACCCCGCATCCGCCGGCGCTCGGCTCCAAGCTGACCCACCCCTCCATCACCACCGACTATGCAGAAGCCCTGCTGGAGTTCATCACCCCGCCGTCGCAAGACCCGGCATTCCCCCTCGACTACCTGCGAGACCTTCACCGTTTTACCGCACAAAAATTACAGGGTGAAGTCATCTGGGCCGGCTCAATGCCCTGCGTGGTGGGCGACGACAAAGACATTGCCATTGCCAATTACGGCAGCTCAAACTCCGCCAAGATGAAGGCCGCTTACCGCGAGGGCTTGGGCCTGCGCTATGGCCGCCACATGCAAACCATTGCCGGGGCACATTACAACTGGTCGCTTCCAGAAGCGTTTTGGGACGCGTTGAGCGGGTGTTGTGACGCCAAGGGCAGCCGACAAGACTTCATTAGCGATCGCTACTTTGGCTTGATTCGCAATTTTTTGCGCTACGGCTGGCTGATTCCGTACTTGTTCGGGGCCTCGCCCGCCATTTGCAAATCGTTTTTGCAAGGCCGCAGTTCAGACTTGCAAGAAATGGTGCCCGGCACTTTGTTCCGTCCCTACGCCACCAGCCTGCGAATGAGCGACCTCGGGTACCAAAACCGGGCCCAAGACCAGTTGCACGTGAGCTTTAACTCGCTTGACGAATACACCCAAGCGCTGGAAGCCGCCATTCGCACGCCCGACCCGTTTTACGAGCAACTGGGCGTGCGCGACGGCGACCACTGGAAACAGCTCAACGCCAACCTGCTGCAGATTGAGAACGAGTTTTACGCCGGCATTCGCCCCAAGCGCGTGGCCAAGGCCCATGAGCGCCCGGCGCTGGCGCTGAAAAATTATGGCGTGGAATATGTCGAGGTGCGCCTGTTTGATTTGAACCCCTTTGTGGACATTGGCATTGCCCCAGAGCAAAGCACCTTTGCCGACATGCTGTTGCTGATGTGCCTGTTCCGCGAGAGCCCGCCCATTACCACCCGTGAACAAGCCGAAAACGAAGAGAACAAGTCCCGCGTCGTAAACAACGGGCGACAGCCCGACTTGAACCTGCTGGTGCACAACCGGGAGCAGCCGTTTCGCCCCATTGCGCATGCCTTGTTTGACGACATGCAACCGTTTGCCGAAATGCTGGATGCCGCCTACGGGGGAAGCCACTACACCGCTACCCTGGCCAGCCTGCGCACGCGCATTGACCACCCAGAGACGACGCCCTCAGCGCAGGTGCTGGCGGCCGCGATCCAGAGCAAAGGGTATTTCAAATACGCCATGAAGCAGTCGCAACACCACCACGACAACCTGCTGGCACAGCCTTTAAGCGCAGAGAAAATGGCCGAATTTGAGGCCGGCGTGCAGGAATCCTTGGCCGAGCACGCCCGTATTGAAGCGCAGCCTCAAGAAAACTTTGAGGATTACGTGGCAAGTTATTACGCGTGAATGACGTCTGGAGAACGTGGCCGGCTGTAACAAATTCGTTACATCACATTCTTATTTCTGTCGTGCCAGCAATCCAACTAATACAAGGGTTTGCCTTAGCGGTCCGGGCCACTGCGGGCTCATAAAATCCAGCTTTTAAATTTTCAACGGGAGTTGGATTCACATGTCTATTTACTTCAAAGCAGGTGCTTTAGCAGGCGCAATCGCGCTGGGCTTGTCCGGTCTGGCCAGTGCCGCCACCGTTCCCGCAGGCGTGCAACTCGCCGCCAAGCAGGAAATGGTGCGTAACAACGGCTCCGAGCCAGAAACTCTAGACCCTGCGCTGGCGTCAGGAGTGCCTGCCAACAACATTCTTCGCGATATTTACGAAGGCCTGACCGCCGTCGATGGCACAGGCAAGATCGTGCCTGGCGTGGCCGAAAGCTGGAAGCAAACGGACGCCAAGACCTGGGTGTTCACCCTGCGTAAAAATGCCAAATGGTCCAACGGTGATCCGGTCACCGCTGAAGACTTCATTTTTGGCATGCGTCGCTTCGTTGATCCCGCCACGGCGTCTAAATATGCCGCCACGTTTGGCGTCTTTATTTTGAACGGCAAAGAAATTGTGGATGGAAAGATGCCCGCCACAGAGTTGGGCGTGAAAGCCTTGGACAAATACACGCTGGAAATCAAAACACCTTACGCCGTGGGCTTCATGCCCGATGTGGTGTCCAACTTGCAGCTCGGCCCCGTGCACAAAGCCACGCTAGAGAAATTTGGCAAAGACTGGACCAAACCCGGCAACACGGTCGGCAACGGCGCTTACAACCTGTCGGATTGGCAAGTGAACAGCAAAGTGGTACTGACTAAAAATCCACAGTACTGGGACGCCAAAAACGTACAGCTCACCAAGTTCACTTACCTGGCGGTGGAAGACGGCAATGCCGATGTCAAGTTGTACGAATCAGGCGAGAACGACTGGGTAGCCCAGCTGCCGCCCGGTAGTTACGACAAGTACAAAACCCAATACCCCAAAGACATTCGCAACGCCCCCATGTTGGGCCTGCGTTACTACTCTTACAACAACACGGACCCGCTGTTGAAAGATGTACGCGTACGCAAAGCGTTGTCCATGGTCATTGACCGCGACATCCTGGCTGAAAAAGTGACCGCTGACGGCCAAGTTCCGGCCTATGGAGTCACGGTCAAAGGCGTCAATGGTGCCGAGGTCACCACCTACGACTGGGCGAGCTGGCCAATGGCTAAGCGCATTGAAGAAGCTAAAAAATTACTGACGGCTGCAGGCGTTTCGCCCGGCACAAAAATCAAGTTTTCATACAACACGAACGATTACCACAAGAAGATGGCCATTTTTGCGGCCTCTGAATGGAAGACCAAATTGGGGGTGGAGCTAGAGCTGGAGGCCATGGAGTTCAAAGTGCTGATCAAAAAGCGCAATGACGGCGAATTCCAGATGGCGCGCAACGGCTGGATTGCCGATTACAACGATGCCACCACCTTCTTGACACTGGTGCAGTGTGACTCTGATCAAAACAGCCAGAAAAACTGCAACCGGGCAGCTGAAAAGCTCATTGACGAAGGCAACCAAAGCCAAGACCCCGCCAAGCGAACCGCCCTGCTGACGCAGGCCGCGAAGCTGATCATGGACGACTACCCGATGCTGCCGCTGCTGCAGTACACCGTGCCGCGTCTGGTCAAGCCCTATGTGGGTGGCTACTCAGTTCAAAACGGCATGGACCGTTACCGCGCCAAAGAGCTTTACATCATCAAGCATTAAAAACGCCTGAAAGGCACTCGCCACTGCACTTGCCTTCAGGTGCGGTGGCTTTGCTGTTTTCGCCCGTCATCTGCCACGGTGTGGGGCGTCATTTTGAGACTGGGAGAACCCGATGTGGACCTACGCCTTGCGTCGTGTACTGGCAACCTTGCCAACTTTGCTGGCCGTGATCACCGTTTGCTATTTGTTGCTGCACCTCACGCCAGGAGGGCCGTTTGACGCCGAACACCAGGTTTCGGCCGCGGTCATGGCCAATCTTGAGGCCAAATACCACCTTAACGAGCCCCTTTGGAAGCAATATTTCTTGTACCTGGGCAGCCTGCTCCAAGGTGATTTGGGCGCGTCATTTCGATACGAGGACTGGAGTGTTAATGAACTCGTGGCCAAGGCCTTGCCCATTTCGGCGGCCATTGGCGGTGGCTCGCTGCTCATTGGCGTGCTGATTGGTGTGGCTCTGGGCACTTGGGCGGCTTTGCGCCAAAACAGCGCCGCAGACTATGTGGTCATGTTTGTGGGCAATACCGGCAGCGCCTTCCCGTCCTTTGTGATTGGGCCGGTCTTGATTCTGGTGTTCGCCATCTGGCTGAAAGTCGCTCCCGCTGGCGGATGGAATGACTTTGATCCCCGCTACATGATGCTGCCCATGGCCTTGCTGGTGTTCATTCATGTGGGCACGATTGGCCGCGTGATGAGGGGCAGCATGATTGAAGTGCTGCACAGCAACTTCATTCGCACCGCGCGCGCCAAAGGCTTGCCCATGCGCACGGTGGTGCTCCGCCACGCGATCAAACCCGCCCTGCTTCCGGTGGTGTCACTGATTGGCCCTATGGCCATCTCCTCCATCACCGCAGCCGTGGTCACTGAATCGGTCTTCTCCATTCCGGGCCTGGGAAAGCTGATCGTGAACGGCGCAGCCAATCGGGATTACACGCTGGTGCTGGGTTTGGTCGTATTGGTTACCGTGATCGCGGTCATCTTTAACCTGTTGGTTGATTTGGCCTATGCAGCGCTCGATCCCAAAATTCGCTATTGAGGCGGCCTGTATGTTGCTCAACAACAAAAACGACGCCTTCGTCGCGTCTCTCGAACAAACGCTGAACCCCGCCACACTGGGGCGAAGCCCTTGGGCGGCAGCACGGACTCGCTTCATCCGCAATAAAGCGGCCGTGATCAGTCTGGTTTTGCTGGCACTGATCACACTGGCCTGCATCATTGGCCCCTACTTGCTGCCCCACGCTTTTGACTCGACCGATTGGGATGCGATGAGTCTGCCACCCACTTGGGTGAATGCCCACTGGTTTGGCACGGACGAATCAGGGCGTGATTTATTGGTGCGCACGCTCATGGGGGGGCGTATCTCACTCATGGTGGGCTTCTTAGCCACGCTGGCGTCAGTCAGCATCGGCATTGCTTGGGGCGCCACGGCGGGCTTCATGGGTGGGCGGGTGGACGCCGTCATGATGCGCATTGTGGACATGATGTACGCCGTGCCTTACTTGCTGATTGCCATTCTGATGGTGACGCTGTTGGGCCGGGCTTTCTATTTGGTGGTCATCACCATCACCGTGTTCTCCTGGATGGACATGGCGCGCGTGGTCCGGGGGCAAACCCTGTCGCTGCGCTCTAAAGAGTTTGTGGAAGCGGCCCGCGCCATTGGTGTGTCCAACCGGCGCATTATTTTTCAGCACATCGTGCCGAATTTGCTCGGCATTGTGGTGATCTACACCACGGTCACCGTGCCGGGCGTGATCATGACCGAGTCTGTTTTGTCGTTCCTCGGCCTGGGCATTCAAGAGCCCATGACCAGTTGGGGCGTACTGATTCACGACGGCACCAGTGTGATGGAAATTTCGCCGTGGATTTTGCTGTTCCCGTCGGCCTTTCTGTCCATCACGCTGTACTGCTTCAACTACATCGGGGACGGGCTGCGCGATGCTCTGGACCCCAAAGACCGATAAGGGACTGCCACCATGAGTGTGATTGAAGTCAAGAACCTGGGCGTCCAGTTTGAAACCCAAGACGGCACCGTCTATGCCGTCAACGGCCTGAGCTACACGCTGGACAAAGGCCAAACGCTGGGCATCGTGGGTGAAAGTGGCTCCGGCAAGAGTCAAAGCGTGCTCGCCCTCATGGGTTTGCTGGCCCGCAACGGAAAAGCCACGGGCGAAGCGCTGTACCAAGGGCGCAATTTGCTGACCCTTCCTGCCAAAGCGCTAAACCACATTCGGGGCAACCGAATGGCCATGATCTTTCAAGACCCCATGACCTCGCTCAACCCCTACCTCACGGTGGAGCGGCAAATGACCGAGGTGCTGCAGTTTCACAAAGGCGCCGATCGCAAGACCGCGCGCGCCACCGCCGTTCGCATGCTGGATGCGGTCAAAATTCCCGAGGCAGCGCGACGCATCACCATGTACCCCCATGAGTTTTCGGGCGGTATGCGCCAGCGCGTGATGGTTGCCATGGCCCTGCTGTGTGAGCCAGAGGTGCTGGTAGCCGACGAGCCCACCACGGCACTCGACGTCACGGTGCAAGCCCAAATACTGGTGCTGCTGCGGGAGCTACAGCGTGACTTTGGCACGGCCATCATCATGATCACGCACGATCTTGGCGTGGTTGCCGGGCTGTGCGATCAGGTCATGGTGCTGTATGGCGGACGCGTGATGGAGCAAGGCACGGCCCAGCACATTTTCAAAGCGGCCTCGCACCCTTACACACAAGGGCTGCTGCGGGCCATTCCCCGCATGGACCGCGATGACATTGACCTGGTGGCCATCCCGGGCGCCCCGCCCAACATGGCTCGCTTGCCCAAAGGCTGCCCGTTCAGTGAACGCTGCGCTTGGGCTGATGCCCAATGCCACGCCGTCATGCCCGCGCTGCTGGCGCAAAGCGACGATCCTCAGGCGCTGCGCGCCTGTCACAAAGCGCCGGCTGTCATTCAACACGGCCACCCTGATGAGGTCACCCATGCTTGAGCGCCGAGAACCCGTTTTATCAGTGCGTGACCTGAAGGTGCATTTCGCCGTGAAAGAGGGCAATGCGTGGCCTTGGACACCCACACGTGCCCTTAAAGCCGTCAACGGCATCTCCTTTGATTTGTACCCCGGTGAAACCTTGGGTGTGGTGGGTGAGTCGGGCTGCGGCAAGTCCACTTTGGCCCGCGCCCTGCTCAACCTCAACCCCGCGACCTCAGGCAGCGTGGTCTGGATGGGCAAGGAACTGGCAGGCGCACCCGAAGCCGATTGGATGGCGGTGCGCAAAGACATTCAGATGATTTTTCAAGACCCGTTGGCCAGTCTGGACCCGCGCATGACGGTGGCTCAAATCATCGGCGAGCCGCTGCGCACCCACCATCCCGAGCTGTCTGCCGCTGAAGTGATGGCCAGAGTCCGGCGCATCATGGGCCGGGTGGGGCTGACGGAGCAACAGGTCAACCGCTACCCCCATGAGTTCTCGGGTGGGCAGTGCCAGCGCATTGGTATAGCGCGGGCCTTGATTCTGGAGCCCAAACTCATCGTCTGTGACGAGCCGGTGTCGGCCCTGGATGTGTCCATTCAGGCGCAGATCGTCAACCTGCTTAAAGAGTTGCAACAAGAATTGGGCTTGGCGCTGATTTTTATTGCCCATGATTTGGCGGTGGTGAAACACATCAGCCACCGCATCATGGTCATGTACTTGGGTCGTGCCATGGAGTTGGCCCATAAAAAAGCCCTCTACAACGACCCGCGCCACCCCTACACCTTTGCGCTGCTGTCGGCCATTCCCATTCCCGACCCCGACTTGGAGCGTGGCAAGGTTATTCAGTTGTTGCAAGGCGACTTGCCGTCACCTTTGAATCCGCCTTCTGGCTGCGTCTTCAGAACACGCTGCCCCAAAGCGCAGGCCAAGTGCAGCACGGACATACCTCTTTTGAATGAGGTCAGCCCCATGACCCAAGTGGCCTGCTGGTATCCGATGTAGCCCGCCACAGCGCCTAACGCAGCGTGTCCACCACCTGCAAAATCGGCAGCAGCACGCTGGCGCCCAGGCGCTTGGAGCGCTCGCCGTTCCATCCGATGTGCAGGTCGGGCAAATTGGCGTTGTCTTTGAAGGGCATCTCGACCGTGAAGGCCAGGCAGTCAAAGTTTTGGCCAATCCAACTGGTGGCCAGCGTCATGTTCGCTTGACCGGGGGCCGTCTTGGTGTAGCCCTGCACCGTTTGAAAATCGGGGCAGGTGGCCGTCCAGCTGGACTTAAAAGCATCCTCGAGCGCCTTGATGCGCGGCGAATACCCTGGCGTGCCTTCGGTGCCCACGCAAAAGTTGTAAGGCAGGCCCTCATCGCCATGCGCGTCCAGGTTCAAATCCACCCCCAGCGCCTGCATTTTTTGGCGCACCAAAAACACCTCGGGCGAGCGGCCCATGGTGGGCTCAGCCCACTCGCGGTTCAGGTTGGCACCGGCCGCGTTGGTGCGCAGGTTGCCGCGTATCGCGCCATCGGGGTTCATATTGGGCACCACATAGAACACACATTTCTCCAGCAGAACACGTGCCACCGCGTCGTCGCAGTCCAGCAGGCGCTCCAGAAAGCCTTCGGCAAACCACTCGGCCATGCTCTCGCCGGGGTGTTGGCGGGCTATCAGCCACACCTTCTTTTTCTGCGCCAGCGGGGTCGCACTGGTCACATCAGTGATGTGGAGCAAGGTCATGTCGCGCCCATCCAGCGTGCTGCCGAGTCGTTCGACCGTCACATGCGCGGACACGCTGGCCAGGCCAATCAAATCCAGATGACGCTCGTAAGAATAGGGCTCAAAGTAGGCAAAGTACACGCTTTGTGAGGCCGGGGTGAAGTTCACCTGCATCTCCGTGCCGTCAAACTCGGCATCGACGCGGAACCAATGCTGCCGGTCGTAACTCACCGCCATGCGGTAACCCTCCCAGCCCTTGGGGTAGGCGCACTGCCCGGCGTTCATGAAGCGCAAACGCACCGGCAGACCGGCCGCACCGTGCAGGCAAAAGTGAAACCACTGCGCAAACTCACTGGCGTTGTCCGCGCGAATAGTGAGGCGAATGTCACCGGGGTCAGCCAGGCTCAGCACCTCGATAGCGCCGGAATCGAATTGGGTGGAGATGTGGAGTGCTGTCATGGGGGCTTTCGTTGAGGGGTCATTGTAAAAAACCCGCGTGACCGAAAAGAAACAGGCACTTTGCAGCCAAATCATGGCCCATTGGTCACCCGAAGAAAGCCGGCAAAAAATTTAAGTCAAATCAGGCTCTAGCCCTTGCTCCACTTGCGCAAGAAGCTTCTTTTTTAATAGCAATTGATGACCCACCGAGGCGACTGAACGCACCTCACGGGCAGCGCTGCCCCGCCCCTCTCTTTCGACCTTCCTGTTTCTGAAAGGCCAGCAGCTCTTTGTCAGAGCGGCGAATGTGCACAGACAGCCAGTCGCGCAGCAAGGTGGACAGCTGGGACGCCACGGTGATGCTGCCACCCTCATGCGTTCAGCCCGCCTGGGCGCGAGGTGCTTTCACCTCACGTTGTAACTGATGTTACGCAGCCGCCCTGAACAGCTGAAGCTGGGCATAGGCGGAGCGCGATGCGTTGATGAGTAGCTTGCGGCAAAGCGCGAAGGGGTTGAGCTTGTTCGCCACACTCAAACACTCAAGC
>JBAQDW010000055.1:0-23352 GCA_049286445.1 Rhodoferax sp. | reverse complement strand
CAGCTTGGTCAGGTCTTTGCGCACCACTTTGCCTGCAAAGTGGGTGTTCAGCAGCGTGTCCAGACTGGTGTCAGGCAATGTTTCAGGGCTTGTCATGGATTGCGTCATTTATTATTCAAGATCGTATTAAGAGCGGGCATTTTGAGTACATCGGACCAAATTTCAGGCCATTTCAAAGGAAAACTCAACCCCATCTTCACGGATTTCATAAAAGACTTGCGCGCACCCAAGTCGCCCCCAAAAATACCCCAACTTACTGTCCATCAGCATAAGGCATGGCGGACGTTCAGATGGGCTATATTGACTCGGGTAAAACGTGCCGAACATGTGAAAACCGAAATCGTTGCCCTTGATCGCGTTGACGTCCTGAATGGTTTTTCTCAACTCCTGTGGCAACCTCTTCGGCTCTTCAAGTTGCACGTTTGACGAGATCTTGGGACCCGAAAAACCTGAAGTCGCATCAAACTCGCCAGCGGGCTCAGACCATTGAGTTGGAACAAAGTATTCGTCGCTTGCACGGATAGGGGGCACTTTACTCAGTTTTGCCAAATCAACGACGTCGCGCGGAACCACCCTCACCTCCCAATTTGACATCGAAGGACCCAAAAAAACCTGTAACAGACCATCACCCAGCGGCAACCCACGCAACTTGGAGGCGAGCCTGAGATCAACTTGTGTCACTGGCAACATCGGTTTGCGGTTCTCTCGCGGCCAGGGAAATTTTGCGCACGAAAATAAAGGGCCCGCCAGCATGCTGCGGGTCCTGTCCGCAAGAGAAGAGAGCGTTTTCTCCGTCTTAATCGACCAACAGAGCGCGATCCGCTCAACATCCTTCAAGTCATACTCGTTGCTCTTCACATATGGATGGTCAGAATATTTCACTGACACTCGAACGACATCACGTTTCAAATCGTCAATTTTTTTCGCCATCACTTCAAGACGAGCGCTACGAAGCGAGGGGCTTTTTGCGATTGATTTAGGCTGTGTTGCACCGGTCAACCCCAGCTCAACGTCTTGCAATGATTTTTTTTTAGCCCCGATGGCCACTCAAAGTGCTCCATTTATGGCCACCCAAACTGCTCCACCCTGATTGCTATAACTTGAGGAGCTAATTTCATCACACCACAGGGCAATCGCACCTAAATGAATAGCAAGAATGCCTGTAACGGCGACAGAACTGAGGAAACTATAGGCTTCTCAGTTTTTGGATCAAAGCAGTTGATGAGCACATGCACAGGGATCAGCCTACTGGAACACTTGGAGCGAGTGCCCGACCCGCGGGTCAAACGCACGCAACGCCACGAATTGATGGACATTCTGGTGATCGCACTGTGCGCGGTCATTGGAGGCGCCGATGACTGGGTCGGCGTGGTGGAGTTTGGCAAAGCCAAACGGGAGTGGTTCTCTACCTTCTTGAAATTGCCCAATGGCATCGCCTCGCACGACACATTTGGGCGAGTATTTCAGATACTGGACTCCAAGATGCTCGAGCAAGTGTGCATGCAGTGGCTGCAAAGCATTGCTGGGCAAATCGAAGGCGTGGTCGCCATTGATGGCAAAAGCCTGCGTGGCTCACGCAACGGCAAACAGTCCCCGCTGCACATCGTGAGCGCCTGGGCATGCCAGAACAGCATGCTGCTGGGACAAGTGCAGACGGACAAAAAATCCAACGAAATAACGGCCATCCCCGAACTGCTCAAGCTGCTCAGCCTCAAAGGCTGCATCGTCACCATTGATGCCATGGGATGTCAAAAGGCCATCACCCAAGTCATCATTGACGCGCAAGCCGACTACGTGCTCAACCTCAAGTCCAATCACCCTTATCTGCACCGACAAGTCGCCTCCTGGTTTCAAAAAAACAGAGACACCGGCTTTACCCAACAAACGTACAGCTACAGCCTGGAGCGCGCACAAACCAACAACCACGGCCGCATAGAAAGCCGGGAGCATTGGCTCATGGAAGTGCCAGAGTATTTGAGGCGGGCCACCAAAGACTGGACCAAGCTGCAAACCATCACCATGGTGCGCCGCACACGTCAGGTCGGCGAGAAGAGCAGCGAGGAGACGCATTACTACATCAGCAGTCTGCCCTTGAGCGCTGGCGCCAAGAGTGTCGCCAAAGCCATCCGCAGCCACTGGGCGGTGGAGAATGAATTGCACTGGTCGCTGGATGTGGCCTTTGGCGAGGACGCCAGCCAAGTGCGCAAGGACGAAGGGCCTGCAAACCTCGCTTGCATACGGCGCCTTGCGCTGACTCAGCTTAAACGTGAGACAACTTTGAAAGTGGGGCTCAAAAACAAGCGCAGCCGCGCAGGATGGGACCCTGCTTATATGGAGACAGTCTTGAAAACTGGCGTGCTATCAATTTAGGTGCGATTGCCCTGCATCACACCAGTGGCTGGCAAGTCACTGGCAGGACGTTACGGTCACTTCCCCCAACTTTGAGGGATTAACCGGAGTGAACGTCTTGAAACCACATTTGCAAACCACCATTTGGACACTGCTTAAAGCCGGATCCACCCAACGCCAGATTGAGCGCGCCACGGGCATTTCGCGCCACACGATACGGGCCTACAAGAAGAAGTTTGACGCTCAGATTCCTGACCCGTCGCTCGATCAGGCCAGCGCGCCAATTCAAACTGCTCCACCCTGGCCACCGACTCCGGGGACGGCTCCAACTGAGCAACTGCCCGGCGCCTCCATCTGCGAGCCCTACCGCGACTACATTGAGACCCAGTTACGCCTCAAACGCAACGCTATGGCTATCTACCAGGACTTGGTCGATCAGTTCGGCTTCACTGGCGCCTACAACGCCGTCAAGCGCTTTACTGCCAAACTGCGCTGGCGTGCGCCCGAACAGTTTGACCGCTTGGAGTTCGCCCCCGGCGAGGAGATGCAGGTCGACTATGGCGAGGGAGCACCCACCCGCGTGCTTGGCACCACCCGCTACCGCAAACCCCGCCTGTTCGTGGCAACACTGCGCTATTCGCGACGCAGTTATCGCCGGGTGGTCTGGAAGTCCAGTCAAGAGACCTGGGCACGCCTGCATGAACAGGCATGGCGCTATTTCGGCGGGTCTTGCCGATACGTGGTTCTGGACAACCTCAAGGAGGGCGTGCTCAAGCCCGACATCCACGAGCCAGAACTCAACCCGGTTTATGCCGCCGCGCTCAAACACTACAGCGTTGTGGGTGACCCCGCCCGCGTACGAGATCCCAACCGCAAAGGTACGGTCGAGAATGCCATTGGTCACACCCAGGCCACCGCCCTCAAGGGTCGGCGCTTTGAGACCATCGAGGAGCAGAACGACTTTCTGGAACACTGGGAAGTTACCTGGGCCGCCACCCGTATCCACGGCAGTGAGCGCCGCCAGGTGCAGGCCATGTTTGAGGAAGAGGGCCCCCTCCTGCAAGCGCTGCCCATTGTGGGCATGCAGTACTTTACCGAGTCCCAGCGTACCGTCTATGACGACACCTGCGTGCGCGTTGACCACAGTAGCTACGCCGCGCGTCCGGCCCCCATTGGCTCCCTGGTGCTGGTGCGCATCTTCGAGCACCGTATCGAGATTCGTGACCTCCAGTCCAAATCCCTGCTGCGTACCCACTCGCGTGCGCAGCGCCCGGGGTCGGTGATCCTGCCCAATGAGGAGCGCGTCTTCAACCCCTCGCGTGAGACCCTGCACATTCTCAACCAGGCCAAGGAGATCGGCGCTCAGGCGCATCGGTTGTGCGAGATGTTGTTTGGCATTGAGGGACGTGTGGGCCAGCGCAAGCTCTGGGGCATTGTGGGTCTGGGGCGCTCCTACCCGCGCCGCCTGGTCAACGCCGCTTGCGAGCGCGCCCTGAACGATGGTATCTACAGCTACAAGCACGTCAAAGCACTCACCGAGCGGCTCGTGGCCGATGCCCTGGCGGCAATAGATTCTGCGCCAGATGCGCACCTCGACCAGGCCGAGGCGCCCCTGACTCAGACGCATCCCCTCATCCGCAGCCCCGATGAATATGCTGACCTTTTTGCTCGCTGCAGCACCCAGTCGTAATCCCCCCAGTCATAACCCCATCCATTTTTACTTTTGACGGAAATATTCCCATGACTCTGACCGAAATCGAACGCGCCTTGAGCGAACTTCGCCTGTCCGGCATTGCTGCCACCATGAATACCCGTGTCATGCAGGCCCAAAGCTCACAGGAGCCGTTTCTCGACACCTTTGCATCCATGCTCCAAGACGAACTTGATCGGCGTCGCTCGCGTTTGACAGAGCGACGCTTCAAACAATCAGGACTCGATGAACGACTGAGCCTGGCTGACTTTGACTGGCGCTTTAACCCCAAGATACCCAGGCAGGCTTGCTTTGAGCTGCACACCCTCAAATTCATCACCGAGGGCGCCAATGCACTGATCATCGGCAAGCCCGGCACTGGCAAAAGTCACGTGGCCAAAGCCGTGGCCTACCAGGCAACCTTGCAGGGCTACAGCGTCAAGTACGTTGAGGCTGACAGCGACTTTGCGAAGTTCGGCCTGGCCAGCCAGACTGAACAAGCCAAAATCCTGAGCGCCTACACAGATCCGGATCTGCTCGTGCTGGACGATCTCTTTCTGGCCCGGCGCATTGCCGAGGTGAGTGCGGAATTGCTACAAGCCATCGTGCACCAGCGCTACAAACTTCGACGCTCCATTGTGGCGACTTCAAACCGTGTGGTTCAGGACTGGGGTAAATATCTGGGCGATGCCACCATGGGCAGCACCATTCTGGACCGACTGATGCACCGCTGCAGCATGCTTGACTTCGAGGGGAAGAGTTATCGACTCAAGGAGGCTGCAGCGCGAATGACGACACCAGCGCCTGTTGGTTCATAAGCAACCTAATTTGGCAGGTTTGTGGGGCACGCGCCCGCCGTGAACAACTGTCCTGACCACCGGGCGAGCCCGTGGACAGTCGGTGCTACGCACCGATGTGACAGTTGCCCACCGCTCCCAGGCTTGGAGCCTTCGGCCTGACGCGCTGCGCTTGGCCATTCAGCCTTTTTATAAAAATCCAGGGAGAAATTGCCATACGAGAAAGGCCAAACCAGACCGTCCAAAAGTAGACGATTTGACCAATCAGGGTGGAGCAGTTTGGGTGGCCATAAGTGGGGCAGTTTGGGGTGGCCATCAGGGTTTTTAGCTGCCGTACTAATTGGCACGTCCGCCTCGATTGATTGAAAGGAGTTCTTCTGGATATAGGCAAGTAGCAGCGGACCCAGATCGACCATAGAAACCTTGGACTGCCCGAAGACTGCTTTCATACTGGCGTCGGCATTGATGTATCGAGCGTTGGTGGCATCCTGCAATTTCTTGCTATTGATATAAATCCAGAGCTTTTTAATCCCTTCCGGGACCGAAATAGGCTCAGCATTTCCAATAATGTCGGCCAAGGATCCGGCTGGAATTACAAAACGTCGGGTATTGGAGGGCATTTGAAATTTTTCTAGCCAAACAATTTAAAAGTCATTTCCAAACGCCAGATCCACTGTAATCGGCAGGCGAAGCACTTCAACCTTGGTTACCGCGTCGCGCATCACCAAGTCATAGCGTTTTTGGGGTTCATGTGCGCCGGCCTGCACCGTCAATAAGATCGAGCGTTTTCGCTCATCAAGCAACTGCGACTTGCTGTCAAAGGTCATGGACTGAACGTCGCTGATGGGGGTGTCCTGGTTGGAGTGATCACGCAGAGACACCACCACCGAACGTGCCAGCACCCGTTCGGACACTGCGTCGGTCTGGATAAATTCAAACCGTTGGGTGTTCGTCACCACCTTGTTGGCGGTACCCAAAAGGCTGACGCTGACATATTTGGTTTTGGCATGCTCCGCTTCGCTCTCTCGTACGGTGATGACAGGCACCACTATTTCCTGGGGCATGGCGCTGCCATGCACAAAGCGCGCACCACCGGCGAAGTGAAAGCGGCTCGCCCCCTTGGGCACCCAAAAATCCAGACTACCCTGCGCCGACGTGCCCGCAGTCACTGAGGTGTTGCCAGTCCACGCCTTCGAGGTCGAGCCAAGGTTGTGCCCGAGCAAGTAACGTTTTTTGGCTTTCAATGTGCCAGCGGGTTTGTCATCCAACGTTGACTTGTCGGACGCATCCAGAGCTGATTCTTGGTACATAAAACCATGATCTGCCGTCACCAGTACAGCCGATCCATTGAGACCATTGATGATGAAGCCCAGCACACTTGCCAGTTCCTGCACCGTTTGCGCAGCGGCTTCGAAGGTTTTGGTCTCTGAGGCCTGCTTGTCCCCGGTCATGTCAATGCGGTCATGGTAGATGTAGATCAGCCGTTGGTCACGCACCAGCTCCCGTCCTTTGTCTTTGCCCAAGGCCATCAAGTCCTCGGCCTTGATCGTAATGCCACCAACGGATTTAAGGTGGTCACCGCGTTGCTCCAAAGTGGCCACCATATTGCCATCGACCAACACATCCAAATTGGCACTCTCTTTGTAGGCCAGTGTCTGATGCGGCAGCAGTGCTGCCATGCCCAAGGCGGTATAGCTCGGTAACACGCCCAGCATGCCGTCCAGTGACGCCTTGAAACGGTTTTTGCTGTTGATCTGTTGCACCAGTTCATGAGCAACTTCAAAGCGGAACGCATCCGAAATCAGCACAAACACCCGCTTCACACCGCCCTCGAAAAGCGGCGCCACCTTTCGTTCATAGAAGGCCTGCTGCGGCGTCACGCCCGGCAAAGCCCAACGGCTAAGCAGGCCGTTCGGCCCTTCCATGACTTTGGACCACGCCGTGCTCAGCTGCGGAATGAACCACCCGGAATACAGGTTTTCAATTGACTCCCGCAAGCCGTGCAGCACAGCCCACCCCGTCGGCTCGACGGCATCAGCAGCCGTGTGAAAGTGGCGGTACAACTGGTCAAAGCGAAACAGCTCCTGGCGGTAGTGCTCAAACGCAATGCTCGCGTTGGCAAAGCTAAAACCGCCCGCGTGGGCCGCCTTCAAACTGTAAAAATCAGCGGCGGCGGTCAAAGCCTCGTAGCAGGCGGCCAACGCACGGGTGCGCTCGTTGGCATTGGCAAGCAGTGGGTTCGCCCAATGCCCTTCACAGCGCCGTGCCATCAGGGTCCGCACCACGTCCATATTGGCACCGGCCCCGGCCACAATGCGATTTTTGAGGTCCTGCACCACTCGCAATTCAACGTTTTCGAAGGTCATGCACTCGACCAACTGTTCGGCAGACTGCCCGTTCAGCAAGCTGTCCAAATCCAGTTCGGTGGCAACGGCCTGCGCCAAGGCGTTGTAGTTGCCAAACTGAGCAATGTCCGAACGCCAGCGTCCGACAAGCACCGAAGCATTCGCCGCCAAGGCGCGATCGGGTAACACAAAGGGGGCCAATTGACGCGGCGCCTCACCAGCCAAACCACGGCAAAAATCCGTCGCCAGAATATTCAAAAGCAAATCGCGCAGACTAGGCTCGGCCTCGGCGTATCCAAGCTGAACCTGCACAAGGGACCAAAAAGCCGGAGTGAGTTCATTCGCAGCGATGTCTATCCAAGCCTTCGGCTGCGCCGACAGGTCAGCTTCACCATCCACCACCAATGCACCATACAAGCGCTGCAAGATCGCAAAGAACTCGGGTTGGTCGGTTCGGGCCAGCACCGCCAGCATCTTGCGGTCCAGGTCCTGCGCGTTGTCGCCGGGCAGCACTAGGCGCTTGAGGCGGTCCACCCGGTCTTTGGCTCGCAGAAACTTGGCTCGTTCTTTCAGGTGCTGCCGCAAGCCTTGCGTGGTCAGGCCCAGGTCTTCCAACAAGATGGAGGTGGAGTCCGCGCGGAATGACTTGCTGCGCATGCGCACATCGAGCAGCCAGTCTTTGGCGGGCTCCGGCTCGGGCTTGGCGCTGTAAATCAGCCAACGTTGATTTGAGGTGCGCTCAATGTCAAGCTTCACGCGCAGAGCGGGGGTATCGTCAAGCCGCACCAATTGCACACCGTCGAGTTGCAGGCCATCCACAGCAGAGACGAATTCGGACTCCACATCGTGCCAAAAAACGACTGGATGGGTGGTGAACAGAGCGGTCAGGCTTTCAGTGATGCGTTGTTGGGTCATTGGTATATTTCTGGTTGAACCCGGTGTCAGATTCGTGGCGGCTTGACATGTTGGTGCATGACCTCTTGGGACAGATCGGCAGTGGACTTCTTAACGGTCAAAGGCGCGTCAAGAAAACCTGCGATTTTCCGTGCCAAACTTCCGCGCTTGTAAGGTGCCAATGCAATATCGTCATCGTTCGAAAAGTCGAAAAGCTTTGCCAATTCGCTGGCATCGTCAATCACACGGTCAAACCGTCCGACCTTAAGTGCAAACAAGTAGGGCGATTCTTCTCCCTTTTCAGTCAGTACATACAACCGGTGTTCCGCGCGCGTAATCGCTACATAAAATAGCCGCCGCTCTTCATCCAAAACTGCCTTTGGCGTCACGCCAAACGGTCTGAATAAGAGATTGTCAGGATGAATCTTGGGAAACTGCCGTTGTGTCGCATCCAGAATGAATACGGAGTGAGCTTCTTGCCCTTTGGAACCATGCGCAGTCGATATAGAAATTTGTTTCTGAAGTTTCTCTACCGGGAGGTGCAATTTTTTAGCCAAGGCCGAAATCAGTAATTGCCTGAACTTTTCAAGCTCCATCCCGTAGACCCGGCCAGTGCGTGCTAGCAGCATCACATTCTCGGTAGGTAACTCACTTATCTTCTGAAAACAAAGCTTTACAGCCTTGGCAATTTTTTCCAAAGCGGGTGACGGGCGTTTGCCTTCATTGCTCAAGGGTAGAAAAATCGCATCAGACTCGCGTTCCACCTGGTACTGGGCCCCCTCTCGAAATTCGATCCAAGAGTCATGCACATGGAGAAGTTGAATCTTGCCGGCTAAATCCCTGCTAGGTTTCGCCGCTTGTCCTTTGCCTGCCATGAGCTTGTTTCCAGCATTCACGACGAGGGAGTCGCTGCGGTAATTAGTTGTGACCCCCACGGCACTTGAACCTGGAAAATACTCCGCGAACCGCTTGAAAAACCGGAGATCCGCGCCTGCAAAGGCATTAATTGCCTGCCAGTCGTCGCCGACGGCCACAAGCTTGATCTTCGGATTCACCTTCAAAATCGCGTCCAACATGCGGAAGTAGAGCTCTGAAAAATCCTGATATTCATCCAGCAACACCCAACGTAGTTCTTTGAGTGGAAGCATCTTTCCGTCACCCAGGTGAATACTGAGAGAAGGACCTCGCGCCATGACTTCGTCAGCCGCTTGCGCCAGAAGGTCGTCAAAATCCATTGCACCGTCTTCGATCAACATGGCTTCGTATTCCCGATAGGCGCGAAGTGCCAACTGGTGAAATAGTCTAGCTCTGGGCTCAGGATCGGGCGCTTTTGCAATCACACCAGCCAATTGATCCACCGAGCTGCCCATTTTTTTGGCGCGCTGAATGAACTGCAAAAAGAGATCTGCCATTCTGGAAATTTGAAAGTCCGTGGCGAATACTCGTCGCTCAATCTCATCCTGCGGAAGTCTTTGGCAGCGAATACCTTGAAATTGCAGAGTTTCTTTGAGCTGATTTTCAAACGCGAGTCTGCCATGTCGAAGCATTCCAGTATGGGTCTCAAGAAAAGGCACAGGCTTGTCTTGCCAAAACTCTCGCTTCGCAACGATCTGTGCCCTGTACTGCGCCGTTGTGGTGCTCCAGTGACTTGGCACGACAGCACGGACGTCTTCTGGGTCAATGGCCCAATGCTCTAAGACGAAATCGTGCCCTTCATGAAAAAATGAAAAGTCGGGTTTGTAAACCGAACCATCCAAAAAGTCGACCTTCCAGGCCCAAGGCTTCTCATAACGGTACTCAATGCCGTGCTCAAACAGAAAGTCTGCAATGAACTTCTCACCGTTGGACTTCACTCGATTACCTTCGAGAGTTACATGCTCCAGGGAGCGACGAAATATCAAGTATTCATTGGGTGGCAAGTCCCTGCCCAGGTCTTCAATCTGCTCCAGCTCCTGCCGGAAGTATTCGACCATAGCCTCCTTGAATGCCGGGTTCAGAATTCTTTGCATCATCCGTTGAGCAAAGCGGCTCTGATCCCGCTTGGACGGTTCTCCACCAGCATCGAACAGCAATTTTTTGCGGGGCTTCACCAATTGGTACGCCAGGCTGTGAAAAGTTCTGGCATTGCGGTAGTCTTTAACTTGGCCGCCATTTTCGAGGCGCTCTTTTACGGTCAATGCTGCCGCCTTATTGAAGGCCAATATCAAGACCTGATCCGCATAGAGCCCTTCATCATGAATGCTCAAGGCAGCTTTTGCGCACAAAGTTCTGGTTTTTCCTGATCCAGCCCGTGCTGTGATGAGCAGACGATCTTCGGGACGCGCATTTGCCCGAATTTGTTCGTCATCCAGCAATATCGCCATTGACATGAGAATGGTGTCAACTTTGGGAACCTTCAGGGTCACAAAGTCTTCAACCGGCAAATCCACGCTGGCCTGATGACTTTTGTAAAAATCATCAAGCTCAGCCAGACTTGCGTTCCGATACAACTCAACAAATCGCTGCGCAAACATTGCGCCACGTTTGAGCGCGTCATACTCAGCCAAGGGCCACCAGTGCTGGCAGTGTCCCTTGTATAAATCATCGGCTTCTGAGTAGTTTGCGGAGTTTAGTAAGCTTTCAACTTGAGATACAAGTTGAATTTTCCGCTCAGCTTTTTGCAGGGCTAACAATTTCGCATCTCTTGCCTGGGCCGCATGAACACAGTTTGCTCGGTGAGCCTCAAATTCCGCCAATGACCACCAACCAGCGCATTCACTGTCATATTCGGTTTTTGCAGCGGAAAAGTCACCTGATTCCAGTAAATTGATGACTTGCTGCTTTACCAATTTCCTTCTTTTTCGTTCTAATTCAGCCTCAACTGACTCAACTGCATCCAAAGAAATCCAAGAGTAGGTCGAGCCATCTGGATACACGACTGTGCAACGGTCACCAGAGAAAATCTGGGTCACTTCCCCATAGAGCGAATCAGCAGGCCTGCCGACATGTCGAACGTGGTCGCCAACTTTCATCTCAATGTATTCAAAAAGAAACTGTTAAGTGAACGGCAACCACAGCGAAAATCTCGCATGTCCCGGGCGTTGAATTCGAGTAAATTCACGTTAAGCATTCGCTTCAACTTCTGGCAAAGCCGCATTTCGTTTCATCATGACAATGATGTTTTCTAGCCTGCGCAACAGGTCATCGTAGGTCATGATGTCAACCATGTTGGCGTACTTTCGCCGGATGATCTCGAAATCAAAGCGCTGTTCACCCGAAAAGTCGTTATCTCGGCCAAGCAAGATCAACGCTTTTGGGTTAGTGATCTTCAACTCGATTCCAGCTGGGAGTTCACCTTTCCGTTTTTTTAATATTTCTAGCTCTCCTGCCTGGCCCCACTTGCTCAAATGAAACAGATATTTCTCCGCTTGCATCACCGAGCCAGCAAGTTCTATGCGCGGTGTATGGTTGCCTCTGTATGTGTTACGTGACAACAGTGCATTGGAAAATGGCTTCTTGACCTCAATGATGTCAATATTTCCATTGGCATCCACCAACATCAGATCAATGTACCGGTCAGTCACCTTACCGGGTTGCGAATAGAAGTCTTTGATATGCACGTTTTCGAGCACGGCGATGTACTTTGGAAAGACAAATAGCAGAAGGTCCAAAATCTTCTTTTGCCAGTCCCGCTCTGAATAACCATCGGCAGCCTTGAGCATTCCCTCCAGTTCAGAGTGGATGTATTCGAACTTCTTTATCTCAAAGTTTCCCAAGATGCTGTTTCTGGATGTTGCGACCAGGTGTTTTTTCTTTGTCAAATAACCATTGAGCTTATTTTCTGCATCAGTCAGCGTTCCCAAATAATCATTGAGTACCCGCGAGATGCGTGACCGAGCGTAGTGAGTCAGCTCAGTGGATGTCGGAAAAGTTTTCTGTAAGTATTCGAAATCGGACAGCGGTATCGCACCATCGTGCTCCCCACCAACAACGATTTGCTCATCAATTAATTCATCGATTTTTCGAAATATGGAAATATCTCGGTTCGCAACGAAAACGTGAGGATCAAGCTTCATCGCCATGTCAAGCAACAGGTCGTGCTTCAACCCAAGAATGTCTTTATCAATCCGGTAATAGCCATCCTCGGTTGCACCCAATTTGAAAATATGCTCAGCACCATCTTCGTCGTCAGTCTGCTGAGACGGCGACGTGAGATCGTCAGCGGTAAAGGTAAAGGTTCGACGTAGGGTAACTTTGCCGTCCTGCTTGAGCTTCTCTTCAATCCACTTGGTACTGTTGAACCTATCGGGCACATAGATCAGCAGCAGGCTATCAACCTGTTTTGAAATCTTGATCATTGACTGCAAGCGCTGTCATTGCTTTCCACATTTTGCATTTGATCAACAGACCGCTGACCAAATGACGCTGATGCGCCACATGCCGCGGGAAGACCTTGAACACACGTGTAAAACAGAATCAACTCACGGCTGGACGCCAGCGATATGCGCAGGCGCGCGGAGACGATGCGCTGCTTGATGGTGCTAAGCCACTCTTGGTATCCGGCCAGCGCATTGGGCTGGAGAATCAGAAAGTTTGACATGGTGGTTCAAGGGGCCGCAGCCAACCCCATGGCTTGCCACAACACAACCAAGTCGTCGGGGACGTCCCGCGTGCGCAAAATGGCCTGTCGGCGCTCTTTGGGTTGCATTGGTCCTAACAGGCGATTCAGGGTTTGATGCACCACTTGCGGATAAAAACTTTTTGCATGCAGCCACTTCTTGAATAGCGTGCTGACATCTTCAGCACCCAGTTGGGCCTCTAGGGCATGCACGCCCGCTAAAACAACATCTGCATCCAGGGTGACATGCCACTCCGAGAACTTTGCGCGCAAAGCGGCGTCATCCGGCATTGGCGGATTGCCCATAACCGAATCCGGAAAACCCATGTTACGAAGCTGACGCCACAAAGGCCGCACACCATGCCACAGCGCCGCGTGCCGAACCCACTGAGTCAGATCTGCCTGCACTGCGTTACGAAACTGAGCTTCCCCGCCAGCAATTTTCGCCCGCTGCTTCTCAGGGAAAGCAATCCATAGCTCGCCCGGATCAACCAAATAACTCTCAAGGCAGAACCGTGGCAACACGGTCAAATTTGCGCGTTCAGCCTTCTTTTCGGTAATTTCAGCCTCAGTCCACTCATCACGGTCCACCAAGCCAATCCAATTGGCCTCCTTCTTGAGCATCTTGACCACGTCAGCTTTGTTGCCAGCCGAGGCCAGTAGCCATACCTTCTCCCACTCCGGAAACTTGCGGCCCAAAAAAATTCGGTAGGCATCGACATCATCCGGCCCCTCAACCAATAACACCCGCAAACCAGTCGTTCCGATGAATTGTGTTTTGATCTGCTCGATGCGTTCGTCCAACGTGCTCATTGATTCGCTCCCAGCTCAATACGCTTACCCGATGCCTCATAACGCTGCCAAATGTCGGGTTGATGGGATGTGATCATGAGTTGCCCACCGATGTCCGTCACCAGCTTTTCAAGACTGGACAACAAGCCGTTGACCAAAGACGGATGCAAGTAGAGGTCTGGCTCGTCTATCAACACCACTGCCCCTGGCTCAGCCCACCGCGCCAACAAATACAGCAATATCAACACTTGGTGCTCACCAGCACTCAAGTCATCCAGGCCATGAGACTGGCCGCGTTTTCCTTTGAGTTTCACCCGCAGCCGACTCTCACCCGGTTGAATGTCCGGGTCGATCTCTTTGCCTGACAAAAAGGTGTTCAACAGCCGAATGACTTCATGGTATTTGTGCAGTTGCGTCGTCTTGAGCGTAATCAGAGAGGCTTCCAGCTGATCCTTCCAGTCTTCACTGGCCTGGTACTTTGGCAACCACCTGCGGCCTGGCAACTCAGCGGTGTGCTCCCCCACGTTACGACGCGCGGCCACCCAGCGGCGCTCTTCTGCGTCCAAGAAAACGACGTTTGGCACATCGACCTTGTCAAAAGACAAAATCATCTTCTTCCGTGCTTCAGACCATGCCAAGACCCAATCTTCTGAAGGCAGAAAGACTTCGCGCTTGGGGTTGCCTGGCTTGCCAGTGCGGGCAACACCCTCTCCCAGCCAAGCAACATCACCATGTTTCGCGCGCATCGTCTCACACCAAGCCAAATCGCCGAAGATGAGGCCGACCGTTCTGCCGGAAGTGGGAACATCCGTCAGCACCACTGCGCAACCGCCCCAACGCTGCAGCCATTCGCGCGCAATGCTGGTTTTAGGTAAGGCCTTGCGCTGATCAAGCCAATAACCCAAAGCATCCCAAAGCATCGCCACGGTACGCAGTACCGTGGATTTTCCACAACCATTGGGACCCGACAGCAAGGTACGTGACTCAATTTGGTCATCCCACTCATTGAGTAAATCGATGCTCTGAGAGCCCAATGGGCCAACATCTTCAAAATATAAAGCTTTGATTTTCATTCTTCATCCTTTCCACCAGTCACTGCCTTCACGCTTTCCAACAAATCCCCGAACTTGCCGTAGTTCACCTTCACACCATCATCCAGATCCAGGGTGATGCGCATGTCGGCGTAGTGGCGCAGTTGTTCGTCGTAGGCCAGTAGCTCTACGTGCTTCTTCTTGAGCTTTTCGACTTCTTTGGCCAGCTTGTTGCGGGCGGCGGTGCTGCTGGCCGCAAGCGCGTCTTTTTGCAGCATCTCGATGCGGCTTTGGATTTTGCCGGTGAGGGGCACCACGTATTCGGCGCGCAGGCGGGCGAGTGTGCCCTCGTGGTAGCGGTGCAGATAGACCAGTGCCTGGAAGGCGCCTTGTTTGCCGCTGCTGAAGAGCCAGTAGATGGGGCGCTTTTTGTAGGTTTGCAGGTGGTCTTTGAAGAACTTGTCGGCAATGTAGCGCCGAATGGTCTCGTCTGGGGTCTCAGACGCTTTGGTGCCCAGGCTCTCGGCCAGCCAGGCCATGTTTTCTTCCAGGGTGTCTGGCCCCCAGACGGCGCGCAGGAACTCGCGGATGCGGCTGGGTGCGTCGTCTTCAAACCAGAGTTCGTCGGTGATGGGGACGATGCCGTCGGCATCTGCGGGGAAGGTGGCATAGCGACCAGGCTCGAAGCCGACGTTGCCCGCGTGGGCATAGATCAGGCCGGGCTCGTCTAGGCTGTAGCGGCCCATCATGCAGCCGATGGCGTAGGAGATCAGGCGCTGGCAGTCTTTTTCGCGGTCGGCGCGAAAAAGTGTGATCTGCTCCAAAGAAACATCTGAATCCAAAACGTCCTGGAGCTCATAGGCCTCCAAAATGGCCCGGTTTACATCAATTTCATGGCAGCGCATTTCATCAATTGACGATTCACTCATCCTTTGGAAATGCTCCCATGAACGGCTTAACTTTGGCAAGCCGTGCACTACTAAGCGACTCCCTGAGAAGTCCAAAGACATCTCTCTGCAATCCCAATCACGTTTTGAAAGCTCAACGCACTTGGCACCTAAGATTGAAAGATCCTCACGAGAACCGGCGACTAACGGCAGTTTTGCAATATCGCCAGCACCAAAATTCAATGTTGGTGAAAGCAATTTGAGAAGATGACTGACCAAACTTGAATTTAGAAATGCCAATGCAAAATGCAGATCCAATTCCTTACTAAATGCCGCCATTCCGGCATGGGAAAATATCACTCCATTTGGATAATATCTACAGGAGAAATTGCTAGAGCTTATCGCTGTCCAACTCACTGACTCACGGAAATAATACTGAGGATTCTTGGCAACAAATTCAGGTGTTTTCAAATACGGATATTGAAAAAGTATATTTTTCTTAATTTGTTCCCCATCGTTTTCCCAATTTACGATGTGCTCTAAATTTCCATACCACTTCCTATAGTCACCTCCTTTATTAAAAGGGAACCACTTTTTCCCTGAGTCTTTTGCATCTGAGGCACTGCTCGCGTTCCGTTCGACTTTACTTATCTCAACTTCAAACCAGAAACGAACAAACTTCCCATTGTTGCTTGTTGCCATCCCCTGTCGAACATCATAAGAATCGCCAATCCCCTTATTTTTTGAGAATACCTCTCGAACACTATCTGTTGCTTCGAACGCAATTGGATTGCCTGGTATTGCAGAAAAATTCCGGCAATTCCTAAGATGCCTATAACCCACTGAGTTATCAGCCAGAGCTGCTCGAAATCGAATTGGTTGTAAGTCAGCACCATACTCTTCAGTCAAATCAAAGTAATTACCACGAACCTCAATCCCAGAGTTGTCGATGACAAACACGCAAATAGGAACTGCCGCAGATTCAAAAAACGTGTGATATTGCGGCTGAACTAG
The DNA here is from genome assembly GCA_049286445.1 of Rhodoferax sp. Lineage (GTDB taxonomy): Bacteria > Pseudomonadota > Gammaproteobacteria > Burkholderiales > Burkholderiaceae_C > Rhodoferax. The sequence continues at coordinate 6,956 of JBAQDW010000055.1, read as the reverse complement.
CGAAGTGATGCTCTTTATTTGCGAGAGTTGAACCCTAACTTCCTCATAGCTACCAAGAAACATCCAAACAAATGGAGTCATCATGCCGATTCGACCACTTCGATTGCAAAGATCTTGGCACCTCGACATGAACATCGCAAACGCGTCAGCTTTTTCACTTCGATAATATTCGCCGGCAAAGTCTTTAAATGGGCTAGTCATTGACTTTCGACCCAAATAAGGCGGATTCGCCACCACTGCATCGAACTGCATTGCCAGCACCTGCGCCTGCTGCACCAGCGGCAGCAAATCATCCGCCGCCGCACTGGCATACATATCCCCACTCTGATTGACCCGGGCAAGCACCTCCGGCAACACGGCCAGATGCGTCTTGAGCGCATAGGGAATCTGGATCAGCGAGCCAAAGGTTTTGGCGTGCTCAAAGGTTTCCAACAGCGCGGTGATGGTGGCGCGCTGCACCTTAAACGGGGCCAGGTGAGTGGCAAGCTCGTCCACGCTCAGGCCATTGCTTGTCTGCAGGCTCAGCACATTGAGCTTTGGCGGCTGCAGGTTGCCAGAATCGTCCGTGGCGGTGAACAGGCGGCGGTCGTCGGCGCGGGCTTTCATCAACAAGGCAAATCCGGCCATTTGGGCGGCGCGGTCATCAATGTCCAGGCCGTACAGGTTCTTTTCCAGTATCAGGCGCGGGATGGCTCTGGGCTGGTAGCCGCGCTCCAGGTAGATGGCCTTGAGCACGTCATACGCCACCACCAGAATGTGGCCGCTGCCACAGGCCGGGTCCAGCACGGTGATGGATTCGGGGTTGAGGGTGTCGCCGTCTTCCCGCACACGGGTCTGGATCAGGGCATCAAGCTGGGCTTGCACCTCGGGCGTTTGCTCGGCGGGGGTGATGTAGTACGGCCATTCTTTTGCTAATGTGCTTTGCGGGTTGGCCATGAGCCACAGGCGGCCCACACTGTTTTGCACCAAGTATTGCACGATCCAGTTGGGCGTGAAGAGCTGGGTGGCGGCGGGAATGTCTTCGCTTTTGACGACCTTGCCAATGACCTGGTCCTTCTTCTCACTGATGTAGAACTGGTACAGCCAGCCGATGATTTCGACCTCGGTCCAGTCTTCTTCCGGAATCTCGGCCACCAGCTTGGCAATGACGGAGTCGCTGCGCAGCAGGTTGTCAGGCAGCAGCAGCTCGGAATCGTCGTCAATGCGCTCAAACAAAAAGGGCATGGCGCGGGATAAGGCGTTGCACTGGGCCACCAGCAGCATGCGGTACAGCTCGCCGTCGCGGTTGCCAGCGAGCTTGAGTTCGGTGACTTTGGCTGCGCTCAGGCCAGGGAGTTCGTTCGTCAGGTCCGTGGCGTGGGTCAGGATGTCTGGCAATCCACCCGAGGTGCTGGATAGCGCCCGGTGGCCGTGGCCCAAGTAGTCGTGCAACTCCATGTAGCGCAGAGCCGCAAACCGGTTGAACCAGGTGTAGGCCACGGCTTCCATGGTCTGATTAAGGCCGTCTTTGCGGATGCGCTCGATCAGTTGGTCACGTTGGCCGCTGACCTTGGCGGGCCAGGCTTGCCCGGCGATGACGGTGACGTCGCCCTGGGTTTGGGCGGAGGCGACTTCTAGCGTGCCGGCCTTGTCTGACAGACCTAGCAGGTTGGCGCGGGCGGTGACGGCGGCGATGAAGTCTTTGCGGGCCTGGGGGGCGTAGGACTTGAGGTTGGACTTGTTCATGGGTGTGACAGCGTGGGTTTTATTGGTCAAATCGGGCTCTAGCGCTAGTGGGGTATGCGCAAGCAGCTATTAAATTAGGAGTAATCAAGCGTCATCCTCTGGCGGCTCATCTGCCTTTGGCACGGTGAGGCGGCGAATGGTCAGGGCACAGCGCTGGTCGATCAGGGTGACGATGGGGTCGATGATGGGGTGACGGTGGCCCTGGCTCTGAAACGTGGCCTGGGTGGCACGGGCGAGGTCGGGCAGGCGCTTGGCAATGTCCAGAATGCGCTTTTTCACCTGAGCGGGTGACAAAACGGCATCAAGGGCGAACTGAGCCCAGTGCCTTGCCATGACTTCAGAAAACTTGTACTTGCTGCCAATCTTCATGGCCATTTTTTCGGTCAACGTGGGGTAGACGGCCGTGCACAACGCGTCGTACAGGGGAGTGAGAACCGCACCCGCTGGGGTGTACAGCAGTGAGAAGTTTTTGCCGTGCGCATCGTGGTTGCCAATCAGGGCGTTGAACACCACGTAGTCCAGCAGTTTGAGGGTGTGCGGCGCGCTGGGACGGGTGGTGTCGCGCAAAAGCGCAAACGCTTGCGCCAGACCGGGGCCGCCTTCGTTTTGGTATTTGTGCTCAGAAACAATGCCCAGCGCCTGGCAAAAGTCCTCTTGGTGTAGGCGTTGGCCCGGTTGGTTCGGGTGGTCCACTTGCCGGTCATAGCGCTGCACCAGTAGGTAGTGGCGCTGCTGCGCCCCATCCGCGATGGTCTGAATTTGGGTGCGGGCCACGTCAAGCTTTAAGGCGCCAGCCAGCGTCATGCAAAAGGCTTCGTTGAAGACGCTGCCGTCGACCACGGCAATGGGCGGCTTGAGGATGTGGGTGCTGGGTGTGCCGTTCAGGGGCAGGCCAATACGAGCGTCATCCTTATCCAGGACGACGGGCAACTTGTCTTGCGCGCCGGCCAGGGACAAGCGCAAGCCGTCTTCACCCGCGCGCATGGGGCGCAGGGGCATTTCGTCCAGCACTTGCAGTAACTGCGCAGGGTCTAACCAGCGCACCTCACGGGGGGCATTCAGCGCCTGCGGTGACTGGCCAGGTTCCAGCAAAGTGACGGCACCGGCGCATTCTCCCCCCAGGCTGTCCAGCAAGGCATAGTCGTTTTGGGTGGAGACTTGGAGGGTCTTGGCGATTTGCTTGCGCTTGCCACCTTCAGGCAACAGCCCAGCGAAAAATGGGCGGGTGGCTCGGTCGTCAAAGGGCTCGGTTCGGATGGGGAGCGATTGGGACACAGGCACGGTGGCGCCTGGCTCGTAGGCAAAGCTCAGCCGGCCGTCGGTTTGTGACAGGGTGCCAATGTGGGCCCCAAGCAGCCAAACTTCGAGGTGGCGTGCCATGTCAGACCCAGCCTTCCACAGCGAGGCTGCCGCCCAAGGCGTGAACCACCTTGAGCATGGTCTCCAGGCGGACCGTGGGCTTGCCAGCCTCTAGTTCCACAATAAAGCGCACACCCACCCCGGCGGCCAATGCCAATTGGGGTTGGGTCAAACCCAGCTTGTGGCGGGCAGCCAAGACGGCTGCGCCTAGGGCTTCAGGCGAGTTGGTGGGCGTGATGGGGGGTGAGGTCATTTAAATTTCCTGTTCGGGAAATTATTATCAATATTGACGCGAAAGACAAGATTAATTTCCCGATGGGGAAATTACCTGGCTTTTGGCATCGATTGACAGTGAAATAACCCGAACGGGAAACACAGCGTTGTTACTGCACTCGGGTCCTCTGCCCGGCTCGCACGGCCACCATGAGTTCGGCTTTGAGCTTGCCCAAGTAGGCGTCTACATCAGCCTCAGATTCAAGGTAGGTCTTGCTGGAGAAATCTGCAGCACGCACTACTTTTGTAGATTTGGTGACCGGGGCGGGCACATTGGGTGCACCGGTTTGGAGGGGTTTGGCGGTGTCCCCAGGTGAAGCCGCCTGCGCTGGTTTGACGGCCGAGGCTGCGGCTGCCGCTGCCGCTTCAATCAGGGTGATGGCTTCGTCCATGGCATCGCCGCCCTGCCCTTGCAGGTACAAGATTTGAGCAATGCTGGTCTGGCTGGCCAAACGGGTTTTGAGGTCTTGCAACTGACGCAGCGCCTTGTTGCTGGTGTCTGGTGTGGCGGCCGACGCATTGAGTTTGGTTTGCACTTCGGCAATTTTTTCGTCAATGGACAGAAGTGCGCGTTCACGCTTTTCCTGGGCCAACTGATCATTGACGGTGGTGACGGTGGCCAACAAGGGCTCAATGCGGTTGATCTTGCCGTAGGGCTTGGCGGTGTCTCGAATCTGGGTCAGCTCGGCCAGCGCTGCGGCGGCCTGGGGCACTTTGTTCAAGGGCTCACGGTTGTCGGCGAAGGCGCGCAGGCCGTCGAGCAGTTTGCGCCACGCCGTGATTTGCGTTTTGTAGAAGTTGACCAGGTCGTGAATGTCCTCAGAAGCATCCAGCCAGTCGTCTTTGGCGGACAGGATGGCTTCGATGAAGGCGAAGCTGTCGCGCATGGCGAGTTGCTGGGCGATGCGGGTGAGCGCGGCGTCGATGTCGGCCTTGCCAGGGTGGTGCGCCGTGCTGGCGGTGAGAACGAAGCCTTTGAGTTCGGACTGCCAATCGGTCAGGCGGGCACGGAAGTCAGCCACCAGGCTGTCTTCTTCTTCCCGGCCCATTTTTTGGAAAAGGTCGCGGTACAGCTCACGGGCGCGCTTGAGGCTGGTGGCATCAGCGGTTTTGCGCTTGAGGATGGAGACCTGCTTGAAGCGGGCTGACTTGGTGAGTGGGTCGGCAGCGGTGGCGGGATCGAGGTCAGAGCCCTCAAGCATGAGCTTGATTTCACCGGCCATGAACATGCGGGCCACAAGCAGCACCGTTTCCCACTCTGGCTTCCATCCCCAAGGGATGCCGGAGAAGCGGTCCACCACGTCAGACAACAGCACCCGGTTCTGGCTGGCCGCCAATTGCAGGTAGTCACGCATTTCGGCGATGGCAAGCGCATTGCCCTCCTCGCCACCGAGTCCAAGGCCTTGCTGGGTGAGGTCATCACTGCTGAGAACCGCCCGGATTTCAGCAATGGGGTCCGCCTGGCGCACCTTGAGGTAGGGGAGCTTGCTGTAGGTGTTGGTGATGAGGTAGTTGAGCAGATCGTCAAGTACCTTGTCTGGGCTGGACGCCTTGATTTGAACGGACTGACCCAATGCGAAAAAGTCACCGGCCGTGATAAGGGTGGAGAGTTGATGCACCAGGCGCTGGCGGCGCTCGCGGTTTTCATCTTTGCGGTCGGCCAGGATGCGCTTGAGCGCGGGGTTGGCCTGGTCGGCCTTGGGACTGATGATGTATTTCTCAATCCGCAGGTAAAGGGCGAGTTCAATGTCCAGCCGCTCGCCCTCTGCCAAACGGACGATGGCGCGGCCATGCCCCTCACTGCTGCGCAGAATGCATTTGGCACTCTGGAGCTTTTCATAGTCGTCGCCCAGCGGGGTGAGCACCTCAAAGCTCAGGGCGTGGTTGGCGTGCCGCCAAGGGGTGCCGTCAATCAGGCGGTTGAATTCGTAGTCGGCTTTGGTGTCGCGGTGGCGGATCTTGGTCTGGCCGCCGTGAATCTCGTCGAACACGAGTTCAGCCAGCAGGCGGGATTTTTCTGAAGCGGAGACATCCACATGACCGATTTCGCGGGCGACATCGCGCTCCTCATTGGTCAGGAAGAACCACAGATCGCCATTGCGGCTGACTAGGCGCTGCTGCTCCAACCGGGTCAGACTCTCTTGAATCTTGCGCTTGAGGGCGAGTTTGTCGGCGTCGATCTGGTCAATGCACAGGGTGGCCAGGTTGTCGATGTTAGGCTTGACAATGTCCGGGATGTAGCGAATGAGAAACATCGCCTTGAGCAACAGGCTGTCATAAGGCTGCAGGCCGGGGTTGAGCGGAGCCTCGTCGATGGACTTTTTGGCCATGCCATCGATGAAGCTCTCGATGGAGGGGTAAAAGTCATACAGCGGCACCAGGGCGTCAATGCCGTGGTCGGCGTTGCGCACCGTGGCGGACTGGAACGCATCGAGCAGCGAGCGTTCGCCGCGTGACAGGTGCTTGCCCGTGGCGCCCACCTTGCGAATGGATTCAAAAATCTTTTGGAGCAGCGTGAACTGGTATGGCGCGAATGGGTAGCAGGTGACGAACTCGGCAGCGTCTTTGAAGCCCCGCAGCGTGACCGAGTTGCCGGCAAACCCAAGCTGGTTGTTGATGACATCGCTTTTGCTGGCAAATGCGTCGCGTAGAGCGACATGAGCCACCTCGGTCTTGGCAAGCAGGCGTTCGCCAATAACCTCGTCGGTGTTGCTGCTCGCCAGTGACAAGCGGGTGTGAAAGCGACCCTGAATTTTGGAAAAATCCTGGCTTTTGGCCTTGTTGGCCTCGCCGATGGCCGCGTCGATGTCTTCCTGGCTGGTGACAATGACCCAGGCGCGTCCTTTGCACTGGGTGCCCAATTGCTCGGTGATGGTCTGCAGACTGAGCATGAGCGGGGAGCTCGCACCAATGAATTGCCCCACTTCATCCACCAGAAAAATGACTTTGTGACCGGGCGCGCGGGTGGACAGGTAGTCGTTGACGACCTTGGCAAAGCCTTCAATATTGATGCGGTAGTTGTCGCGGGCGCTGTCAAACCATTGACCGGCGGACTCGGGCGACATTTTTAAAGCCGTGGTCAATGCCACCACGATGTCATCACGCAGAAAGTCAACTGCGTCGCGCTCCTGATCCCAGGTGCCGCCATTGGACGCCGAGAAGGCGGTCTTGAAGACATCAAAGGCGCCCTTGGCCACGAGGTGGCGTTCCATGTCGGCAATGTAAGGGGCATCTCCGGAGTAACCCAGCTTTTCATTAAAAACGCGCAGAAACACCTGCAAGATGGCATCGCGGTCAGACTTACTGTCAGCTTTGGCGTCAATGTTGAAAAGAATGACGTCAGCGGTGCCCTGCACAGCGCGCTGAATGTCGGCCAACAACATGGCATCTTTGATTTTTTGGTGGTCAAAGAACTGGGCCGCGTTGCGTTTGTCACCGGTCTCGGGGTTCTGCGCTTCAATGTTTTCAAGCAGGTAGGACAGAATCTTGATGAAGTGGGACTTGCCTGACCCGAAGAAACCAGACACCCAGACGCCCATTCGATCTGTGATGGCTGCGTCATGGGGGCGGTCGATCGCGGCGAGGTAGGCGTCAAAAAA
>JBAQDW010000054.1:0-2273 GCA_049286445.1 Rhodoferax sp. | reverse complement strand
GACACCCTGATGACAGTCGCCGTGACCGTGCTGTGTTCTCTGCTGGGCGCGGTGGCATCGGCGACATTGTTCTTTGTGCTGATCGCCTATGGCATTCCCTTGCTGCTGTCGTTCTAGTCGGAGACTTTCGAGTCAGAGACTCTGTAGCAAACACCCCTGATTTCGTAAGCCACCGGGGCTATTTCCCAAGCTGCAACGGCTATTCCCTAAGCCTATTTGGCGACATTGTGTGGGCAAAAAACTGACAACGTCGCAGGAAGGGACCGCCTCCATTGGTCCAACCCAGAAGCCCTTGCGGTGATGGGCATAACGGCATCCACCTCTGTTACTGGCAAGCAACGCCCTTTAGGTACACAAATACCTCTGGGTCAAGCAAGCCGGTGGCGCTGAGGCTGGATGCCGTTCTTTTTTCCTCCACCAGAAAGAAACACATGCAACTCATCCATACCGCAGCCGATGCGGCCAAGCTGACCGACCCGGCCCTGCGCCACCTGATCGAGACCACCATTGCTGCCCTGAGTGAAGACGAACCCTTTGATGCCGCAGTGTTGGGCTACTTCCTCATCATCGAGCCGGGCGACACCATGGCTGAACTTGACGCACAGATGGGCTTCTCCATCCTGACCAATCGGTGCACAGGCATTCGCTTTGATGCGCCGGGCTACACGCAGCACTTCGAGGTACTGGACGAACACGCTGGGTACTTCGAGCTGGTGTTCATTCTCAGCGACGACGGCTATGGCATCGAGGTGTTCGTCCCCAAAAGGGGCGTAGCGCCTGAGTTGCTGGCGATGTGTGCGCGGTATGCCATACCGGCAAGCCAGCCATGAGCACCACCCATCCTATAGCCACCGCGCAGCCACTTCCGAGTGGCTTTTTTTACGTCCAAAACAGAGCCGCTTCGACCTGCGCAAAGCGAGCAGAACCTCAAGGCGCAAAGCGGGCCATCTTATTTGAATAGGCGATTTCCGCCGACTTCTGTTTTTTCGGCTCTCTTGAAATTTGAGTGGGTAAGCTGTGGCCATTTTGATCAACCTTGAATAACGAATCCATGACTGCCAAGCTGTTTGAATCTGCGCTGGGGATCTCTGATCCGTGGTTTGTTGCATCGCTGGCTTTTGATCAGGCGGCCAAGACATTGACGGTGCTGATCGACTTCAAGGCGGGCACTCGCTTCAGTGTTGCGGGTCATGAGGGCGCACATCCGGTACATGACACCGTGGCCAAAACCTACCGGCACCTGAACTTCTTTCAGCACGAGTGCCATCTGCAGGTGCGCACGCCGCGCGTTAAGTTGCCCAACGGTTCGGTGCGCCTGGTGGAGCCTGACTTTGCTGGGCGGCTCAATGGATTCACCTTGCTGTTCGAGGCCTTTATCCTGATGCTGTCTGGCCAGATGCCATTTGCCGCAGTCTCGCGCATTGTGGGCGAGTCGCCCCATCGGGTGCTGGCGGTGTGCGAGAAATATGTCGAGATGGCCTGCGGTCTGGGCGACCACTCGGATGTCACAGCACTGGCCATTGATGAGACCTCGCGCGCCCGGGGCCACAGCTACGTGACCTTGGCTGCTGATGCCGATGCCAGACGCGTGTTGTTTGTGACCGAAGGGCGTGATGCCAAAACCATCAAAGAACTGGCTTCTTACTTGGAGGATCATGGTTGTCCGGCAGAAAACATCACCCAGGTCAGTATCGACATGTCGCCCGCCTTCATCTCTGGGGTTGGCAAACATTTGCCCAACGCCCGGATCACGTTTGACAAATTTCACATCATTGGACACGCCAGCACTGCGGTGGACAAGATGCGCAGGATTGAGCAGAAGACGGACAAATCTCTCAAAGGCATGCGCTGGACTTTGCTCAAAGACACCGCCAGTCTCAAACCCGAAGCGGCGGCTGATCTGGATGCCTTGATTGCCAAGATGACTGTCAAGAGAACGGCCAGGGCCTGGTCCTACAAGGAACAGTTGCGTGAGATATTGGAGCGTAAACAGATCAACGTGGTGCGCGCTATGTTGTCGCACTGGTGCAATTGCGTGATGCGCTCCAAGGTCGAGCCAATGAAGGATGTCGCCAAGATGATACGCACCCACTTGGAGGGCATCGTAGCCTGGGCACAGACGCGCCAAACCAATGGGTTTCTGGAGGCCATCAACGGATTGTTCCAGGCCTCCAAACGCCGTGCGCGTGGATTCACCCGCCTCACTACGATCAAGACGGTCATCTTCCTGATCGCCGGAAAAATCGACTTCCACGCCATCAACCCTCACGCTG
>JBAQDW010000053.1:0-2299 GCA_049286445.1 Rhodoferax sp. | reverse complement strand
CGGCAGCAGATGCTCACTCAGGTAGCTCAGGGGCCCGGCCCCAGCGCTGTGGACGGGGGTGTGCACCAAAACGGGGAGGGTGTAGCTCATGCCAGCGTCGGGTTGGGTTGGGTTGGGGTGGCGTTGTGGATGTGAATTGGTGAAAGCGGCGCTAAGTGATTGATTCATATGCCATTCAGAGGTTATCCAGAAGTCATTCAAGATTTCTGTGGATAACTTTGTTGATATCTCGGGGAGAGGGCCGTCAAACCCTTGTAAATCAAGGCTTTCTTTACCTTGCCCATTTAATTGGCACTTTGAGAAATTCGATAGGAATCAACGACTTGCGTTCGCTATGGCTTTTGTAGCGGGGCTTGCACGGGGTGAGGTGACGTGTACCCCGTGCCCTTGATTTTGTGCATAAGTCACCGGTGGTTTTCAAAAAGAGGCCTGAAAACAGGGCAGGGCGTCGGCCCCATGCGGTGTTTTCAGGCCTGGGCTGCCTTCAAGCCCGCATCTTGCGCGAGTGCTCGTGCACGGTTTTCACCAAGGTGATCACATGGTCCGCCGGGGTGTACTGGCTGATGCCATGGCCGAGGTTGAAAATGTGCGTGGGGCCGGTGGCGTCGCCCTTGTACGGCGCGCCAAAGCTGTCCAGCACTTTGATCACTTCGGCCTCAATCTGGTCGGGATGGGCAAACAGCACGTTGGGGTCAAGGTTGCCTTGCAGGGCTTTTTTGTCGCCCACCAAGGCGCGCGCCTTGGCGAGGTTGACCGTCCAGTCCAGACCGAGCACGTCGCATTCCAGCTCACCCATCTCTTGCAGCCACAGGCCGCCGCCTTTGGTGAACACCAAGCTGGGAATGCGCACGCCGTTGTGCTCGCGCTTCAATTGGGACAGCACGCGCTTGGTGTAGGCCAGGCTGAATTCCTGGAACGCACCGTCGGCCAGCACGCCGCCCCAGCTGTCAAAAATCATCACCGCTTGGGCACCGGCCTCAATTTGGGCGTTGAGGTACAGGGCCACCGAGTCGGCGTTGATTTGCAGAATTTTGTGCATCAAGTCCGGGCGCTTGTAGAGCATGGTTTTGACCTGGCGGTAGTCGTCAGAGCCTGCGCCCTCGACCATGTAGCAGGCCAGCGTCCACGGGCTGCCCGAGAAACCGATGAGCGGCACGCGGCCATTCAGCGCCTTGCGAATCGAGGTGACGGCGTCAAACACGTAGCGCAGCTTCTCCATGTCCGGCACGGCCAGTTCGGCCACGGCGGCCTCGTCGCGCACGTTTTTGGCAAACTTGGGGCCTTCGCCTTGGGTGAAGGTCAGCTCCAGGCCCATGGCATCGGGCACGGTCAAGATGTCGCTGAACAAAATGGCGGCATCCAGCGGGTAGCGGTCCAAGGGTTGCAGCGTCACTTCGGTGGCAAAGGCCGGGTTGGTGGCCAAGTCCATGAAGCTGCCGGCTTTGGCGCGGGTGTCGCGGTATTCCGAGAGGTAGCGGCCCGCTTGGCGCATCAGCCAAACGGGGGTGTGCCCGGTAGATTGGCGCAGACACGCGCGCAAAAAAGTGTCGTTTTGGAGGGGCGCAAAGGCGCTTGGAGTGGCTTGATCGTTCATGGGTCGATTGTCGCGCAAGCGCCTGGCAGGGTGCCAAGGCGGCTTTGCTCCACCATCAAACACTTGTTTTGCACCCAAGCCAGCCCTGCGGCTTGCGCGTGTGTGATGCCCAGCTGCAACCAAATCGCTTTGGCACCGATGGCAATGGCTTCTGTGACCACCGGGGGCACGTCTTCGCTGTTGCGAAACACGTTGACCAAGTCAATGGATACGTGGCGCGCCGCCTCGGTGAGCGAGGGGTAGGCGGTTTCACCCAGTATTTCGGTGGCGTTGGGGTTGATGGGGATGATGCGCCAGCCGCGTGCTTGCATGGCGCGGCTCACATCAAAGCTGGCCCGGTGCGGTTTGGGGCTCAGGCCCACCACCGCGATGGTGCGGCAGGTGCCCAGAATGTGGCGCATGGTGTCGATTTCAGTCATAAAACTCCCGTTAAACAGTCAGTCAAGAAAGGTTAAAGCGTGGCCAGCGCCGCGCGGACGTCGTCCACCGACAAAATTTCGGACAGCACCACGGGCGGATTTGTGGCGCTGTACAGCACATACAGTGGCACGCCATTGCGGCCCAGTTGGTTCAACGCGGCGGTGATGGCGGGGTCGCGGCGCGTCCAGTCGGCGCGCAATAGCGTCACGCCCCGGGCGCTCAGGTCGGCCATGACCGAGGCGTCGGCCAAGGTGGTGCGTTTGTTGTACTGGCAGGTCACACACC
>JBAQDW010000052.1:0-2199 GCA_049286445.1 Rhodoferax sp. | reverse complement strand
GCCAAGTTCACCGCACCGGGGGTGAGCATCAACTCGGTCAGGCCGGAGGCGGGGAGTTGCGAAGTAGGGGATGACATAGGTGAAAAGTCCGTTTAAAAAATAGCCGGGTAAAGATTCAAAAAGAGAGCGCTTTTTTTTCTTAATGTATAGACATTAAGAAAAAAATGCAAGCACTGTGGCGGCCTGTTTAAAGCTTGCTTTTTTGGCAAGGGCACGGGACGTTGGCCACGAGCGAGACCGCTCTGCGCCTGAACATGCTCCGTACAATGGCCCGTCGCGTGGGGGGTCCATTCGATGCCTTGGGCGTTTGACTTGATGCGCAAACTTTGAAAGCCGCCGTGATGACAGCCTTTATTTCCATCGCCCATTGCATCAGGCGTCCCGCCCCCGCGCCTGATTGCGGCTGCGTCGTGTTGCCATGAGGGCCAAAGCCACCCAGGCGGGCACCGCTGCACCGGGGGGAAAAGCAGCCCCCGCCCCAAAAGCCGCAGCCACCTCACTGCACCAGCGCATCCTGGACGATATTGAGCAAAATATTTTGAGCGGCAAGTGGCCCCCCGGCTACCGCATTCCTTCAGAGCTTGAACTCACCCTTGACTACCAGTGCTCGCGCATGACGGTTAACAAAGTGCTGACTCAATTGGCACGTGCCAACCTGGTTGAGCGGCGGCGCAAAGCCGGCAGTTTTGTGATGCGTTCGCAGTCGCGCTCTGCGGTGCTGGAGATTCAGGACATCCGCACCGAGGTCATGGCCTTGGGCCTGGCGTACCGCCATGTCATTGTTGATTCCAAGGCGCGCACCAGCTTGCAAGCCGACAGGGCGTTGCTCACGCTTGACGCGCCGGGGCCGGTTCTTGAACTGCTCACGCTGCATTACGCAGGGCTGCGCCCGTTTTGCCTGGAGCGTCGCCTCATCAACTTGTCCGCCGTTCCAAGTGCCGCCAGCGCCGACTTTGCCGATGAGGCCCCCGGTGCGTGGCTGGTCAGGCATGTGCCGTGGACGTCGGCGGAGCACCGCATTCGCGCCGGTGCAGCTGATGCGCAAACGGCCCCTGCACTCAAAGTGCGCCGTGGCACACCTTGCCTGGTGGTCGATCGCCGCACCTGGACCGGGGGCAAGCCCGTGACGTTTGTGCGCCTGACCTACCCCGGTGACGGGCACGAACTGGTCGCCCGCTTCTCCCCCACCAAGGGCTCAAGCGGCGCGGACCACGCCGCTTGAGGGGAATACGGGTTGCGTATGCCGCGCGGCACTGTCAGGCAGCGGCGTCAAGCAGGGTGCGGTGGTGCGGGCGACGCACTTTGCCCCGCGCAGTCGGCACACACCCCTTTCACTGAAAAATCGAGCGTCAAGTCTTGGTAACCCAAGGCATGGAGCGTGGCCAGTGCGGCTTGCGCGGCGCGGTCAATGTCTTCAGCATTGGCCTGCAGAGCCGCGCTCAAGGGGCTGTCGCGGTGGCAGCTTTGACATTCAAAGTGCGGCATGGCGTGCACGCTGGTGGGCATGGCTTGGTAGCGGCGCACCCGGTTGAGGTCCACCCGGCACAGCAGCAGGCCCACTTGGGTCAACCGGTCAATGAGGCGGTACAGGGTGACACGGTCCAGCTTCACACCGGGGGCCACTTCGCTGTCGCTTTCCAGTGCCGCCAGCAGTTGCGCATGGGTGTAAGTGATGTCGTCATGGGCCAGAAACCAGCCCAACACCAAGCGCGCAGCCGCCGTGCGGCGCAAGCCATGCGCGCCTAAGAGCGCATCAATGGGGTCGGTTGAGGCATTGCGCACAGGGGTTTTCATGGGAGAGAGGATGCCACAGACCGGTGTCACCCGCGTGCCCGCCTCTGGACAGCCCGCTGAGCTGCGGGGGAAGGACGCACGAGCGGGCGGGATCGGTTGAGTGGGGCCCCTCACAGCATGCTTTGGCTGTCAAAGGTCAAAAACACAAAAGAAATAACGACAGAGGTTTTATAGGGCAAATTGGCCAAAGGCATCACCCGACCCCTGCGATGACGGGCCGGCGACTCAAAACCCATTTCAAGGCCTTGCGGGACGAGATTGCAGAAGTTTCAAGGTCTTGTTCTTTCCCCCCCTCTCCCCCAACCCCTCTCCACCCCCGCCGGGGCGGAAAGGGGAGCTCAACAGCCCTATGCGGCCAACGCTTTGTCTGGGGTGGCGTTCACGTGCAACGGCCAACATTCAAAC
>JBAQDW010000051.1:0-4686 GCA_049286445.1 Rhodoferax sp. | reverse complement strand
CAGCTCGACAACGACGAGTTGTTTTATTTGCAAAGCCGGGGGTTGTCGCTGGACGCGGCGCGTGGCCTGTTGACCTATGCCTTTGCAGCGGAGGTGATTGCCCGCATTCCCGTGCCTTCGGTGCGCCAACAACTTGAAACCACGGTTCTGAATCACCGCAGCAGCCCGCTATGAACATCGTCACCGAAATTGCCTCCATTTCCGCCACAGTGGCTGCGGCGCTGGACGTGTCCCGGCTGCGCGCTGACTTTCCCATCCTCTCGCTGCGGGTGAACGACAAACCGCTGGTGTACCTGGACAACGCGGCGTCCAGCCAGATGCCGACCGTTGTGATACAGCGCTTGCAGCACTACCAAACCCATGAGCACGCCAACATTCACCGCGCCGTGCACCAGCTGTCGGAAACCGCGACGGCCGCTTATGAGGCGGCGCGGCGCACGGTGCAGCAGTTCATTGGTGCCCGAGAGGCGCGCGAGGTGATTTTTACCAGTGGCACCACTGACAGCATCAACCTGGTCATGCACGGCTGGGGGCGCAAGTTCATTCAGGCGGGGGATGAGATCATCATCACCGTGCTGGAGCACCATTCCAACATCGTGCCTTGGCACATGCTGTGCGCTGAGAAAGGCGCCACCCTCAAAGTGGTGCCCATCAACGATGCCGGTGAGCTGCAACTGGACGCCTATGCGGCGTTATTCAGCGACCGCACCCGGCTGGTTTGCTTGGGGCACGTCTCCAACGCCCTGGGCAGCATCAACCCGGTGAAAGAAATGGTGGCCGCCGCCCACGCGCATGGCGTGCCAGTGTTGCTGGACGGCGCGCAGGCGGTGCCCCATTTGCGCGTGGATGTGCAAGACTTGAACTGCGACTTTTACGCGTTCTCAGGCCACAAGCTGTGTGGGCCCACCGGTATTGGTGTGCTGTATGGCCGTGCGGCGTTGCTGGAAGCCATGCAGCCTTTTAAAGGCGGTGGCGACATGATTCACACCGTGACCCTGGAAAAGTCCACCTACGCACCCATTCCCAACAAGTTTGAAGCCGGCACACCGCCCATTGCGGCAGCGGTTGGACTGGCCTGTGCCATCGACTACATCCAGATGGTGGGCATGGACGCCATTGCTGCCCATGAACACGCCTTGCTGGCAAATGCCACAGAGCAACTTAGCGCCCTGCCCGGCGTGCGCCTGATTGGCACGGCACACCACAAAGCGGCGGTACTGTCCTTTGCGCTGCAAGGCATCCATCCGCACGATGTGGGCACCTTGCTCAACGCAGAAGGCATCGCCGTGCGTACGGGCCACCACTGCGCCCAGCCTTTGATGCAGCGTTTAGGCGTGCCTGCCACGGCTCGCGCTTCGTTTGCCTTTTACAACACGCATGCGGAAGTCGATGCGCTGGTGGCAGGCATTCGCAGCGTGCAACAGGTCTTTGCCTAAACGCCCGGCCCACCCATCCAATACGAGAGCACCATGAGCGCCGACCCCAAAGCCCTGTACCAAGAAGTCATCTTGGACCACAACAAGAAACCGCGCAACTACGGCACGCTAGCGCATCCCAGCCACCAAGCCGAGGGGCTCAACCCCTTGTGTGGCGACCATATTTTTGTGGCCCTTGATCTCGGCGGCGAGGCGATCGAGTCCATCGCCTTTCACGGCGAATCGTGTGCCATTTGCAAAGCCTCGGCCTCTCTGATGACCATGGCGGTTAAGGGCAAAACACCGGTTCAGGCCGAGCAACTGGTGCATGCCTTTGTGGACATGGCCACCGGTCGCGCGCCACCTGAGGACCACGCTGAGCCTTTGCCCGGCATGGCGCGTCTGGCGGTGTTCTCCGGCATTCGCGACTTGCCGATGCGGGTGAAATGCGCCATCCTTCCCTGGCACACCTTGCAAGCCGCGCTGAACAGCCAGACCAGCGCCTCCACCGAAGATCAAAACGACCCCATGAACACCCCCATGGGAGACGCCTGATTCAGCCCGTCCCCCCACGCGAAAAACACCATGCCCAAGATTGCTGACATTGAACGCACCCCCAACCCCAACGCAAGAAAATTCATCTTGCGCGAACCCCTGTCTTGGGGCATTGTCCATTCGTTTGAGAACGCCGCGCAGGCGCAAGACAACCCCTTGGCGCAAGCCCTGTTTGCCATTCCTCATGTTACCAACGTGTTTTATGTGGACCGCTGGATCACGGTGACCCAGGACGGCAATGTGGAGTGGGATGGCCTGTCGCGTGAACTGGCAGTGCCCATCCGCGCCGCGCCTGCAGCGGCGGCGCAATCTGCCGCAGCGGTGTTTTCAGCGCGGGCTTCTTTTGAGCACCTGAGCGAGGTTGACCAGCAACGCTTGGACGATATCAACTTGGTGCTGGACCAGCAAATTCGTCCGTTTTTGCAAAGCGATGGCGGCGACTTGGATGTACTGAGCTTGGTAGGCAACCAGTTAGTGGTGCACTACCAAGGGGCCTGTGGCACCTGCCCCAGTTCGATCTCGGGCACGCTGCAAGCGATTCAGAACCAGCTGCGCACGCTGGAGCCCGATTTAGAAGTGATTGCGGCCTGAACCAGTCATTCCATTTTCAGATCGACAGGCGCTTAGGCGCGAAGCCGCAGACAGTGCAGACGCACGGCAAGGCGAAGCAACAGCAGATCCTATTGATATGGCGTTGGAATCAGGCCCTACGGGGCCTCAGCCGCCGCAAGCACCGCAGCAGTGGTCCACACCGTGTTTGCCTTTGAGTTTGGTCACCGCCACGCGCCACACGTCGGGGCCACTTTCCAAGTGCTCCCAGGTAAACAGGTTGGGCTTTTCCAGTTCAAACTGGCTGCGCAGCGTGGTGGGGTCTTGCGCGTTGACCACTTCCAGGGTCGCACCCACTTCTAACTGGTCAAACGCCGAAAAAACTGCCGTACGGCGAGTGCGTGCCTCCATGTGGCGTGTATCAACTTGCGGTGTGAGGGTGGCCTGTGTCATGGGAGTGCTCCTTCAAAATGTAGAAAAAATTTATTATAAGATGCACATTACATGAATCTTATAAATAGCGTGTAAAGCCCCCCTTCACTTGTTGCCTTTTGGCACTTTTGCGATGGTTTCGCGCCCATTGAAACCGCTCCGATATCCCCTTTTATAAAGACCTCCCATGACTCACCACGCTGCTGAATTTGCTGTCCACAAACCCACCCTCAAAGCGGTGCTGCTAGAAGGTATTCACCCCTCTGCGGCCGAGGGTTTGCGCCAAGGCGGCTACACCCACATTGAGACCCACGCCAAAGCGTTGGCGGGCGCTGAACTGCAAGCGGCCCTTCACGGCGCGCACTTTGTGGGCATTCGCTCGCGCACCCAACTCACGGCCGAGGTGCTGGATCATGCCCCGCAGCTCGGTGCCATTGGCTGCTTTTGTATTGGGACCAACCAGGTCGATTTGAAGGCGGCCATGCGCTTGGGCATTCCGGTGTTCAACGCGCCGTTTTCCAACACCCGCAGCGTGGCTGAGCTGGTGCTGGCGCAAGTCATCATGCTGATGCGTGGGATTCCTGAGAAAAACGCCATTCTGCACCGGGGCGGCTGGGTGAAAAGCGCAGCCCATTCTTACGAGGTGCGCGGCAAAACGCTGGGCATTGTGGGTTACGGCCACATTGGCACACAGATTGGCGTGCTGGCCGAACAATTGGGCATGCGCGTGGTGTTTCACGACATTGAAGCCAAGCTGCCCTTGGGCAATGCACGCGAAGTGGGCACGCTGGCTGAGTTGTTGTCGCTCTCGGACGTGGTGAGCTTGCACGTCCCCGAAACACCCCAAACCCAGAATTTGATCGGTGCGACCCAACTGGCGGCGATGAAACCAGGCAGCCATTTGATCAATGCCTCACGCGGCACCGTGGTCGATATTGACGCCCTCACCGCAGCGCTGGAAAGCGGCCACCTGCACGGAGCCGCCATTGACGTTTTTCCGGTGGAGCCCCAGGGCAATGACGCGGTGTTCACCTCACCCCTCACCCGCTTTGACAACGTGATCCTCACGCCCCACATTGGCGGCTCCACTTCGGAAGCCCAAGTCAACATTGGCAGCGAAGTGGCCGCCAAGCTGGTGCGCTACGGCAACAATGGCTCCACCACCTCGGCGGTCAACTTCCCCGAAGTGGCGCTGCCAGAACACACCGGGCGCAGCCGCCTGCTGCACATTCACCACAACGTGCCAGGCGTGTTGGCGCAGGTCAATGAGCGGCTCTCTGTGGCCGACATCAACATTGCCGCCCAGTACCTCAGCACCTTTGAAGACGTGGGCTACGTGGTGATTGACGTGGACAGCGCAGCCAGCCAGGCCGCACTGGATGAGCTCAATAGCGTACCGGGCACGATTCGCTGCCGCATCCTGTACTGACCTGACCACCACCATGACCGTGACTCAAATTGCTATTCGATGAAGAGCGCCTTGCGCAGCAAACGCAAGGGCCAGGGCCGAATGGCACTTACATGAGCGTTAACCGTTAAGCGTGTGGTATCAGCGACCGCCTGCGCTCTGGATTCCGGGTGTTTTCGGCCTGTAGCCCTTGCTGTGCCTGCGTAAGCAGCTATCGACTGTGTAGCAATTCTTGCGCTGCAACCCCCACTCTCACCCCCAACCCCTCTCCCGCCCCGCCGGGCGAGAAAGGGGGGCCAACAACCCTATGTGGCCGCGTGTTGGAAG
>JBAQDW010000050.1:0-3542 GCA_049286445.1 Rhodoferax sp. | reverse complement strand
GAGTGGTACTTGAGCGTGTATGTGGATGCCGTGGAGTGGGTGGAGCTGCCCAACACCTTGGGCATGGGTCAGTTTGGGGATGGGGGCTTGATGGCCAGCAAGCCGTATGTGGCCAGTGGCAAGTACATCCAGCGCATGAGCAACCACTGCAAAGGCTGCGGTTTCAACCCGGCCGAGTCCACCGGGGCTACAGCGTGCCCGTACACCACGCTGTACTGGGACTTTTTGATGCGGCACGAGACGCTGCTCAAGAAAAACCCGCGCATGGCCATGCAACTCAAAAACCTGGCGCGGTTGGACGGGCCCGCCCGCGACGCCATTCAAACCCAAGCGGCCGCCCATCGCCATGCCCCACTTTGAACCCACCGTGGCAGCAGCGCGAGAGCGCTTGGACGCCGTGCGGCCCGACGACTATGCCCGCACCCGCAACGCGCTGGAGGGCGCTGTCACCCGGCTGTCGCCCTACCTCACGCACGGGCTGTTGAGCCTGAGCGAGGTTTACAGCGCGGTCCACGCACGCCATGCGCTGCACCGCCAACACAAGCTGGTGTTTGAACTGGGCTGGCGCGCCTATTACCGCCACACGTGGGCGCACTTGGGAAGCGGCATTCACCAGTCGATCCACCCCGGCCTGTTGCCCGACAGCGCGTACCAACCCGAGATGCCGCAAGATGTGTTGGAGGCCCGTACCGGCATCCCTGCGATTGACCTCGCGGTGCGCGAACTTTATGAGACCGGCTACATCCACAACCATGCCCGCATGTGGCTGGCCAGCTACGTGGTGCACTTGCGCAAAGTGCATTGGCACGCTGGTGCGCAGTGGATGCTGGGTTACTTGCTGGATGGCGATCAAGCCAGCAACCATTTGAGCTGGCAATGGGTGGCGGGCACGGGCAGCAGCAAACCCTATATTTTTAACGCCGACAACGTGGCCAAATATGCGCCGCAGCCTTGGCACAGTTTTGGTACGAGGATCGATATTTCTTACGAGGCCATGGACGCGTTGGCGCGCGGCACGCAGCCCCTGCACATGCGCCACGATGCCCGTCAAGCTGGCGCGGGTTTCGCCCCACCTGCGTTGTACGCGTCGCCTTTGTTATGTGATGGACCAAGGGATGGCCCTATCCGTGCCGCTTGGTGCGCGCCCGATGCCTCGTCTGTGCAGGCCTTGGCGGGCCGTGATGTGTGGTTGCATCACCCCTGGGCACTCGCCACCCCCCTCAGTTTGCCTGCCGATGTGGTTCACATTGGGGTGGGGTTGGAGGGTTGCCACCGTGCTACGCCTTGGAGCGCGCGCCGCTGGGATTTCGTGACTCGTGGCTTGGTGTCGCAAACCACGTCCACCTTGCCGTTGTGGTGGGGCAGTGCGCAACAAATCGCCCAGGCGCTGCAACACGCAGCGTCAGTGCGCTGGCAACCTGACCCCCATGGAGACGGGGGACTTGGACAAATGCAAAGGCTGTTGAAAGAGGTCAACCCCCAGTGCGCCGTGGGCCCACAGGCATCGGTTTGCCTATTCGAGCCGGTGGAGACGTACTGCCGCAGTTTTTCTGAGTGGTGGAAAAAAACCCAACTCACTGGCCGGTGAAAGAAAAGTCCTCGCTGCGCGCCCATTCAAGCGAGGCGCTGCGGCCTCAGGGTGCCAGCGGAATGTGGACTTCATTGCGCCGCATGAACCAAAGCGTCCACGGCGGGTTGTAGCGTGCCAACTCAGGGGGGCCGCTGGCGCGCAAGGCGTTTTTGTCGAGGAAGGTGTTGAGTTCAGCCGTTTTCTGGGCGACATCGTCTTCATTCGCCAAGCCAGAAAACGTGACCACGGCGTAGCGTGCGGCAGGCAACGTCAGCAATTGAACCTTGGCATCATTCGGCGTGGGCAAGGTGTCCAGCGTGTATTCAGAGGGCATGATGAAGCGAACCGTCCACCCCTCAGTGCCGCCCGGTGTGGCCGATTGAATCACCGGCGCGGTCATGGCGATGGTCTGGCTGCCGGGCTGGGACTGCACCACCGGTGCCGTCATGGCAATGCTTTGGCGCCGGGTATTGCCGCCAAAAATATAACCCGCCAACAGTTTGAATCCGGCGCGCGACGCTTCGTCTTGTGTGCCGGTCACGCTGACCTGGGCTGCCACCAGAGCGGGGTAGCTGCGCACCTCAAAAGCGCCTTCTTTGAGGTTGGAGGTGAATTTGGGTTCTTCAGTGGCCATGGCGGATCCTGCGGCGAGGGTGAATAGAAAAAGGAGGGAGACGGTGCGCTTGTTTTTCATTGAACGGGTTCCTCTTGCGGTGCGACTTCATCATGCCGAATCTGGGCCACCAAGTACGTTCCCCAGCGCACACAGGGGCGGGTGACCGACCCCACCTATTTTTGCGCCACTGGCGGTGCCCCTCACGTCAGTGGCTTCATTTAACGCCAATTTGAAGGGGTATCGCCCCGTGCATCCGCTCAACACCTTCTTAAACTGAAAAAATGGAAGGCATGAAAGCCCATCAACACGCTCTGTCCTGCTTTGTCTCTATGGTGATGGTCTGGGCAGGCGTGCAGCCGGTCTTGGCCCAAACCAGTGGCGCAGCCCTGATGCCCGGTAGCGTCGTGTTGATGCGCCATGCGTTGGCCCCCGGGGTGGGCGACCCTGAAAATGTCGATTTGAACGACTGCCGAACGCAGCGCAACCTCAGCGCAGAGGGGCGCGCACAAGCGAAACGAATTGGCCAGTTTTTTCGGCAACAAACCGTGCCGGTGACGGCGGTGTGGTCGTCCCAATGGTGTCGAACCCGGGAAACGGCAGACTTGGCTTTTCCCGCACGGCGTGTGGATCAACCGGCCTTTAACTCTTTCTTTGGCGCGCCGGATGCCGCGCCCGCCCAAACGAGTGAAGCCAGAGCGCTGCTGGAGGCTTGGCGTGGTGAGGGGCTGTTGGTGGTGGTCACTCATCAAGTGAATATCACCGCGTTGACCGGCGTGGTGCCCGCGTCTGGCGAGGCGGTAGTGCTTCGCCGCCAAGCGGGCCAATGGGTGGCTGCTGGTCGAATTTCGCCCTAAAGGGGAATGGCACTTAGTCAAGCTTTAACCGTTAAGCGTGCGGTTTTAGCGGCCCCATGCGTTCAGTCGTAGGTGTTTTCGGCCTGTAGCCCTTGCTGGTCCTGCGCCAGCAGCTATCAACGGTATAGCAATTCTTGCGCTGCAACCCCCACTCTCACCCCCAACCCCTCTCCCGCCCCGCTGGGCGGGAAAGGGGGGCCAACAGCCCTATGTGGCCGCGTTTTTAAAGGGGCGGCGTTCACGGTGCCCGGCCTACCCTCAAAGTGAACACAGGCAGCATCAGTGTGGTCCCAGGCTCACGTAGTTCCCGGCGAGTTTGAATGTTGGCGTCTGCGCGTGAACGCCACCCCAAACAAAGCGTTGGCCAAATAGGGCTGTTGAGCTCCCCTTTCCGCCCCGGCGGGGGTGGAGAGGGGTTGGGGGAGAGGGGGGGAAAGAACACGACCTTGAAGTTTCTGCAATGTCACCCCGCAAGGTCTTTGAATGCCTTTTGGGCCGCTAG
>JBAQDW010000049.1:0-10336 GCA_049286445.1 Rhodoferax sp. | reverse complement strand
TGCCCTCTGACCCAACATACAAATCGCGCAGGTCGTAGCCGGTGTTGTCTTTGCGCAAGCCCGACAAACCGTGCCAAATTTCCCCCTGCGCGGTGACCACTTCCAGCCCCAGGCACAGGTCGCGGGCGTTGCCGTAGCGCAGCACTTGCGTGCCACCGGCGTTGGTGCCCAAATTGCCGCCGAGGGTGCAGGTGCCTTCGGCTGCCAAGCTCAAGGGAAACAACAGTTGCGCCGCACGGACGTGCTCTTGCAGGGTTTGCAAAATGCAGCCTGCCTCCACGGTGACGGTCAAGTTGTCGGCGTCCAGGTGGCGCACGGCGTTCATGCGTTGCAGGCTCAACACAATCTGCTGGCCCGATGCATCCGGCGTAGAGCCCACCACCAAGCCGGTATTTCCCCCTTGTGGCACCAAACTGAGGGCACGGTCCGGGTAGTGGGTGCGGTAGGCAGCGCAAGCTTTCACCACTTGGGCCACCTCGTCGGTCGAGCCGGGTCGTACCACGGCCAGCGCCTTGCCCCGGCTGCGTTGGCGCCAGTCTTGCTCCCAAGCGCTCAAATCGCCCTCGGTTAAGACATGGGCGGGGCCGACGATGCGGGCGAGTTGGGTGAGGAGGTGTTGCATGGTCAGGCTGCTGCTGGAGGTGCGTTTTTGAGGCGAAGGCGAACGTGAAGCGCGCAGGCCACGAACAAAATCAGGCACAGGGCCACCTCAATCATGGCCAAGTAATTGCTGGGAGGCCTGTCGCTGTAGGCGCGAACCGCTCCTTCAGTGAAATAAATCCACACCAGCAGGCTCACCCAGCGGTAGGTGTACATGCGATTTTTAAGCAAGCCCACAAGCGGAAAGCACAGGGGAATCACCTTGAAAGCCAAGATAAAACCGCCGGGTCGGATGGGCGCAATGACCAGTTCCCAGGCCAGGCCCAGCACGATCAGGCCGAGCAAGCTGCTCACGGCCAAAATGCGGGTCAGGGCCACTGGGGGGGAGGGTCTGTTTTGATCGGGGGTAAGAGACGAGGTCATTGGGGTGGCATCATAGCGGCCATGAATTTCCCCACCCCGCCAACACTGACTTGGCCCCAGCGCTTGGACGTGATGTTGAGCAGTTTGACCCGTTTCCCGTGGCAAAGCACGGCGCAAACCCTGCGTGCCCGCTTCAGGGACGACCGACTGGGCCTGACGGCCAGCAGCTTGACTTTTACCACCACCATTGCTTTGGTGCCGTTTTTAACCGTGGCGCTGGCGGTGTTTACGGCGTTTCCGATGTTCGGTAAATTTCAGCAAGTGCTGCAGCAGTGGCTGCTGACCAGCTTGATTCCAGACAACATTGCCCGCCAGGTGCTGGGGTATCTCAGCCAGTTCGCGGCCCAAGCCAGCAAGCTCGGCGCGGTCGGGGCGGTGCTGTTATTTACGTCGGCCTTGACGTTGATTTTGACGATCGACCGCACCTTGAACAACATTTGGCGCGTCAGAAAGCCCCGGCATTTTGGACAACGGGTGCTGGTGTATTGGACGGCGCTCACGCTGGGGCCTTTGACGCTGGGCGTCAGTTTGAGCCTCACCTCCTATGCCATCTCGGCCTCCAAAGGCGTCGTGGGCGTGATGCCCGGTACCTACCAGGTGTTGCTTGACCTGTTGCAGTTTGCGCTGGTGGGGGGCGGCATGGCTGCGCTGTACCACTATGTGCCCAACACCCAAGTGAAGTGGAGCCATGCGGCGGCAGGTGGTCTCTTTGTCGCGTCTGGTCTGGGGTTGGCCAAGAAGGTGCTCACGCTGTATTTGAGCAAGGTTCCCACTTATTCCATGATTTACGGTGCCTTCGCCACGGTGCCTATTTTGCTGGTCTGGATTTACGTGGTGTGGGTAATTGTGTTGCTGGGTGCCGTCATTTCGGCTTATCTGCCCAGTTTGCTGTCGGGTGTCTCACCTCGCTTGCGCTCGCATGGTTTTCAATTTCAGTTGGCGCTGGAGTCGTTGCAGCACTTGGAGCGGGTGCGAGACACGCAGGCCAAGGGCTTGTTGTTGCAAGACCTCGCCACCTTGCTGCGGGTGGACTCGCTGCAACTGGAGCCGGTGCTGGAGACCTTGTGCGAGTTGGACTGGGTGGGCCGTCTGGACGAGGAAGATGCCCGGCACACCTCGCGTTATCTCCTGCTCGCCAACCCTGACACGACGTTGCTGGCCCCCTTGCTCGACACCTTGTTGTTGCCCCAAGACGAAGTGACCCATCATTTATGGGAAAAGAGCCGTTGGCCCAATATGGTCCTGCGCGAGGCGCTATGAATAGCGTAGCATTTGTCGGGGTTTGCCTGCCACGCGGGTCAGGGTGACCGTTTCAAAAACGTCACCAAAGCCGCCAGCATTGGCTCGGGCGTCTCGTTCATTTGGTGATGACCACCGGGGAGGTGCACAACCTGCGCGTTTTTGGCCCGTGTGATCAGCCCTTGAGCGGCCTTAGAAGGCGTCATTTGGTCCTGACTTCCCAGCACAAACAGCACCGGGCAGCGCACCAGGGCCATGGCCTCTTCGCCGTGGGTGTAGCGGTCGCAAGCCAGAAAGCCGGTGTAAAACAGGTTCACGCGGGGGTTGCTGGCCAGCACCCGGCGCCCCAGCGCCATGGATGCACCGTAAACCCAGGTACCCGGTCCTAGGGCAGACGGCGGTGGCGCCAGTGTGGCGCGAGAAAACACATTCACCATCGTCAACGCCTTCAGGGGGTCGTTCAACGCGCTGTCCAGCAAAGCGGGGGCCACCTTCATGGGAAACGCCACGCCCACCAGCACCAGTTGGGTGATGCGCTCTGGCGCGCGTGCGGCGGCCTCTAGCGCCACCAAGGAGCCGAAACTGTGCCCAATCAGTGCGGCTTGGGTCAAATCGGCGGCATCCATCAAGGCCAGTACAAAATCAGCGGCGGCTTCGACTGTGGCCGGTGGATCGCCCGCGCTGCGGCAGTGGCCGGGCAGGTCCACCGCCAGCACGTTCCAGCCATGGTGGGCGAGGTAGCGGGTTTGCAACACCCACACGCTGTGGTCGTTCAAGACGCCGTGAATAAAAATGGCGGTGGGTTGGGCGGCATCAAAAGCTTTGCCACCGGTGTAGCAGTAGGTCTCGTGCCCGTTAACGGTGAGCTTCATGCCGCGCTCCCTGTGGTTTTTTCAGCGACTTTGAGTGCGCGTTTCAAGTCATCCATCAAATCGTCGGCGTCTTCCAGGCCAATGCTCAAACGAATCGTGCCTTGCGTGATGCCACCCAAGGTCAGCGCCGCGTCGCTCATGCGAAAGTGCGTGGTGCTGGCGGGGTGAATCACCAAACTGCGGCAGTCCCCCACATTGGCCAGGTGACTGAAGACCTTGAGCGCCTCGACAAAGGCTTTGCCTTGGGTGCGACTGCCCGCCAGATCGAAGCTGAAGACCGAACCGGCACCGCGCGGCAGCAGTGTCTTCGCCAAGGCATGACTGGGATGGCTTTCCAGCAGCGGATGACCCACGCGCGACACAAACGGGTGGCTGGCCAGAAATGAAACCACTTTTTGCGTGTTGCTCATGTGGCGCTCCATGCGCAAGGAGAGGGTCTCAATGCCTTGCAAAATCAACCACGCCGAATGCGGACTCAAGCAAGCGCCAAAGTCTCGCAGCCCTTCGCGGCGCGCACGCAGCAAAAAAGCACCCACGGTGGATTCTTCACTGAACACCATGCTGTGAAATCCGTCATAGGGTTCGGTTAACTCGGGAAATTTGCCCGAGCGGTCCCAGTCAAAACTCCCACCGTCCACCACCAACCCACCCAAGACCGTGCCATGCCCGCTTAAAAACTTGGTGGCCGAGTGGTAGACCAGATCGGCCCCATGCGCCAACGGTTTGATCAACCAAGGCGAGGTGAGGGTGGAGTCCACCAGCAAAGGCACGCCTGCGTCGTGGGCGATGGCAGCGATGGTGGCAATGTCCAGCACCTCCAAGCCGGGGTTTCCCACGGTTTCGCCAAAAAAGAGCTTGGTGTTGGGGCGCACCGCCGCGCGCCAGCCGTCCACATCACCAGGCGACACAAAGGTGGTGTCAATGCCAAACCGGCGCAGCGTGTAGTGCAGCAAATTTTGCGAGCCGCCATACAAGGCGGTGGATGCCACGATGTGTGAGCCGGCCCCCATCAAGGTGGCAATGCTCAGGTGCAACGCCGCCTGCCCGCTGGCCGTGCTGATGGCGCCTATGCCGCCTTCCAGGGCCGAGATGCGTTGCTCTAAAACGGCATTGGTGGGGTTGCTGATGCGCGAGTACACATGACCGGCACGCTCCAAATTGAACAGGGACGCGGCATGCTCGCTGGACTCGAAAACAAATGAGGTGGTGAGGTGAATCGGCACCGCACGAGCGCCCGTGGTGGGGTCGGGGGCGGCACCGGCATGCAGTGCCAGTGTGTCGAATCCGGGGTCTGAATAACCAGGCATGACGCTCCTATTTGAGTTTTTGATCCGTCTTTGGGCCCGCGCCTCTGGGTCAGGGCGCGAATATCGACTTATTGTGGGCTATATTTGGCCGAAGACAGGTGTGTGGCCGGTCACAAACGATACATGAGGTGAACGATGAAAGTCAGCGACATTTTGCGGGTCAAAGGGGGCACGCTTTTCACCGCCAAGCCGGAAGACTCGCTGGCCGATGCCGCTCAATTGATGGCCGAGAAAGACCTGGGCTCGCTGGTGGTGATCTCCAATGGGCGGGTGGTGGGCATGCTCACGTTTCGTGAGGTGATCAAAGCGGTGGTGAAAAACGGCGGCGCGTTTGGCACTACCAGCGTTTACCGCGCCATGGACGACGGCCCGCTGATTTGCACCATGGAGACCGAAATGGACGAAGTGCGCCGCATGATGCTGGACCGCCATGCCCGGTACATGCCCGTCATCAACAACAGCATGCTGATGGGCGTGATCAGCTTCTACGACGTGGCCCGCACCGTCGTGGACAGTCAAAATTTTGAGAACAAAATGCTCAAAGCCTATATCAAAGATTGGCCAGAAGGCGAAGGGCCTGGCAAGCTGGAGTAGCCGTCTGGGTGGGGCAGCGGACTGGGGACGGCGCCCCGGTCGGGGATAATCCAAGGCTATGAGCGGTAACACCTTTGGAAATCTTTTCGCTGTCACCAATTTTGGTGAATCCCACGGTCCGGCCATTGGCTGCGTGATTGACGGCTGCCCGCCGGGCCTGTCGCTGTGTGAGGCGGATATTCAGCCGGACCTGGATCGGCGTCGACCGGGCACTTCAAAATTTGTCACGCAGCGCAACGAACCCGATGCGGTTGAAATTTTGTCGGGCGTCTATGAGGGCAAAACCACGGGCACGCCGATTTGCCTGTTGATCAAGAACACCGACCAGCGCAGCAAAGACTACGGCAACATCTTGGCCTCGTTTCGCCCTGGCCACGCGGACTACACCTACTTTCAGAAATACGGCATTCGCGATCCGCGTGGCGGGGGCAGGTCATCGGCCCGCATGACCGCGCCCATGGTGGCGGCAGGAGCGGTGGCGAAAAAGTGGTTGTTTGAGCAATATGGCACGGTGTTTCGGGGGTGTATGACCCAAATTGGTGAGATGCCGATTGGCTTTGAGTCGTGGGACTTTGTGTCGCAAAATCCGTTTTTTGCACCCGTGGCGGATGTCTCTGCGTTGGAGACTTACATGGAGGCGCTGCGCAAGGCGGGTGACTCTTGCGGTGCCAAGTTGCGTGTATCGGCCTCGAATGTGCCGGTGGGCTTGGGTGAGCCTTTGTTTGACAAGATGGACGCCGACATTGCCTACGCCATGATGGGCATCAATGCGGTCAAGGGGGTTGAAATTGGCGCCGGTTTTGCCAGCGTGAGCCAACGTGGCACCACGCACGGCGACTCGCTGTCGCCCCAAGGCTTTAAATCCAATAACGCAGGGGGCGTGCTGGGTGGCATTAGCACCGGGCAAGACTTGGACGTGTCGATGGCGATCAAGCCCACCAGTTCGATCATCACCCCGCGCGAATCCATTGACATGAACGGTCAATCAACCGAAGTCATCACCAAAGGTCGTCATGACCCTTGCGTGGGTATTCGGGCCACACCGATTGCGGAGGCCATGCTGGCGCTGGTGGTGATGGACCATGCACTGCGCCACCGCGCGCAATGCGGTGATGTTCAGGTTGAACTGAAGCCCATCAACGCATCGGCTTAGCGCCTTTTATCCACCTGGGAAGCGTGTATGAAAACCATTTTTGTCCTTAACGGCCCTAATCTCAATTTGCTGGGCACCCGTGAACCCACGGTCTATGGCTCGCAAACGCTGGCCGATGTTGAACTGCTGTGCGCCCAAGCCTGCGCCAGCCACGGCTTCAAGCTGGTGTTTCGCCAAAGCAACCACGAAGGTGTGCTGGTGGACTGGCTTCATGAAGCCGGACAGTTGCAGGCCAGCGGCGCTTTGGCCGGCGTGGTGTTGAATGCAGGGGCCTACACCCACACGTCAGTGGCCTTGCACGATGCCATCAAAGGCACGGGCGTTACGCTGATTGAATTGCACATCTCCAACGTCTTTTCCCGCGAGGCGTTTCGCCATCACTCCTACATCTCGCCGGTGGCCAAGGCGGTGATGTGCGGCTTTGGTGTCAGCGGTTATGCCATGGCGATTGCCGGGCTGGCTGTGATGCAAGCGGGAGTTTGACCATGACTTTGACAATGAAAACACCCGAATTACTGGCCCCCGCCGGGTCACTGGCCATGTTGGAAACCGCCATGGCCTTTGGCGCCACGGCGATTTACGCTGGGCAACCGCGCTATTCTTTGCGCGTGCGCAACAACGATTTTGGCAATATCGAGGTCCTCAAGCAGGGCGTGGACCGGGCGCACGCCCTGGGTAACAAGTTCTTTCTGGTGTCCAACATTTTCCCGCACGACAACAAAATCAAGAGCTACGTGCAGAACATGGCGCCCGTGATTGCGCTCAAGCCGGATGCACTGATCATGTCAGACCCCGGTTTGATCATGATGGTGCGAGAGAC
Source organism: Rhodoferax sp. (assembly GCA_049286445.1). Lineage (GTDB taxonomy): Bacteria > Pseudomonadota > Gammaproteobacteria > Burkholderiales > Burkholderiaceae_C > Rhodoferax. The sequence continues at coordinate 3,328 of JBAQDW010000049.1, read as the reverse complement.
TTGGCCGGAGATGGAAATTCACCTGTCAGTGCAAGCCAATACCGTCAACTCCGCTGCCGTGAAATTTTGGAAAAGCGTGGGAGTCAGCCGCGTGATTTTGTCCCGTGAGTTGTCGCTGGATCAAGTGGCGCAGATTCGCCAGGAATGCCCAGACACGGAACTGGAAGTGTTTGTGCATGGCGCGCTGTGCATTGCCTACTCCGGGCGTTGCCTCTTGTCTGGCTACTTCAATCACCGCGATGCCAACCAAGGCAGTTGCACCAATTCTTGCCGTTGGGACTACAAAACGCAGCCGGGGGTTGTGGACGCGTCCGGCGATATTCTGACCCAGCAGGCGGCGAGCGAGCGCGAAGAAGGGCGGGAGCGCGCCGAGGTCTACGTCATGGAGGAAAGCCAGCGGCCTGGCAGCTTCATGCCGATTGAAGAGGACGAGCACGGCACCTATGTAATGAACTCCAAAGACCTGCGGGCCATTGAGCATGTGAAGCGCCTGGTTGAGATTGGGGTCGATTCGCTCAAAATTGAAGGGCGCACCAAAAGCCCGTATTACGTCGCCCGCACCGTCCAGACCTACCGCCAAGCCATTGATGACGCGGTGGCGGGGCGAGAGTTGGACCCGGCTTTGCTGGGGCAATTGGAGGGGTTGGCGAACCGGGGGTACACCTCTGGCTTCTTTCAGCGCCACACGCCCGAAGCCACTCAAAACTACCTGCGGGGCTACTCTGAATCGGGCCGCAGCCTGTATGTGGGTGACGTAGTGGCCTATGACGAGGCGCGGGGGCTGGCGCAGGTCACGGTTAAAAATCGGTTCGCAGTGGGCGACTGGCTGGAAATTATTCACCCCAGCGGCAACCACAATGTTCACTTGGAGCGCATGGAAAGCGAACTCGCTGAGCGCATGACCGTCGCGCCAGGCAGTGGGCACACTGTTTGGTTGCCGCTGCCTTCTGGTGCCGTTGGCGCGTTCGTGGCGCGCTACGTGTCTGACCCGGAGTTTGAAGGCACGCCCAACTCGGTCACGGCCTGACGTGAGGCACCGGCGGTTCTGCCATGGCTGAGTCTGCCGCGCCCGGGTCGTTCACGGTTGCCGACGATGAGGTCGAGATCACGGCCATTCGGGCACAGGGGGCGGGTGGGCAAAACGTCAACAAGGTGTCGAGCGCGATTCATTTGCGCTTTGACATTGGCGCGTCGTCATTGCCAGAAGATGTCAAAGAGCGCTTGCTGAGCCTGAGCGACAGCCGCATCACCAAGACCGGCGTATGGGTCTTGAAAGCGCAGACCCACCGAACGCAAGAGGCCAACCGCATGGACGCCCTGCAACGCCTGACGGACTGGGTGAACTCGGTGGCAAAGCCCCCTAAAACCCGGCGCCCGACTCAACCCAGTTATGGGTCCAAACAAAGAGCGCGGGCGGCCAAAAGCCAGCGTTCCGCGCTTAAAAGCTCTCGCGGACCGGTCAATGACTGACAAACGCACCCCTGCCCGGGAAGCGCTCAAACATCAACCCCTTTCAACAAGCGCTCCAGTGGGGGCCTGGGCCAACGCACGGTCAGGGGGCTTCATCGCTGCCACTGGCTCGCATCCGGAACCGGTTGGGGCGCTCTTGAATCAGCGGTGTAATAGGGGGCTATGTCAATCGTTCATTTCCAACATCATCATGGGGTTTTCTTTTGAGTGCTGAAGACCTGTCTCGCCTGTCATTGGCTGCATTTGATCAAGTGGTCGGTTCCACCGCCGGCTTTCGCTCGCGGCCCGGCCAGCGCGACATGGCCACGCGCATTGCCACCACCTTGTCGGGGGTGACGCTGGGCGAGCATGCCAACCCAGAGAAGGCGATCACTGTCATTCAAGCCGGTACCGGTGTGGGCAAATCGGCGGCCTACCTGTCCACAATGGTGTCCATGGCCTTGTCGCGCAAAACACGGGTGGTGATTTCAACGGCCACCGTGGCGCTGCAAGAGCAGTTGATGACCAAAGACCTGCCCGCGCTGGCCGCCGTGCTGGAAACCCCTTTTGTCTTTGCGCTGGCCAAAGGCCGGGGGCGTTACCTGTGCAAGTTCAAACTGGAGCGCTTCGTTGGGCTGGGCATTGCCGGTGCTGACGAAGCCACCGAAGACCTGTTTGGTGCTGACGAGGACACGCCGCCGCCCCAAGCCGCTTACGCCAAGCCGCTCGAAGGCGAAGACCCCGAAGAGCGCCGCATGAAGTTGTACGACTCACTGGCCAACGCCATCGCAAGTCAGCACTGGGACGGGGACCGCGACAACCTGGCGGAGCAGCCTGACCCCCGTGACTGGTCTGCCGTGGCGGCGGAACGCCACACCTGCACCGCGCGGCATTGCCCCCGGTTTAGGGAGTGCAGCTATTACAACGCCCGCACCAAGCTGTCTGAAGCCCATGTGATTGTGGCCAACCACGATTTGGTGCTGGCCTCGCTGGGCATGAAAGCTTTGCCCGAATTGGACAACTGTTTGGTGGTGTTTGACGAGGGCCACCACCTCCCCGCAGTGGCGTTGGACCAGTTCTCCAGCGCCATGGACTTGTCGGGCCTGCGTTGGGTGGATAAGTTGCCCAAAGTGCTGCAAGAGGTCAGCGAAAAGGTTAATTTGGCGCTGGCGCAAGACGTACACACCTTGGCCCAGCAACTCAAGTCCGCCCTGCACGATGTGGGCCGCATTGGCATGGACCTGCTCACGGTGTCCAGCACCGGTTATGACGGCGTGTACCGCTTCAAAGATGGCGTGTTGCCCGCGCCCTTGCATGACCCGGTGGCGCTGATCCAGGGCCATGGCAACGGATTGGCCAAGGCGCTTGAAGCGCTGGGTGCTGAGCTGAAGCTGCGGGCCAAGGAAGACCCGTCTGAAGCTGCCCAGTGCGCCGCGATGTACGCCAAGCTGGGCCAAATGGCACCCAAACTCAACAGCGTGGTCACCACCGCAGATTTACTGTTGGAGCATGGGCCACAGCCGCTGGCCAAATGGCTTAAGTCGGACACCAGCTCGGGCTTGGTTTTTTTAACCGCCCATGCCTGCCCCATCGTGCCGGGCGACCTGTTGCGCCAATACCTGTGGAGCAAGGTGCGCGGTGCCGTCATCACCTCGGCCTCACTCACCAGCTGCGCCAGTTTTGACTATTTTCTGCATGAAGCGGGACTGATCAACACGCCCGGTGTGAGCACGTTGGAGGTGGACAGCCCGTTTGACTACACCACCCAAGGACAGTTGATCGTGGTGGAAACGCAGGCTGACCCCAAGCAGGCTGACGCCTACACCCGCGAGATGGTGGGCGAACTGCTGGGTGATTTAAAGCAGGTTGAGCGAGGTGC
>JBAQDW010000048.1:0-2562 GCA_049286445.1 Rhodoferax sp. | reverse complement strand
TTGACGGCCCCATTGGCGCCGAGCTGCTGGACAAGGTGACCAACAGCCCCGCGCGCTTGGTGGCACTGGGCTGGATGGACGGCGGCGCGCGCAGCCTGTACACCAAAAAATTGGTGAAAACGCCGGCCGACATGGCCGGTATCAAAGTGCGCATGATGGGCAACCCCTGTTCGTGGACACCATGAACGCCATGGGTGGCAACGGCATTTCCATGTCGTATGGCGAAGTGTTCAGTGCCTTGCAAACCGGTGTGATTGATGGGGCTGAAAACAATCCCCCCAGCTTTTTCACGTCCAACCACTACACCACCGGCACCAAGTACTACGCGCAGACCAATCACCTGATCATTCCTGAACTGCTGGTGATGTCCAAAGTGACTTGGGAAAAGCTCACACCGGCAGACCAGGCCTTGGTGAAAAAGCTGGCCCGTGAAGCGCAAATGGAACAACGCGTGTTGTGGGACAAGAGCGTGGCCGATTACACCGAGAAGCTGAAAGCCTCCGGCGTTGAATTCGTTCAAGTGGACCAAAAGCTCTTCTATGACGCCACCGCGCCGGTGCGGGCCAAGTACGGCGCCAAGTTCGCGGACCTGATGAAGCGTATCGACGCCACCAAGTAATTGAACCTGACGGGGTTGGCTGCGTCGTTTGGCGACGCAGCTGGCTTTGTCGCGCCCGAAAGACGATATGAAAAGTAATATTTTGCGTGGCAGTGACATCCTGTACCTCGCGTGCATCTGGATTTCGGCTGGCTCGATTTTTGTGATGTCACTGATTATTCCGTGGGGCATTTTTGCCCGCTACGTGCTGGGCACCGGCTCGCAGTGGCCCGAGCCGATCTCTATTTTGTTGATGGTGGTGTTCACCTTTTTTGGCGCCGCCGCCGCGTACCGCGCAGGCTCCCACATTGCGGTGGCCATGGTGACCGACCGCATGCCCGCGTCGATGCGACGCGGGATGACTTTTTTGGTCAACTTCCTGATGCTGTCCATTGCCGCTTTCATGACCTATTACGGGACCAAGCTGTGCATTGGCACCTGGGGGCAAAACATTGGTGAAATTCCGTGGATGCCGGTCGGTGCGACCTACCTGCCCGTGCCTTTGGGCGGTGCGATTACCTTTTTGTTCACGCTGGAACACATTTTGCTGGGCCACCAAGGCACCCGCGACGTGGTCACTTACGACCACGAAAAACTGGAATTAGGGGAACTCTGATGGATGCGTTGGTACTGTTGGGTTCTTTTCTGGGGCTGATGATCATTGGCATGCCGGTGGCGTACGCGCTGGGGCTGTCGGCCTTGATTGGCGCGTGGTGGATTGATATTCCGCTGGATGCGGTGATGATTGCCATTGCCGCCGGGGTGAACAAGTTTTCCCTGCTGGCCATCCCCTTCTTTGTGTTGGCAGGCGCCATCATGGCCGAAGGCGGCATGTCGCGCCGGCTGGTGGCTTTTGCCAGCGTGTTGGTGGGCTTTGTGCGCGGCGGGCTGTCGCTGGTGAATATTTTGGCGTCCACCTTCTTTGGTGCCATCTCTGGCTCGTCCATGGCCGACACCGCCTCCATTGGCTCGGTGTTGATTCCCGAGATGGAGAAAAAAGGCTACCCCCGCGCTTTTGCCACCGCCGTCACCGTGAGTGGGTCGGTGCAGGCGATTTTGATTCCGCCCAGCCACAACGCGGTGATTTACTCACTGGCGGCGGGTGGGTCGGTGTCGATTGCCTCCTTGTTTTTGGCGGGTGTGTTGCCGGGGCTGTTATTGGGGTTGACGCTGGCTGTGATGTGCCTATTCATTGCCAAAAAGCAGAATTTTCCCAAAGGTCGTGTCATTCCCCTGCGAGAGGCGCTGGCCATTTGCGGCGATGCCTTGTGGGGCTTGATGACCATGGTGATCATTTTGGGCGGCATCTTGTCGGGCATCTTCACGGCCACCGAGTCGGCGGCCATTGCGGTGCTGTGGGCGTTTTTTGTGACCATGTTCATTTACCGCGACTACAAGTGGCATGAGCTGCCCAAGCTGGCGCACCGCACCGTCAAGACCCTGGCCATTGTGATGATCTTGATTGGCTTCGCCGCCAGCTTTGGCTACATCATGACCTTGATGCAGATTCCGCAGCAAATCACCGAGTTGTTTACCAGCGTGTCGGACAACAAATACGTGGTGCTGCTCATGATCAACGCGCTGCTCTTGGTGCTGGGCACCTTGATGGACATGGCCCCCTTGATTTTGATCATGACGCCCATTCTGTTGCCGGTGGTGACCGCCATTGGCGTGGACCCGGTTCACTTCGGCATGATCATGATGGTCAACCTCGGGCTAGGCCTCATCACCCCTCCCGTGGGCGGCGTGCTGTTTGTGGGCGCGGCGGTGGCCAAGCTCCCGATTGAAGCGGTCATTAAAGCGCTGTACCCCTTCTTTGGCGCGTTGCTGTTGGTGCTGATGGCGGTGACCTTTGTGCCCTCGCTGTCCTTGTGGCTGCCCAACCTTCTTTTGAAATAAGGAGCAGCGCCATGAAGATCGTCACCGTTCGCGTGACCCCCATTGCCATCAAAGACCCGGCGCTG
>JBAQDW010000047.1:0-10795 GCA_049286445.1 Rhodoferax sp. | reverse complement strand
AAACCAAAGGTGTCGTGCAATTTGAAAGCCACATCACCCGGCAACACGTTCACGCCACCTGCCAGCGCGTTATCCAAAATTTGCATACCCACTTCAAGCGTCTCGTAAAAGCGCTCTTCTTCCAGGCGCAACACCTCTGTAATGCGGGCCGCCTGCGCGGCCATATTGGGATAGGCCTCGCCCATCAAACGCACCAAATCGGGCACCATCTTGTGGAAAAAAGGCTTTTTCTGTCCTAATTTGTAGCCATGGCGAATGGCTCGGCGAATGATGCGGCGCTGCACGTAACCGCGCCCTTCGTTGGACGGGTTGACACCGTCACTGACCAGAAATGCGGTCGCGCGGATGTGGTCGGCAATCACTTTCAAGGAAGCATTGCCCATATCAGCGCAGCCGGTTTCGCGGGCGGCGGCGGCAATCAGACCCTGAAAAATGTCAATTTCATAGTTGCTATGCACGTGCTGCAAAATCGCCGCCAAGCGCTCCAGGCCCATGCCTGTGTCCACACAAGGTGCGGGTAGCTTGACCAGGCTCCCGTCAGGCTGCATGTCAAACTGCATGAACACGTGGTTCCAGATTTCAATGAATCGGTCGCCGTCTTCATCAGGGCTGCCGGGCGGCCCGCCTGGAATGTGGTCACCGTGGTCATAGAAAATCTCGGAGCAAGGGCCGCAAGGGCCGGTGTCGGCCATCATCCAAAAGTTGTCGGACGCGTATTTTTTGCCCTTGTTGTCTCCAATGCGGATGATGCGATCCGCTGGCAGGCCAATTTCTTTGTGCCAAATGTCGTAGGCCTCTTGATCGTCAATGTAAACCGTGGCCAGCAACCGCTCGGGTGGCAAACCAAATACCTTGGTCAACAGCTCCCAACCCCAGGTGAGCGACTCGCGCTTGAAGTAGTCGCCAAAACTCCAGTTGCCCAGCATCTCAAAAAAAGTATGGTGGCGGGCGGTGTAGCCCACGTTCTCTAAGTCATTGTGCTTGCCGCCTGCGCGCAAACAGGCCTGCACTGAAGCGGCTCGCACATAAGAGCGCTTGTCTGAACCCAAAAACACGTCCTTGAACTGAACCATGCCCGAGTTGGTGAACATCAACGTGGGGTCATTGCCGGGCACCAAGGAGCTGGAGGCCACCACCGCGTGGCCTTTGGACTCAAAGAAGTCGAGAAATATCTGGCGAATATCGGCAACGCTGGTGGTGGAAACTGTGGTGGTCATGGTGGTGGGGCAATCTAAGAAATGGCTGAATCACCCACGGTAGCGGGTGAGATTTCGTTAACCGTTGATTTTAGGGGGCTTTGATCGCGGCCAAAAATTGCAGCAACGCCACATCTTGCCCCCAAGCAACATTGAACCTAAGCCAAGGACTGGGCTCCAGGTCAACAGAGAACAAATGACCCGGGCCCAAAAGAATGTCCTGCTCGGCCGCCCGGTAGGCGAGTTCGGCGGAGTTGCTGATGCAGGGGTGACGTGCCCACAGAAACATGCCCGCTTTGGGCTCGGTGAACAACTCAAAACCCAACCCAAGAAGCACGTGGGACAGGTGCTGCTGGCCTGTGGACAAGCGCTCCTTGAGGGTTTTGAGGTGCTTGCGCCAACGCCCGTCCAGTAAGGCGCTGTAAGCCAAACGCTCAGTCAGTTCGGAAGAAGTCAAGCCAGAGATCATCTTCAAACGGGCCAATTCTTCCAGCAAATCGGGCGCCGCTGCCACGTAGCCAACCCGAATATTGGGTGAAATGGTTTTGGAGAAGCTGCCAATGTGAATTACCCGCTTCAGCTGGTCCAAAGTAGCCAATGAGGGGCGAGATTCAGGGTCAATATCGGCATAAATATCGTTTTCCACCACGATGAAATCATACTTTTCAGCCAATTGAACGATGCGGTGCAAGTGCGCCAGCGAGGCGCTGGAGCCGGTGGGGCTTTGCAGGCGCGGTTGAGTGAAGAACACTTTGGGGCGATGTTCAACAATGCGCGCCTCCAAGACATCCAGGTCATAGCCCGTCGGCGTGCGTGGGGCACCGATCAGCCGAGCACCGAGAAAGCGCAACGAAAAGAGCAAGTTGGCATAACCCGGCTCGTCCACCAGCACCGCATCCCCCGCTTTCAGCAACCGACGAGCGGCCAAGTCCATTGCTTGGCTAGAGCCCTGCGTTAACAAGATGTTCTCTGGGCTGACCACCACCTCACGCGACGCCAGGACATCCCGCACCAAATGGCGCAACCCCAGGTAACCCTTGGGCTCCCCGTAGCCGCCAAAGTCAAGTTCGGTCGTGGCCAACTGGCGCAAGCCCCGCCGCACCCCTTCGGTAAACAGCCACTCGCTGGGCAGCCAGCCGCAGCCAGGCTTGCTGCGCAAGGACCGGTTCTCAAAAATGCGTTTGAGATACCACATCGAATCGAAGCTGTGCTGAGCGGCGTTGCCGGTTACGGTCGCGCTCGAACACGCTCTGGCTCGCACAAAAAATCCTGAGTGGGCCTGGGATTGGAAATAACCCAAGGCTACCAACCGGTCAAAGGCATCCACCACGGTGTAGACGCTCACGCCGTGAGAGTGTGCAAATTGGCGAATTGAAGGCAATTTGACACCCGCGCGCAGCTCTCCCGCGTCCACCATTTGCCGAAATCCTTTCACGATTTGGGTCACCAGAGGGACTGAAGATTGGGGATGAAGGGGAAACATGGGCAGAAGAGCCTATTGGCCTAAGGGTTTATATGTACTGGGATGAGCGCCCACACAGTGCACTCCCAAACAGCGCTAACTGTACATGGTCATGGGCTTGTATTGCCTCTAAAGTCCATGAACCGACTCACCCCTGCGTGCCACTCCGCCCGGACCGCCCGCCCCAGCTTAAGGAACTTCCATGCTACGCGAACCCAATCTGAATAACGCTGCCCTCATGGCCCGTCGGCGGGAAGCCATCCCCCGAGGCGTTGGTCAAAGCCATGAGGTTTTTATCACCCGGGGCAAAAACGCCGAAATATGGGATGTCGAAGGCAAGCGGTATGTGGATTTTGCGGGTGGCATTGCTGTGCTGAACACCGGCCATTGCCATCCCGAAATCATTGCTGCGGTCAAAGCGCAACTCGACAATTACACCCACACCTGCTTTCAGGTGCTGGCGTATGAGCCTTATGTTGAACTGGCCGAACGCATCAACGCGTTGGCACCCGGAGACTTCGCCAAAAAAACCATCTTTTTGACAACGGGTTCGGAAGCAGTTGAAAACGCGATAAAAATTGCGCGGGCGCACACCAAGCGATCTGGCGTGATTGCGTTCACCAGCGGCTACCATGGCCGCACCCTGCTGACTTTGGGTCTCACGGGCAAGGTCGCGCCTTACAAACTGGGTTTCGGCCCCTTCCCTGGCGAGATCTTTCACGCCCAGTTCCCCAACCCCTTGCATGGCGTCAGTGTGGACCAATCCATCGCTTCGATTGAGTCCATCTTCAAAAACGATATTGAAGCCAGCCGCGTGGCGGCCATCATTGTGGAACCCGTGCAGGGCGAAGGCGGCTTCAACGTCGCGCCCCCTGAATTCATGCAGCGCCTGCGTGCACTGTGTGACCAGCATGGTATTTTGATGATTGCAGATGAGATCCAAACCGGCGCTGGTCGCACGGGCACTTGGTTTGCCATTGAGCAATCTGGCGTAGCGCCCGACATGATCACCATGGCCAAATCACTGGCGGGTGGTTTCCCGCTGTCTGCGGTAGTGGGTCGTGCCGAGATCATGGACGCACCGGCACCTGGCGGTTTGGGCGGCACCTATGCCGGCAGCCCGCTGGCCTGTGCGGCCGCTTTGGCCGTGTTAAACGTGTTCGAAAAAGAAAATCTGCTGGAGCGAAGCCGCGTATTGGGCGAGCGATTGACGACCCGACTTAAAGCGATGGCCACCAAGAACGCCTGCATGGCGGATATCCGGGGTATGGGGGCCATGGTGGCTGTTGAGATCTGCAAAGGCGGCCACTTGGATCAGCCCGACGCCGATCTCACCAAGCGCATTTGCGCCGAGGCGACTCAACGCGGCTTAATTTTGCTGTCCTGCGGCACCTACGGCAACGTCATCCGCATCCTGGTGCCCCTGACGGCGAGTGATGCCATTGTGGACGAAGGTTTGGCCATCATCGATGCCTGCTTGACCGCTGCCCAAGCGGTCTGAAACCGGTCTCTCTTTCCCGACAGGTCAGCGCTGAACAGGTCATTTTTTCCTGTTCAGCGCCCCATTTTCCAACCCCCGAAGGTATTTCTAAAACATGGCGACCAATGCTCTTGTGACGTTTGTGGGGGTTCAAAAAACCTACGATGGAAAAAATCTGGTCGTGCGCGACCTGAACTTGGAAATTCAGGGCGGCGAGTTCCTGTCTTTGCTAGGTCCATCAGGTTCCGGTAAAACCACGACCCTGATGATGTTGGCGGGGTTTGAATCACCCACTGCCGGCGAGATTTTTCTGAACGCAAAACCCATTACCAAGACACCGCCTCACAAGCGAAACTTTGGTATGGTTTTTCAAAACTACGCGCTTTTCCCCCACATGACCGTGGCAGACAATGTGGCCTACCCCCTGACGGTGAGAAAGCTGGGCAAGTCGGAGCGCGAAGACAAAGCCAAACGCGCGCTGGACATGGTGCAGATGGGCGGCATGGGCGACCGCTACCCCGGACAGCTCTCAGGCGGCCAACAACAGCGCGTGGCGCTGGCACGGGCGCTGGTGTTCGATCCCCAACTGGTGCTCATGGATGAACCGTTGGGCGCGCTGGACAAGCAATTGCGCGAGCATATGCAGATCGAACTCAAAGCACTGCACCGCCAATTGGGTCTCACCTTCATTTACGTCACCCATGACCAGTCTGAGGCGCTCACCATGTCAGACCGCGTTGCGGTGTTCAACGATGGCGGCATCCAACAAATCGATGGGGTCACGCAGCTGTATGAAACACCGGTGAACCGGTTTGTGGCCGGATTTGTAGGCGACAACACCGTATTTGATGCGGTGGTTCAGACCACCGGCGGTGCGCAATGCCAAGTGGCCCTACCCTGTGGAACGCTGTTTAACGGGATCAACGTGAATGGCGCAACCGCGACGCGCCCGGTGCAAGCCTGCGCCCGGCCTGAACGTATTCAGGTTTACCCCGACGGGAGCCAGCCCGAGACCAATAGTGTGCGTGCGCAAGTCGCCGACGTCATCTATTTCGGCGACCACTTGCGCCTGCGCTGCACGCTGGCCGGCCAAGCGGACGCGACCGTCAAAGTTCCCCTTTCCGGCAATGCAACACCCCAGGCAGGTCAAAACGTCTGGCTGCACATGCCCCCCGAGCATCTTCGAATCTACCTTTGATTCGACTGCAATCTTCGAGTCCCCTTCTTGCCACTTTTCTAATTAACCCAAAGGATACTGTCCATGACAATCAAACCTATCGTGGCTGCTATTGCAGTTGTTGCTTCGTTTTCAAGCTTTGCGCAAACCGAATTGACCGTCGTTAACTTTGGTGGCGCCAATGGCGACGCTCAGAAGAAGGCGTACTTTGGCCCTTACGAAAAGAGCTCCGGCAACAAAATTGTGGGCGTGGCCTACAACGGTGAACAAGCCAAGATCAAGGCCATGGTCGAGTCCAAGAAGGTCAGCTGGGACGTGGTGGAAGTGGAATCCCCCGATGTGACACGAGGTTGCGACGAAGGCCTGTTTGAAATGCTGGACTTCAGCAAAATTGGCAACAAAGCCGACTTCACTCCCGCAGCCGTGCACGCGTGCGGTGTGGGCACTTTTGTATGGTCTACCGTGATGGCCTACAACGCCGACATGCTTAAAACAGCACCTACAACCTGGGCAGACTTTTGGGACGTCAAGAAATTTCCCGGTAAGCGTGCCATGCGCAAAGGCGCTCGCTACAACCTCGAGTTTGCTTTGATGGCGGACGGCGTGGCGGTACAAGACATTTACAAGACCCTGAAGACCAAAGAAGGTTCAGAACGCGCTTTCAAGAAACTAACTGAACTCAAACCCAATATCCAATGGTGGGAAGCCGGCGCGCAGCCACCCCAGTTTTTGGTGGCTGGCGACGTGGTCATGACCACTGCCTACAACGGACGCATTGACGCCGCACAGCGTGAAGGTAAAAACCTCCAAATCACTTGGACCGGTGGTATTTACGACCTCGATTTCTGGGTCATCCCAAAGGGTTCCCCGAACAAAGAGGCGGCTATGAAATACATCGCCCTGGCCAGCAGTGCCGACGCACAGGCCGAATACGGCAAAAACATCTCCTACGGTCCGACCAACACCAAAGCCCTCGCCAAGTTGGACGCCAAAACATTGGCCTTGCTGCCCACGTCTGCGCAAAATTCCAAGACAGCGCTGCAATTCAACGTGAGCTTCTGGGCCGACCAAGGCGAAGCGCTTGAAAAGCGGTTCACGGCTTGGGCTGCCCAGTAAACATCGACAGGAGATATCGCGATGGCACAAACCATGACCTTGGTACCTGGCGATTTGGCGCGCCAATTGCGGCGCGCCGAACGTCGAAAACGTGCTTTCGCGGTATCGCTGGCGCTTCCTCTTTTGGTCTTTCTGCTCGCGGTCTTTTTGATTCCGATCGGTGCGCTGCTGGTGCGTGCCGTTGAGAACCCGGAAGTCGCCCGCGTGCTGGGCAACACGGTCGAGGTGCTCGACACCTGGGACCGAAAATCTGCACCCCCTGATGCCGCCTACGCGGCGATTGCCAAGGACCTCAGCGCCATAGAAGAGCTGGCTTATGCCGGTGCGCTGGCCCGCCGCCTGAACAGCGAGATCGGCGGAGCACGGTCTTTGGTCATGAGCACCTACCGCGCCATGCCACTTGAAAGTGGCTTGTCACCAAAGCAAGTGCGCGAACAGTTGCTGGCGCTTGATGAACGCTGGGCGGAACTGGGTTATTGGCAGGCCATTGCGAAAAACGGGTCTCGGTGGACACCTGACTACCTGCTCGCCTCGGTCGATTTGCGCCGGGATATCGAGGGCAATATCGTCAAGGTGGACGCTGGTTCTGCCGCTTTTAGCCAAATTTTGTTTCGCACTTTTGAAATGAGTGCGGTCGTGACGGTGTTTGCCCTGTTGTTGGGGTACCCGCTGGCTTACTGGCTATCAACCCTGTCCGCCAGAAAAGCAAACATGCTCATGATTTTGGTGCTGGTGCCGTTTTGGACCTCGGTGCTGGTGCGATCTGCCTCATGGATTGTGTTGCTTCAAAGCAATGGCCTCGTGAACCGGGCGCTCATGGGCCTGGGGCTTGTGGACGCCCCCCTACCGCTTTTGTTCAACCGACTGGGCGTAATCATTGCGATGGTTCACATCCTGCTGCCCTTCATGATTCTTCCGCTTTACAGCGTGATGAAATCCGTGCCCTCGACCTATTTGCGCGCCGCTGTGTCCTTGGGCAGTTCGCCACTGGCGGCTTTTTTCCGCGTCTATGTGCCGCAAACTTACCCTGGCATCGGGGCGGGCGGTTTGCTGGTGTTTATCTTGAGTATTGGCTATTACGTAACACCCGCTTTGCTGGGCGGGGCCGATGACCAAATGCTGAGTTACTACATTGCCCGCTATACCAACGTCAACGTCAACTGGGGCATGGCCTGCGCGCTGGGTGCGGTGCTGTTGTCGGCCACCCTGGTGCTGTACGCCTTGTACCGCAAGGTGGTGAAATCTGAACTGAGCCTGGGATGAGCCTGATGCAATTACCTGCCCTCCCCCTCTTCGCTGCCTACGCCACCGCCGCTGATAAGTTGGGGTGGTACGCACTGCGCATCTTCTGCATTGGCGTCTTGCTTTTCCTGCTGCTGCCAATTTTGGTCATCATCCCATTGTCATTCAGCTCCAGCACGTTTCTGTCCTACCCCATGCCAGGCTGGTCACTGCGCTGGTATGAGAACCTCTTTACCTCCGACGAATGGATTCGTGCCACCCGCAACAGCTTCATCGTTGCGCCCTTGGCCACCCTGCTGGCGACGGTTCTGGGAACCCTTGCTGCGGTGGGTCTGGCTCGCGTGCAATTCTTTGGTAAAGGCGTGCTGATGAGCCTGCTGATTGCACCGATGGTCGTGCCTGTGGTGGTAGTGGGGGTCAGCACCTACTTGTTTTTTGTGCAAATTGGGTTGGCCGATACCTACCTCGGCTTGGTATTGGTGCACGCAGCCTTGGGTGCGCCGTTCGTGCTCACCACCGTGCTCGCTACCTTGCAGAGTTTTAACCATAATTTGGTGCGAGCCAGTCTGGGTTTGGGGGCACCGCCTATGACTACCTTTTTCCGCGTCACGCTGCCGATCATTGCCCCTGGTGTGATCTCCGGTGCTTTGTTCGCCTTTGCCACTTCGTTTGATGAAGTGGTGGTGACTTTGTTTATTGCAGGCCCCAGCCAAGTCACACTTCCCCGTCAAATGTTCACTGGCATTCGGGAGAACATCTCTCCCACGATTGCTGCCGTAGCCACCTTGCTGATTATTTTCACCACGCTGCTGATGCTGACACTGGAATGGATCCGAGGGAGAAGACGTTGAACACCGCACTTAAAAACCAACCTCTGTCAGGTAACGCCATGCCCCGGTTTGGGGGCATTGCGAGCATGATGCGCCTGCCGGTTGCCAGCAGTCCCGTCGGCTTGAACGCCGCGTTTATCGGGGTTCCACTGGACATTGGCACCTCGCACCGACCTGGTGCCCGATTTGGTCCCCGACAGATTCGTGCCGAGTCGGCCTTGATTCGTCCCTACAACATGGCAACCGGTGCCGCCCCATTCGACACGCTGCAAGTGGCCGATTTGGGTGATGTGGCCATCAATACCTATTCTTTGGCCAAATCACTGCCCCTCATTACGGAATATTACGCAGAGGTCCTTCGTGCTGGCTGCACCCCGCTCACCTTGGGTGGGGACCACACCATCGCGCTGCCCATTTTGAGAGCCATTGCTGCCAAATACGGGCCCGTTGCCATGGTGCATGTGGACGCCCACGCAGACGTGAACGACGACATGTTTGGCGAACCCATCGCCCATGGCACGCCTTTTCGCCGCGCTGTTGAGGAAAATTTGCTGGCGTGCGACAAAGTCTTTCAAATTGGTTTGCGCGGCACCGGCTACGCCAGTGACGACTTTGACTGGCCTCGCGCGCAGGGCTTCACGATTGTGCCCGCGCACGAGGTCTGGTACCAGTCGCTGGCCCCCACCATGGCCAAGGCGCGCGAGACCATTGGCGACACCCCGTGCTACCTGAGCTTTGACATTGACGGCATTGACCCTGCCTACGCAGGCGGCACCGGCACGCCAGAAATTGGCGGCCTCAGCGTCCCGCAGGCGCTGGAAATTATTCGAGGTTGCTTTGGACTCAACATCGTAGGGGCCGATTTGGTGGAGGTGTCTCCCGCGTATGACGTCTCTGGCAACACGGCCCTGTTGGGCGCCAATTTACTGTTTGAGATGCTGTGCATCTTGCCCGGCGTCAACCGACGCTGACGCGCAGGTCCACCCTGTCCCAGTACCCTCACCCAATT
Source organism: Rhodoferax sp. (assembly GCA_049286445.1). Taxonomy (GTDB): domain Bacteria; phylum Pseudomonadota; class Gammaproteobacteria; order Burkholderiales; family Burkholderiaceae_C; genus Rhodoferax. The sequence goes on along the minus strand of JBAQDW010000047.1, from coordinate 1,283 downwards.
CCTTGACCTCCTCATGACCTCCCCCCTCACCCAACTCAAAGACCCCAGCCTGCTCAAGACCGACGCCCTGATTGGCGGCCAATGGGTTGCAGGCCCCACCCGCTTTGACGTCACCGACCCCGCCACCGGACTAAAACTGGCTGACGTAGCCAACCTGGGCCCCGCAGAAGCGCAAGCCGCCATTGCCGCTGCCAACGCCGCCTGGCCTGCTTGGCGCAGCAAAACCGCCAAAGAACGCAGTCAAATTCTGCGCCAATGGTTTGAACTCTTGATGGCCAATCAAGACGACTTGGCCCGCATCATGACCGCCGAGCAAGGCAAGCCGTTTCCCGAGGCCAAAGGTGAAGTCGCCTATGGCGCCAGCTTTGTCGAGTGGTTTGCGGAAGAAGCCAAACGGGTCAATGGCGAAACATTACCTCAGTTTGACAACAACCGCCGCCTGATGGTGATCAAGCAACCCATTGGCGTGTGCGCCGCTATTACCCCTTGGAACTTTCCCATTGCCATGATCACCCGCAAAGTGGCCCCGGCACTGGCTGCCGGTTGCACGGTCGTCATCAAGCCTGCCGAGTTAACCCCTTTAACGGCGTTGGCTGCAGCCGAGTTGGCCCTGCGCGCTGGTATTCCTGCCGGGGTGTTGAACATGATCACGGCCGATGCTGATCAATCCATTGCGGTGGGCAAGGTGATTTGCGCCAGTGACGTGGTGCGCCACATCAGTTTCACGGGTTCCACCGAGGTGGGTCGTATTTTGATGGCGCAGTCAGCCCCCACGGTGAAGAAAATGTCGTTGGAGCTGGGCGGCAATGCGCCGTTCATTGTGTTTGATGATGCCAACATCGACAGCGCCGTCGAAGGTGCATTTGCCAGCAAGTACCGCAATGCCGGTCAAACCTGTGTGTGCTCCAACCGCTTTTACGTGCAAGAAGGCGTGTACGACGAGTTTGTGGAAAAGTTTGCCGCCAAAGTGCGCACCGCCAAGGTGGGCAATGGCTTTGACGAAGGCGTGAACCAAGGGCCAATGATTGAAGAGGCGGCCCTGGTCAAGGTGCAGCGCCATGTGGACGATGCGCTAGCCAAAGGGGCGCGGGTGCTGGTGGGCGGCAAGCGCTTGTCCGGCCAGTTCTTTGAGCCCACACTGGTAGCCGATGCCACGGCTGACATGCTGTGCGCCACCGAAGAAACCTTTGGCCCGTTTGCACCGGTGTTCAAGTTCAAAACCGAGGACGAAGTGGTGGCCGCTGCCAACAACACCGAGTTTGGCTTGGCCAGTTACTTCTACA
>JBAQDW010000046.1:0-2811 GCA_049286445.1 Rhodoferax sp. | reverse complement strand
CTCAACCTTTTTCACTTCAATCCGCTCAAAGAGTCTGCGCTGTTAGAAGCGTTGACCGAAGTGGCGGTGCTGATCTCGTTGTTTTCAGCGGGCGTCAAAATGCCGGTCCCTTTTAACTGGACCCGGTGGCGCACGCCCCTCTTATTGGCCACCGTGTCCATGGTCCTGACCGTGGCCATGGTGGCCGCGTTTGCCTTTTATTTGCTGGGTCTTCCGCTGGGGGCTGGCATTTTGCTGGGTGCCCTGTTAGCGCCCACCGATCCTGTGTTGGCCACCGATGTGCAAATTCGCCACCCAGGCGACACCGACAAACTGCGCTTTACCCTGACTTGCGAGGCCGGCATGAACGATGGCAGCGCGTTTCCGTTTGTCATGTTGGGCCTCGGTTTACTGGGCTTGCATGAGCTGGGTGACTTTGGATGGCGTTGGGTGCTCGTGGATGTGGTGTGGGCCACCGTGGCAGGCATTGCGATTGGCGCTTTTGCTGGCATGGCGCTGGCCTATCTCGGCTTGAAACTGAGACGCGCCCCTCAACCCCATGAACTGCTGGACGACTTTTTAGGCCTGGGGCTCATTGGTGTGGTCTATGGCGTCACGGTGATGCTGAACGCGTGGGGTTTTTTGGCCGTCTTCACTGCAGCCATTGCACTGCGGCAAACCGAACTGAAACTGGCCAAAAAGAACCCACCGCTCACTGAAAACGTAGAGCCGGTTGCTGCGCCAACCCCACTCCCCGCAGAGGACCATTCTGAATCCAGCCATGGGGAGGCGCAGGCACTGGGTTCCGTCAGCCGCGGGTCGCTTATTTTCAAAGAACACCTGGAGCGGCTGTCAGAATTGGTGCTGGTCATGCTGGTGGGCGGCATGTTGTTTTTAACGTCGTGGAGCTGGCAAGCGGTCGGACTGGCGCTGTTTTTGTTTGTGATCGCGCGTCCGGTCAGCGTGCTGCTGGCCTTGGTGGGCACCGGTGCCCCGTGGCGCATACGGTCCATGACCGCCTGGTTTGGCGTGCGGGGCATCGGCTCACTGTATTACCTGATGTACGCCATCCAACACGGCTTGCCAGAACCTTTGGCTTTGCGGCTCTTTGAGCTCACGCTGATCGTCATCACGCTGTCTATCCTCGTGCATGGCTTGAGCGTCAAACCCCTGATGTGGCGCTTTTGGCGTCGTGGGCCGCACCGCCCCACCGGGCACTAATTCCATTTTCAGATCGATAGGAGCTTAGGCGCGAAGCCGCAGACAGTGCAGACGCACGGCAAGGCGAAGCAACAACAGAGCCTATTGATATCGAGTTGGAATAACCCCCCATTTGATTGCGTCAGTGGAAGCGCTTTGTGGCACCTTTAACGGTGAGAAACCGTTCAACCGAGGGGGGCTGACAGAGTGTTCAGGGGCCGAAAGTGCGCTTGATCCACGCCACCAAGGCGTCGCTGGACACCCGTGGCGTGTCAAGGTGACCCCCCGTGACCTCCAGATAACTGTTTTTTGGATTCATTGGCAATTTGTCAACAAAGTAGGCCTTGACATGGCTGAAAAGCGGGTCTTTTTCACCCACGACCGTCATCACGGCCACGTTGGCCGGGATGCGGGGTGCGGTGACCGACATTTCGGCGTCGGACGTGGGGTCAAACCACGACAGGTAGTCTGCAGCCGTGGTCACCACCACTTGGCGACGACCTTGGTTGATGTCGCTGAAGCGTTCTGAGGTATTGCCTTTGCCGGCCGCTACCAATGCGCGCGCTTCGTCAATGCTTTCACGTACGATCTTGAGAGTGGGGTAGGTGTAGTACCCCAGCGGAACATGCCCGGGCGCCAGGAGCACCAAGGCATCCACGTCACCACCGCGGGCGGCATACGCCATGGCGGCGGGCGCACCCATGCTGAAGCCGGTGATCACAATTTTGGTTGCGCCTTGGTCGCGCAAGCTTTTGATGTGCCCTCCCATTTCTGCCATGGCTTTGTCTAGATCGCCATCCAGGTAGCGTGCGCGAGACCAAGGCATGTCGGGAAAGATGACCAGCCAGCCCTGTTGCTCGTAGAGGCCCTTCAGCGCGCCAGAATTCGGATCAAGGTTGCTGCCCGGGTTTTTACCATGCAGTAGCAACACGCCAATGCGCTCCTGGGACTGTGCGGTGCTGACACCGAGGGTCAGAAACAGGCTGATGACGGCGAGGGCTGAAAAGAGGCGACGGAGCATGGCGAAATCCTGGTAGGCGGTGCGTTTGAAACGCAGCACGGGGTGGATCAACGCTTGCATTCTAGGGCGGTGTTCTGGCTGCCCCTTGTTCTTTTTCGCCTCCAGTGGGCGAGTTTCAAGCAACGCCTCAGCGCTGTAAAGGCTCTGCAGAGGGGAACTCTGGGTGATTTAGGGCGAACAGACCGGGTGATGAGGGCCTGGCCGCCCAGTTGGCGTTTCAATTAGGGTAGTTGAATGTCCACGACCACCGGCGCGTGGTCACTGGGGCGCTCGTTTTTGCGGGGTGTTTTGTCAATGACGCAAGCGGTTGCCAGGGGTTTGAGGGCGTCGCTGATCAAAATGTGGTCAATTCGCATGCCCCGGTTGCGGCGGAAACCAAAGTCTCGGTAGTCCCACCACGAAAAGCTCTTGTCTTCTTGGGGGAACAAACGGTAGGCGTCGTGCAAGCCCAGGGCAATCAGGGCGCGCAGGTGGTAGCGCTCCTCTTCAGTGCAATGAATAGTGTCTTGCAAACCCACGGGGTCCCACACGTCGGCGTCGTCGAAGGTGATGTTGTAGTCCCCCATGAGCACCAGCTTGGGGTGAATGAGCAACTCGGCGCGAACCCAGTC
>JBAQDW010000045.1:0-12215 GCA_049286445.1 Rhodoferax sp. | reverse complement strand
CCGTATGTGGCCAACGCTTTGTCTGGGGTGGCGTTCACGTGCAGACGCCAACCTTCAAACTCGCCGGGAACCGCGTGAGTGTGGGGCGCCACTGACGCTGTCTGTGTTCACTTTGAAAGTTGGCGGCTCACGGTGAACTCATCCACTTCCAACACGCGGCCACATAGGGCTGTTGGCCCCCCTTTCTCGCCCGGCGGGGCGAGAGAGGGGTTGGGGGTGAGAGTGGGGGTTGCAGCGCAAGAATTGCTATACCGTTGATAGCTGCTTACGCAAATGCAGCAAGGGTTATAGGCCGAAAACACCCATCATCCATGAGCGCAGGCGGTCGCTGACACCGCACGCTTAACGCTGCACCACGAGCCCGCTTTCCAGACCACTAAAGTAGAAAAAAACAGGTCCAGGGCGCTGCTTTGGCTTCGAATCCGGCGCCGTTTGCTTAAAAAATAAATGCCATTGAGTGGCGTTAGTTCATTAATTGCAATTGAGTTGCAGTAAACTATATCGCCATCTGGTTGCATTAACCAGGCTTCACTGAATGGAGTTTGTGAACTTGACCCCCCTCGTCCCTGTGTTTGACCGGCTGAACCGCTCGTCTGCTGTGCCCGCTGCTCCCTTGCCAAAAAGTCACTTGGCAGAGACCGTCACGCCAACGCCGACGCCATCCCCAGCGTCCTCTTCACCCCATCGAACGAGGTCGAGCGTGTTGGCGTGGCCGGCGTGGGGGCGCGCTTTGGCGGTTGCCCCGGCACTGGTGCTGCTGTGGGTGGCCGTGGCTTGGGCGATGACCACCGTGGCACCCTTATGAAAGTCACGACAGCACCTTTTGCAGGCGCGTCTGCGGTCAGCCCAAACCAGGCGGCGCTCACGCTGGAAAACCTCACGGTCAGCTACCGCCAGCACCCCGCGCTGCACCACGTCAGCGGCCAGTTTGCGCGCGGCTCTTTGACCGCCGTGATCGGCCCCAATGGCGCGGGCAAAAGCACGCTGCTCAAAAGCCTGGCGGCCTTGGTGCCGGTGGACCGCCATTCCAAAGTGTCACGCGCCCCCGGTCTGCGCTTGGCTTATCTGCCGCAACACAGCGAGTTGGACCGCAGCTTTCCACTGGCGGTGCGTGACTGCGTGCTCATGGGCCTGTGGGCGCAAACCGGGGCGTGGGGCCGGGCCAGCGCGCCGATGCTGGCGCAGGTGGATGCCGCTTTGCACACGGTGGGCTTGCAGGGGTTCGAGCACCGCCCGGTGGGCACTCTGTCGAGCGGGCAGTTGCAGCGCGCGCTGTTTGCCCGCCTTTTGGTGCAAGACGCTGACATCATCTTGCTCGACGAGCCCTTCAACGCGGTGGACAGCAAAACCACCACCAAGCTGCTGACCCTGGTGCAACAGTGGCACCGCCAAGGCCGCACGGTGGTGGCGGTGCTGCACGACCACGCGCAGGTGCACGCGCACTTTGCGCAAACACTCTTGTTGGCGCATGAATGCATCGCCTGGGGTGCCACCGCCGAGGTCCTCACCCCTGCCAACTTGCAGCGCGCCAGCGCCATGGCCGAAGCCTGGGACGAGGCCGCCGCCCTGTGTGATGCCAATGGCGAACGCAACGGCCCCGCGTTTGACACGTTGCTGGCGCAGCGCCTAGCCGGCGCCGAGTAGCACCGCCATGGACCCCTTGTTGACTGCCGTGTGGGACGCCTTGTTTGCCCCGTTTGCAGAATTCGTCTTCATGCGCCGCGCGCTGGTGGCCACGCTGGCGCTGGCGCTCAGTGCCGCGCCCTTGGGTGTGTTTTTGACGCTGCGCCGCATGAGCTTGTTGGGCGATGCGCTGAGCCATGCCGTGTTGCCGGGCGTGGCCATTGGCTACCTGGTGGGCGGCCTGTCGCTCACCGCCATGGCGCTGGGCGGTGTGCTGGCCGGCATGGTGGTGGCGGGCCTCGCCGGTGCGGTGAGCCGCTTCACGGCCTTGAAAGAAGACGCGAGTTTGGCGGCCCTCTACTTGGTGGCGCTGGCCTTGGGTGTCACCTTGATCGCCCGCCATGGCACCCAGCTGGATTTGCTGCACATTTTGTTTGGCAGCGCGCTGGGCGTGGACACCGGCGGCCTGCTGCTGGTGGCCGGCGTGGCCACGGTCAGCGTGCTGGCGCTGGCGCTGATGTACCGGGGCCTGGTGCTGGAAACGTTTGACCCGGTGTTCATGAACGCGCACCGCCACGGGCTGCCGTCGTGGTGCTGGCAACAAGGTTTTTTGATGCTGGTGGTGCTGAACCTGGTGGCAGTTTTTCAGACCCTGGGCACGCTGATGGCCGTGGGGTTGATGATGCTGCCCGCCGTGAGCGCACGGCTGTGGCACGACAGCCTCGCCGCCCAACTGGTCAATGCCGCTGCGCAGGCCGCCGTGGCCGGTGTGGCGGGCTTGCTGTTGTCGTACCACTTTGACACGCCGTCGGGCCCCACCATCATCGGCTGCGCCGGAGCGCTGTATGCCGTCTCCTTGGTGCTGGCGCCCAGTGGGGGACTGCTGCGCCGGTGGGCCCGCTCACACCGCGTCGCTTGACGCCCTCGTTTTGACCCTTCTCTCACTGTTTGAAAGATAGCCCATGACCCACCTCGCCCCACGCCCTGCATTGCCTCGCCGTCTTTTATTAGCCAGCGCCACCCTGTTGGCGCTGCTGGGCAACCCCGCATTCGCCGCCACGCCCCTGCCGGTCACCGCTACTTTCAGCATTTTGGGCGACTTGGTGCAGGTGGTTGGTGGGGACCGCGTCGCCGTGACCACGCTGGTCGGCCCCGATGAAGATGCGCATGTGTTTGAGGCCCGCCCAAGCGATGCCAAGACGGTGCTGTCGTCCCAACTGGTGGTCATCAACGGCCTCGGGTTTGAGCCGTGGGCCAAAAAGCTCATCCAATCCGCAGGCTACCAAGGCGCCACCGTGGTCGCCGCCAGCGGCGTGAAAGCGCGGCCCATGCAAGCCGAAAAAGGCCATGGCCACCATGCCGAGACCGACCCCCACGCTTGGCAAAACCCCCAAAACGTGGTGCTCTATGTGCGCAACATTGCTGCTGGCTTGGCCAAAGCAGATCCCGCCGGTGCCACTCTCTTTCAGTCCAACGCCGATGCCTATGTCAAAGAACTGCAAAGCTTGGACACCTGGGCCAAGGAGCAGGTTGCAACCCTTCCCCCAGCCAAACGCAAGGTCATCACCTCACATGACGCGTTTGGCTACTTTGCGGCGCAGTACGGCATCACGTTTTTGGCTCCTCAGGGCGTCAACACCGAGGCAGAGCCCAGTGCGAAAGAAGTCGCCACGCTCATCCGGCAAATCCAGAGCGAAAAGATCCGTGCCGTTTTTGTGGACAACATGAGCAACCCAAAACTGATCGCCCAACTCAGCCACGACGCCGGAGCCACCGTGGGCGCCCGCCTGTGTGCCGACGCGCTCTCAGCGCCCACCCAGCCGGGCAGCACGTACCTGAAAATGATGCGGCACAACGTGACCCAACTGGTGGCGGGGATGAAGCTGAATTGAGTTTGAACAGAGTTTGAATTAACGGCCAGCTGCGTTTTTTGCTATAAAAAAAGAGCTGCTTGCGCAGTCGCACCGTGGACGACAGGTGAATGGCACTTGCTTAACCGTTGACCGTTAAGCGTGTGGTTTTAGCGACCTCATGCGTTCAGGCTGATAGGTGTTTTCGGCCTCTATCCCTTGTTGTACCTGCGCAAGCAGCTATCAACGGTATAGCAATTCTTGCGCTGCAACCCCCACTCTCACCCCCAACCCCTCTCCCGCCCCGCCGGGCGGGAAAGGGGGGCCAACAGCCCTATGTGGCCGCGTGTTGGGAGGGGATGAGTTCACCGTGAACCGCCAACCTTCAAAGCGGCCTTTAACAGCCGCATTTGGCCGCGTTTCTAAAGGTGGTGAGTTCAATGTGAGCCGCCAACCTTCAAAATGAACACAGGCAGCGTCAGTGTGGTTCCAAGCTCACGTGGTTCCCGGCAGGTTTGAATGTTGGCCGTTGCGCGTGAACGCCACCCCAGACAAAGCGTTGGCCGAATATGGCTGTTGAGCTCCCCTGATCCCCCCGGCGGGGGTGGAGAGGGGTTGGGGGAGAGGGGGGGAATGAACAAGACCTTGAAGTTTCTGCAACCTAGTTCCGCAAGGCCTTTGCATGACTTTTGAGCCGCTAGCCCTTATAGGATCTGCGCAAGAAGCTACAAAAAATATAGCAATTCTTGCGCTGCAATCCCCACGTCACCCCCCAGGCGGGAAAAGGGATGCGTTCACCGTAAGCCGCCAACTTTTAAAGTGACTTTCAACACCGCAATGGCAGGTTGGGTGAGTCGAAAGCGTCGCCCGATTAAGTAACGGCCATTCACCTAAGGCCTGCGAGACGAGACCAGACCAGGCGGGACTGAATACACCCAAAAAAGGGCAGAAGGATTCACTCCTTCTGCCCTTTTTTAACGTTCCATCGGTGCGCAAACACCGACAAAACCCCAGACGCAATTAACCTTGTGCGGCCGCTAAAGCTGCGTTGAAAGTGGCGCTGGGTCGCATGATGGTGGCCAGCTTGGCGGGGTCTGCGAGGTAGTAACCGCCAATATCCACTGGTTTGCCTTGCACTGCTTTCAATTCAGCCACGATCTGCTGCTCGCCCGCTGCCAGTGACTTTGCCAAAGGGGCAAAGTGCGCTTGCAGCGCTTTGTCTTCGGTTTGTGCGGCCAGCGCCTGTGCCCAGTACATGGCCAAATAGAAGTGGCTGCCCCGGTTGTCCAGTTCACCCGTGCGGGTAAAAGGACCTTTGTTGTGGTCCAGCAATTGCCCTGTGGCCTCATCCAGCGTTTTGGCCAAAATCGTGGCCTTGGTGTTGCCGGTTTTCTGGCCCAAGTCTTCCATCGACACCGCCAACGCCAAAAACTCACCCAGCGAATCCCAGCGCAAGTGATTTTCTTCCACCAACTGCTTCACATGCTTGGGGGCGGAGCCACCGGCACCCGTCTCAAACATGCCGCCACCGGCCATCAAGGGCACGATGGAAAGCATCTTGGCGCTGGTGCCCAGCTCCATGATCGGGAACAGGTCGGTCAGGTAATCGCGCAAGATGTTGCCGGTGACAGAGATCGTGTCCAAACCGCGGTTCACCCGCTCCAAAGTGAAGCGCATGGCGCGCACCTGCGACATGATCTGGATGTCCAGACCCGTGGTGTCGTGCTCTTTGAGGTAGCTTTGCACCTTTTTGATCAACTCAGCCTCGTGTGGACGGTACGGGTCCAGCCAGAACACCGCCGGCATGCCCGAGTTGCGCGCCCGGTTCACGGCCAGTTTGACCCAGTCCCGAATCGGTGCGTCCTTGACCTGGCACATGCGCCAGATGTCGCCCGCCTCAACCGTTTGTGACAACAACACTTCACCTGTTTCAAGGTCAACGATGTTGGCAACGCCCCCTTCAGCCACTTCAAAGGTCTTGTCGTGCGAGCCGTATTCTTCGGCCTGTTGGGCCATCAAGCCCACGTTGGGTACCGTGCCCATGGTCTTGGGGTCAAAGTTGCCATGCCATTTGCAGAAGTTGATCATCTCCTGGTAAATCCGGGCAAAGGTGGACTCGGGCATGACGGCTTTCACGTCTTTCAGGCGGCCATCGGCGCCCCACATCTTGCCGCCGTTGCGAATCATGGCGGGCATGGAGGCGTCCACAATGATGTCGTTGGGCGAGTGGAAGTTGGTGATGCCTTTGGCGGAATCGACCATGGCCAGCTCGGGGCGGTTGGCGTGGCAGGCGTGCAAGTCGGCCTGAATCTCTTCGCGGGTCGATTGCGGCAACGTGGCGATCTTGTCAAACAGATTGGCCATGCCGTTGTTCACGTTCACGCCAATTTCATCAAACAAAGCGCCGTGCTTGGCAAACGCGTCTTTGTAGAAAATCTTCACGCAGTGACCAAACACGATGGGGTGCGACACCTTCATCATGGTGGCCTTGACGTGCAAAGAGAACATGACGCCGGTTTGGTAGGCGTCGTCAATTTCTTTCTCGTAGAAGGCGACGAGCTCTTTCTTGCTCATGAACATGCTGTCAATGATCTCGCCCGCCAGCAGCGACACCTTGGGCTTGAGCACCAGCGTTTTGCCGCTGGTGGTGGTCAGTTCCATCTTGACATCGCGGGCCTTGGCCAGTGTCATGGACTTTTCACCATGGTAGAAGTCACCGTTGTGCATGTGCGAAACGTGGGAGCGAGAGGCCTGGCTCCAAGGGGCCATCGAATGCGGGTTCTTGCGCGCATACTCCTTCACCGCCTTGGGGGCGCGGCGGTCAGAGTTGCCTTCACGCAGCACCGGGTTCACCGCACTGCCGATGCACTTGGCATAGCGCGCACGCACCGCCTTGTCTTCATCTGTCTTGGGGTCTTCCGGAAAATCAGGAATCGCGTAGCCCTTGCCCTGCAACTCGCGAATGCAAGCAATCAACTGCCCCACCGAGGCGCTGATGTTGGGCAGCTTGATGATGTTGGTCTCTGGGAGCAAGGTTTTCTTGCCCAGCTCGGCCAGCGTGTTGGGCACTTTTTGAGCGTCCGTCAACTGCTCGGGGAATTCGGCCAACACCCGCGCTGCCACGGAAATATCGCTCTCTTCAATGTCAATGCCTGCGGGTGCGGCAAACGTCCGAACAACGGGCAAAAACGAGTAGGTCGCCAGCAATGGCGCCTCATCGGTGAGGGTGTAAATAATTTTTGAACCGGTCATGTGCGTCGTCCTCTGGAAAATAGGTGGAGAATTTATCGTGCCACTATATGGGATAGCCTTTTCACCCACCGAAAAGGTAAGCCTTCAGCTTAGGCCCACTTCCTTACGGGACGCTTGGCGTCTTCGAAACCGGGGGGATTTTTAGCACCAACCCCTCACCGAGACCTGTTTTTCGGCAATCACCTTAAAATAGCGACCTTCCAAGGAGCGTTGCAGCAGGTCAGCCGATCTGTCAGGCTTGGAGATTCCCAACGACGCTCACCTGAAATTTACTATTCACAGGTGAGCCGCATGTCTGAAATTCTCGTTCCCCCCATGAAACTCTCCGGCCTGGAGCCGGTCAGCATTGGCAAAGATTCGTTGTTTGTGAACATTGGGGAACGCACCAATGTCACCGGTTCCAAAGCCTTTGCGCGCATGATTTTGAACGGCGAGTACGAGCAGGCGCTGAGCGTGGCGCGCCAGCAAGTCGAAAACGGGGCCCAAATCATCGACATCAACATGGACGAAGCCATGCTGGACAGCCAAGCCGCCATGGTTCGCTTTCTGAAGCTGATTGCCTCTGAGCCCGATATTTCCCGTGTGCCCATCATGATTGACTCCTCCAAATGGAGCATCATTGAAGCGGGCCTGCGCTGTGTGCAGGGCAAAGCCGTGGTCAACTCCATCAGCATGAAAGAAGGCGTGGACGCTTTCAAACACCAGGCCAAGCTCTTGCGTCGTTATGGTGCCGCCGCGGTCGTGATGGCGTTTGACGAGCAAGGCCAGGCGGACACGTTTGAGCGCAAGATCCAAATTTGCGAGCGCGCCTACCGCATTTTGGTGGACGAGGTGGACTTTCCACCCGAAGACATCATTTTCGATCCCAACATCTTTGCCATTGCCACCGGCATTGAAGAGCACAACAACTACGCGGTGGATTTCATCAACGCCACCCGCTGGATCAAGCAGAACTTGCCCGGTGCCAAGGTGTCCGGCGGGGTGTCCAACGTGTCCTTTAGTTTCCGTGGCAATGACCCGGTGCGTGAAGCCATTCACACCGTGTTTCTGTACCACGCCATTGCGGCGGGCATGGACATGGGCATTGTGAACGCGGGCATGGTGGGCGTGTACGACGACTTGGAACCCGAGCTGCGCGAGCGCGTCGAAGACGTGGTGTTAAACCGCCGCGATGACGCGGGTGAGCGTTTGGTGGAGATCGCCGAAACCGCCAAAAGTGGCGCCAAAGACGAGAGCAAACGCCTGGAATGGCGAGGGACCGCCGAGGCGCCGGTGACAGTGGCGCAACGCCTGTCGCATGCGCTGGTGCACGGCATCACTGACTTTATTGTGGATGACACCGAAGAGGCTTATCAGGTGATCGTGGCCAAAGGGGGACGCCCCCTGCACGTGATTGAGGGGCCACTCATGGACGGCATGAACGTCGTGGGCGACCTGTTTGGACAAGGCAAGATGTTTTTGCCGCAGGTTGTGAAAAGTGCGCGCGTGATGAAGAGCGCGGTGGCGCATTTATTGCCTTACATTGAAGCTGAAAAAGCCGCCATGGCGGACGCGGGTGCGGAGACCAAAGCGCGCGGCAAAATTGTGATTGCCACCGTGAAAGGTGACGTGCACGACATTGGTAAAAACATTGTCACTGTCGTTTTGCAGTGCAACAACTTTGAAGTGGTGAACATGGGCGTGATGGTGCCGTGTCACGAAATTTTGGCCCGCGCCAAGTTGGAGGGGGCCGACATCGTCGGTTTGTCAGGACTGATCACGCCGAGTCTGGAGGAGATGCAATATGTGGCGGGCGAGATGCAAAAGGACGACCACTTTCGCGTCAAAAAAATTCCGCTACTGATTGGCGGTGCCACCTGTAGCCGGGTGCATACGGCAGTCAAAATTGCACCGCACTACGAAGGGCCCGTGGTTTACGTGCCGGATGCTTCCCGCAGCGTGAGTGTTGCCCAAGGGTTGCTGTCCGACCAAGCGGCACAGTACATCAGCGAGTTGAACGCCGACTACGACAAAGTTCGCCACCAACATGCCAATAAAAAGCAGGTCCCGATGTGGCCGCTGGCCAAGGCCCGCGCCAACAAAACGCCGGTGGACTGGACGCATTACCAACCCACTCAGCCCAAATTTATCGGTCGCCGTGTGTTCAAGAACTTTGACCTGACTGAGCTGGCCAAGTACATCGACTGGGGTCCGTTTTTTCAGACGTGGGACTTGGCGGGACCGTTTCCCGCCATTTTGAAAGATGAAGTGGTGGGCACCGAAGCGGTGCGCGTCTATTCCGATGCGCAGCGCATGCTCAAACGCATCATCGCAGGCCGCTGGCTCACTGCCAATGCGGTGATTGGCATTTATCCGGCCAATAGGGTGAACGACGATGACATTGAGTTCTATACCGATGAAACCCGCAGCGAAGTCGCCCTGACGTGGTACGGACTGCGCCAGCAAACCGAGAAACACGTCATTGACGGCGTCATGCGTCCCAGCCGCTGTTTGGCTGACTTTGTGGCCCCCAAAGGCGTCTGCGGCGACTATGCGGGCATGTTTGCGGTCACGGCTGGCTTGGGTGTGGAGAAGAAAGAGAAGCAGTTCATTGACGACTTGGACGACTATTCAGCCATCATGCTCAAGTCCCTCGCAGACCGCTTGGCCGAGGCGTTTGCAGAGTGTTTGCACCACCGGGTGCGAACCGACTTGTGGGGCTACGCACCCAGTGAAGCCTTGACGCCTGAGGCGCTGATTGCAGAGCAATACAAAGGCATTCGCCCGGCACCCGGCTACCCGGCGTGCCCTGACCACAGCGTGAAGAAGGACATGTTTGAGCTGTTGCAGTGCGACGACATTGGCATGGCGGTGACAGAGAGCCTGGCCATGACGCCGGCGGCCAGCGTGAGTGGCTTCTACCTGGGTCACCCCGACAGCACTTACTTCAGCGTGGGGAAAATTGGAGACGATCAGCTCAAAGACTTGGCTGCCCGGCGCGAGATGAACGAGAAAGAACTGCAACGCTTGCTGGCACCCAACCTGTAAATCCCACGGGCCTTGTTCCATTTTCAGATCGACAGGAGCTTGGGCATGAAGCCGCAGACCGTGCAGACGCACGGCAAAGCGAAGCAACCACAGATCCTATTGATAGGGAGTTGGAATTAGGCGCGGCGCAGCGACAAGCGCTGCGCCAGTGCCAAGGCTGCTGTACCCAGCACGCTGAAACCCAGCAGCATCCAAAGCCCTTGGGTGTAACCCGCCTGCTCCGACCAGAGCACCCCCAAAAGCAGCGGCGCAGCGGCCCGGACCAGGGCCAATGGCACGCCCAACGCACCATTCAAACTGGCCACATGATCTCGGCTCACATACTGAGCCATGGCCGTGCCTTTGACGATGGTGAGCAAGCCATTGCCCAGCCCGTACAAGCCAACAAACAACAAGACCATCGCAACATGCCAATGCCCCATCCACGGAGCAGCCAGCAGGGCCAATAAACCCAAAGGAATCAAACAGGGAATCAGCCGATTGGCCAGATGCAGGTCCAGATGGCGCTCAAATAAGTACAGCAGCACCCGGCCCAACACCTGTATGGCACCAATGCTGGCGGGGATGGCGATCACCCAGGTCTCTTCCAATCCGTTCTCACGCAGCAAGCTGATCATGTGGGCAGGCAGAGCGACGGTCACGCCCATCATCAACACGATAAATACGGCAATAAGAAAAAACGGCGCGCTCAACACATGGTGTGAAAGCTGATTGGGCAACGCGCTGCCTGACACGGACTTGACTTTCACGGCAGGTGGCGCATGGCGCAGACAATAAAAATGCAGCGGCGCACACACCACCAAATGCGTTAGGGCCAGCCACATCAACGCCTGTCGCCACCCCAAACCATGGATCAGACTGGCAGTCAGAGGAATGAACACGGTGCTTGCCAGGCCCCCCAAAAAAGTGAGCGTGATGATGGCGCGACGAAAGTCATGGGGAAAACGACGCGTCACCACCGAAAAAACGGGGGCGTACAAGATGGCCGCCATGGCAGCACCCAGCCAAGCCCACACGGCATAAAAGCCGGCAAGGCTGCTAATCTGGCTGTGCCAAGCCAAACCTACCGCAGCGGCAACAGAGCCAACAGTGATCACCACCCGCTCATGGCCTTGGTCAATCCAACGCCCTACAGGGTAGGCCACCAACCCTTCAACCAGCAGCGCCAGACTGAAGGCCAGTGACGACTGCACTCGGCTCAGTCCCAACGTTCGCTCCACGGGCTCCATGAGCAGTGCAAAGGCGTAGAACAGGCTGCCCCAACTGATCAGCTGGGCCAGCGACAGCCACGCGACAAGGCGGCGGTCATGAGCATGCGCGGGTTCAATCACGAGAAGACGTCACCTCAGATGTGTCATTTTGTTAAAAGTCCTTGGTGGCGTCAACACAGTCCGCTATGCTTTCAAATAGAAAAAGTATTCATTGGTAAACCATTTCAAATACCAATGAAATCATAAGCCTGGCGTCAATGAATGCGCCTCTCACCGATTTACCGTAGTAAAAATTGTCATGCCGTACCAGTTGCGGTCCATTAACCGAAGGCGGCCCTGAAATCCATGAGTTGGAAAAGTTCAAAATTTGTAACCAGCTTTCTGAGCCTGTTTGGTGAGGCGCCCCCTGCGCAGTCCTCCGCCGTGCGGGTGCAAGAAATTAGGCAAGCGATGCTGGATTGTTTCCAAGGGACGCCTTCTTGCCCTGATCAAGCCCAGATTGGGAGGCGTGTACTTTATGCGCCCGATATTCAATCGTTGTGGTACTTGCGCTCCGACATACTGATTCTTTTGGCACACCACTTGGGCGAAAACGAAGCGCACGCCAGGCTAGACCGGGTGACGGCTTTGTTTGCCGGTTTGTTGCCTGCCGCCCAAAAGCCCCGGGTTAGTCGCCTCTCCCGCTGAGCGGCGCTTGGTATTGCCGAGGGACAAAACCATTCGAATCGATTCAAAGGCTGGCGCGAGCCGTGCGCCGGTACTGCATGGCCTCAGCCACGTGAGCCACTTGCGTGGTCTCAGTGCCAGCCAAGTCTGCAATGGTGCGTGCCACTTTCAAAGCCCGGTGGGTGCTTCGCCCCGACCAGCCTAAACGGGCCGCTGCCACATTCAAAAATTTGACAGCAGCTTCGTCAAGCAGGACATGGGT
This sequence comes from Rhodoferax sp., assembly GCA_049286445.1. GTDB lineage: Bacteria > Pseudomonadota > Gammaproteobacteria > Burkholderiales > Burkholderiaceae_C > Rhodoferax. The sequence goes on along the minus strand of JBAQDW010000045.1, from coordinate 324 downwards.
GTCAATCTCTTGGCCCTGTAAATCATGATTGGACTTGCCCTGGCGCTGCACCGCCAGTGCTCTGGCTTGGGTGCAGCGCGCCCGAATCAACCCGCTGGACTCGCCCGGTGCAGCCTGCAGCAACTCGGCGGCCTGCACAGCGGGCACCTCGACATGCAGGTCAATGCGGTCCATCAGCGGACCACTCAACTTGCCTTGGTAACGCGCCACCTGATCGGGCGAGCAGCGACATGCCCGTTGGGTAGAACCCAAATAGCCACACGGACACGGGTTCATCGCACCAATTAACTGAAAGCGTGCGGGAAATTCAGCCCGCCGCGCCGC
>JBAQDW010000044.1:0-3685 GCA_049286445.1 Rhodoferax sp. | reverse complement strand
GTATCACCGCGACCGCCATGTTGACCCAAGCGGCAGACGCCAATGGCAAGCTCGGCCAATTGCCTGGTTTTCTGGTGGGGGACGCTGAGCAGGTGGCCAGCCAAGGTTTTGCTGCTTGCATGCGAGGGGAGGCGATTTGTGTGCCCGGTGCGGTCAACCACGCCGCCATGATGGCCTCCCGTGCGACGCCCAAGTGGTTGGTGCGCCGCTTGGGTGGCCTGCTGGGTCGCAAGGCGATTTAGACGCATCAGAGCGAGCATTTCCCCCACGCCATACTATTCAAAATTGATAGCGCCTTGCGCAGGTGGGGTATGGGGTAGAACCCTTTTTCTTATACAAAGTGATGCGCCACGTTGCCACAGTCAGCAAGCATCCATCATCCATCAGTCACGATGCTCGACGGTCGTCGCGTGTCATTTGCCAGGTTTGAAAATGCAGCGCCAGCCAGGTGCCAAAGACAATGCCCGCAACGGCCAGAAACGCCCCTGCTGACAGCAGCGACAAGCCGCTCAGCCCTTGGCCAATCGAGCAACCCATGGCGGTCACGCCGCCAAACCCCATCAAGGCACCGCCCAGTAAATGCTGCCCCAAGTCTCGGGCGTTATGAAAGGATTCAACGCGAAATTCATGGCGCGCCAACGCCAGTGCCGCACTGCCCAGCACAGTGCCCAAGGTGACCATGACGCCGTAACTCAGCACGGTGTTGCGGTCAGTCCACAGGGTGAGTAAATCCAAACTGTGGGCGAGCGGCGCGACAAACGTGAACGCCTCTGGCCGGTGCGAGTAGGTGCCCGCCCAGACGGCCTCCAGCGTTTCGGGGTGCTCGGGAATGTAGCCCAAATGCCCGGTCAGCCACCAAGCCATAACCACCAGCAGCCCAATGCCTGCGCCTGCCAGCCATTGGCCTGGATCCATGCTGTGGCGGTGCTTCCACCCCCATGGCGCTGCCAATGCAAGTATGGCGGCCAGCACCGCCCAGCGCAGAATCGCGGCACTCCCCCCCACCCCGTGCGCCAACAGTGAGCCTGCGTCTTGTGGCCCCGCCAGCATCAGGCTTGCCGGCTCCAGCCAGTTCACCCGTACTTCAGACAGCACGCCGCGCAAGGTCATTTGGGCCGTGAGGCCGGCCACCAACAGCACCACCAGCGCTTTCAAACTGCCGCTGCCCAGCCGAACCAAATTGCGCTGCGGGCAACCCGAAGCCAGCACCATGCCAAAGCCAAACAGCGTGCCCCCCACCAAGTAAGACAGCCACAGCAGCCGGGGGCTCCAAGCCAGCGTTTGGGTGGCATCCAGCAGCCCAAACGCCACTAAAACCAAGGCACCCACCGCGGCCACCAGCACCGCCAGCACCCACGTCATCAAACGGCGGGTGCCCCGGTAGGCAAACCAGTCCGCCAGCGCCCCCATGGTGCAAAAGCGCGACACCTGGGCGATCGCCCCCAGCGCAAACCCCAGCACCAGCCCGCCCCAAAGCACCACCTGCGTTGCGTCTTGCGGAATGAGAGGGAATTGCATGCGCGCACTGTAGCGCAGCGCACCGGCTGCAGGGTTTGCACCTATTACCAAATATCAGTGGGCATTTATATTAGCGACCATGAATAAGTTAAATTCAGAAAATTCGCAATTTGGACGGCTGCTCAAGGCGCCTGAGAATTTTCTCAAGCCCCAAGACGTTCAGCATGTTTTCAAAGCGCCCGCCACTGCGCGGCGGGACTTTTTGCGAAAAGCCTTTGCCACGGCGAGCATGGCCGTTGCTGCACCGGTGATGGCGCAGGCGGGCGCTACGCCCCTCGGTGCCGGTGACCCCAATATCCTCACCCTGCCGGAGCACTCGCGCGGCTTGGGTCGTCCGGTGGCCAATGACGAGTACGGCAAGCCCTCCAAGTTTGAGGCCAATGTGCAACGCCGCCCCAGCCCGGGCCTGACCCAAACCACGCAAGCCTCGGTCTCGTTTGCCCCTTTGCAGTCGCTGTTTGGCATCGTGACCCCCAGCGGGTTGCACTTTGAGCGGCACCACCAAGGTTGGTGGGACATTGACCCCACCCAGCACCGGCTGATGCTCAACGGCTCCGACGAAAAAATCATGCGCACGCCACTGGTTTTTTCCATGGACGAACTCATGCGCCTGCCCTCGGTGAGTCGCTTTCACTTCATTGAATGTGGCGCCAACACCGGTATGGAGTGGGGCAACGTGGCCGTTCCGACCTGCCAATACACCCACGGCATGCTCAGCTGCAGTGAATTCACCGGCGTGCCGCTCAAGCTTTTGCTGGACCGGGCGGGCGTGGACTACAAACGCGCCCGCTATGTGCTGGCAGAAGGGGCTGACGGCTCCTCCATGACCCGCACCATTCCCATGGAATTGGTGGAGAGCGGCGAGGTCATCGTGGCGTATGGGCAAAACGGCGAAATGCTGCGCCCCGAAAACGGCTACCCCTTGCGCTTGGTGGTGCCCGGCGTTCAAGGGGTCAGCTGGGTGAAGTACCTGCGGCGCATTGAGGTGGGCGACCAGCCTTATGCGGCCAAAGACGAGTCCATTCACTACGTGGACCTCATGCCGTCTGGCCAGCATCGCCAGTACACCAGCACACAAGAGTGCAAGAGCGTGGTGACCACCCCGTCGGGCGGCCAAGTGCTGTTGGACAACGGTTTCTACAACATCAGTGGCCTGGCCTGGTCGGGGCGGGGCAAAGTAACGCGCGTCGATGTGTCTGTGGACGGCGGCAAAAACTGGCAAATGGCCCGGCTGGAAACGCCCGTGTTGAGCAAGTGTTTGACACGCTTCAACCTGGACTGGGTGTGGGACGGCCAACCCACCCTGATTCAGAGTCGCGCCACCGACGACACCGGCTATGTGCAACCCGACACGCGCCAACTGCGCGCCGTGCGAGGCACCCGGTCGATTTACCACAACAACGCAATTCAGACCTGGCTGGTACAGCAAAGCGGCGAGGTGAAAAATGTTCAGATCTCTTAAATGCGCGCCCACCCGCGTGGTGGTCAGCTTGGCCTGTTGGGGGGCGTTGCTCAGTTTTAACGTGCTGGCTGACACCTCATTCCCCGGCGTCGGCCGCACCGCCACCCCCCAAGAGCTTGCCGCGTGGGACATTGATGTTCGCCCCGATTTCAAAGGGCTTCCTGCGGGTAAAGGTTCGGTCGCACAAGGCATGGTGGTGTGGGAGTCCAAATGCGCCAGCTGCCATGGCGTGTTTGGCGAGAGTAACGAAACCTTTTCTCCGCTGGTGGGCGGCACCACCGCGCAAGACATCCAAAGTGGCCATGTTCAGCGCTTGAACGACACCGGCTACCCGGGGCGCACCACGCTGATGAAGGCCTCCACCTTGTCCACGCTGTGGGACTACATCAACCGCGCCATGCCCTGGACTGAGCCCAAGTCACTGACGTCCAATGAGGTGTATTCGGTAGTGGCCTATTTGCTCAATTTGGGCAGCATCGTGCCAGACGACTTGGTGCTATCCAACACCAATATGGCAGACGTACAAAACCTGCTGCCCAACCGCAACGGCATGACCACCGACCACGGTCTGTGGCCTGGCAAAGGGCTGGGTAACGGAGGCAAACCGGACGTCAAGGTCACGGCTTGCATGAAAAATTGCGACGTGGGCGTGACCATTCAATCGTCCTTGCCCGATTTTGCGCGCAACGCCCATGGCAATCTCGC
>JBAQDW010000043.1:0-12509 GCA_049286445.1 Rhodoferax sp. | reverse complement strand
ACCACTTCCAACACGCGGCCACATAGGGCTGTTGGCCCCCCTTTCCCGCCCGGCGGGGCGGGAGAGGGGTTGGGGGTGAGAGTGGGGGTTGCAGCGCAAGAATTGCTACATCGTTGATAGCTGCTTGCGCAGGTACAGCAAGGGCCAGCGGCCTAAAAGGCATTCAACCCCGGCTATTGCGGCGAGATGAGCGAGGTCAAGACACCCGGCTCAAAGTGCTGTTCGATATAGGCCGCCAGCCCCTCAAACACCGTCTCCAACGTGATGGCGCGTGCGCCAAACAGCGCGTGCAAAACGTTCGGGTCTTCAAACAGACCATGCAAGTAAACGCCCATCACATTGCCAGCCCCGTTTTGCCACCCCAAACCGCCCGGCAACACGGGCCGCGCGATGTCGCCTGCTTTGGCCATCGCCGGGTGCTGGGCGGTTTGTCCGTGGTGAATCTCGTACCCGGTGACCTCAACACCGGCCAAGGCGGCCCAAGGCGCAGCGGCTCCCGTGGCAGTCGCTTCAAACCGGGTGCAGGTGTGCTGCACTGTTTTGTCCACATCAAAGGCCGTGACCAGCGGCAGCAAACCCAAGCCAGGGCCGTTGCCATCAATGCCGTTCAAGTCAATCAGCGCCTCGCCCAGCATTTGCAAGCCGCCGCACACCCCCAACACCGCGCCGCCCTGCCCGGCATGGCGCGCTACGGCCGCATCCAGCCCCTGAGCGCGCAGCCACGCCAAATCACCCGTGGTGTGCTTGGAGCCGGGCAAAATAATCCAGTCGGTAGGCGACAGGCCCGCTAATTCGGAGGGGCTTCGCACCCACTGCAAGCGCACACCTTGAATATTTTTCAGCGGCTGAAACTCGTCCAGGTTGCTGATGCGCGGGTAGGCAATCACCGCCACCGTGAGCGTCACGGCACCCGCCGCTGTGCTGCGGTCGTCAAACACGCCATCCTCTTCGGGCAAGCCGTGTTGCCACCACATCGGCAGCGTGGCCACGGTGGGCACACCTGTCAAGTCTTGCAGCATCTGCGGCGCGGGTGCGAGCAAACTGGCATCACCGCGAAATTTATTCAGCACATAGCCTTTGATCAAGCCCCGCTCGCTCTGCGGCAACAAGGCCCAAGTGCCATACAGGTGCGCAAACGCGCCGCCCCGGTCAATGTCGGTCACCAACAAACAAGCCGCGTTGGCATGCACCGCCACCCGCATGTTGACGATGTCGCTGCTGGACAGATTGATCTCCGCAGGCGACCCCGCGCCTTCAATCACCACCACATCGTTCTCGGCCATCAACTCATCAAGCGCCGCCGCAATTTGCGGCCACACCTTGAGGCTGCGCCCGCGCCACGGCATGGCGGTCAGCGCCTCGTCCACGCGGCCCATCAGCACCACCTGGCTGTGAGTGTCGCGTTCGGGTTTGAGCAGCAAGGGGTTCATGCGCACATCGGGTACGGCCTGTGCGGCCAGCGCTTGGAAATACTGGGCACTGCCAATCTCCCCCTGCCCGTTCTCGCTGGCCACCACCCGAGCGTTGTTGCTCATGTTCTGCGCCTTGAATGGCGCCACCTTGAGACCCTGACGGGCGTAATAACGGCACAGCGCCGTGGTCAGCCAGCTTTTGCCAGCCCCGCTGGTGGTGCCAAGCACCATGACGCATTGGGCGGTCATGGGGCTTGTTTCACTATAAAAATAAGAGCGGTATCTTCATGATTCATATGGGCTAGCCTTCTATTTCATTCATTACATTTCACAAAGCCAACGCCACCAACGCCTGCTGTAGCCAGCCAAAGCCAATGCGCTCCTGCTCCAAGCGCAGGTTGGGGCGAAAGCGGTTGTCGCGCAAGCCGTTGTACACCGCACTTTCCTCTGCATTCAGGCGGGGCAAATCGCGCAACACGGGTTGCGACTCTGTACCCCATTGCGCGGCATGGGCCAGCAGGGTGGCGTGATCCATCAACAACGATTGGGCATGGGGCAAGTGGGTTCTCAACTGGTCCAGAATGGCGAAGCCGTGCGTATCGAGGTCACCCCAGTAGTGCACGCGACGCGTCTGCAGCCACGGGGCACCGGCCAACACTTCAAAACCGTACCCCGCGCCAAAAATGACCCAGCTGTTCGCGATCGGGGGAAACGCCAAAAAATTGACCTCATTTTCGGTGATGAAGACATGACGCACCGGCGGGTCCAGCCTCTCAAAATCAGCCTGAGTCAATGTGATGTCTTGCGCGCCCGCCTGGGGCAGCAGCGCTATGTCGGGGTCCAACACGCGAAAACGAATGCGCAAAGGCTTGTCTCGAAAGCCGTAACGGCGGCAAAACCCAGCCAGCCCACTGGCACGGGGGTCAATCGACTCCGGCGGCAAGCTCAAGTCCAGCAGTTCTGCCAACACCCCCCGATGCGCCTCAAAAAACTTGCTGTCCACGCCAGACAGGTCAACTTGGCGCAAATACAGGCCCGGGCGCGGGTTGGATTGCAACCACGCCACCACGGCCAACAATCGCACCCACTCATCGGCCAAAGCCAACGCCGTAAGGGGTCGCTTTTCTAACCACGCAGACAGCACGAGAAAAAGAGTCGGGTACTGCGCCTGCGTCATTTGCACCAGACTGGCGAAACGACGCGCCTCCTTGCTCTTGCCAATCAACGCGCACGCGTCCTCCAAGGTGTCCAGCCACACCTCATCAGGCACCGCACTATGGCCCAGCACGCGGTGCCGAAACTCGCGCAGCGTGATGCGATAACCGACTTTGGGTGTCGCACTAACGGGCGTGAGGGTGACTTGGCGCAAGTCCGCCATCCAAGCACGCACCGCGTCAAAGCGCTCCGTCAACTCCGTAGATGTCGGCCCCACCAGTCTCAAACGCTTGGCAGGCATGGCCTCACCCTGCACCAAAGGTCGCAACAAATCGCCCTTGTCCCACAGTTTTTGCACCTGCGCGCGCAGATCGGCGGGGGTGGTCCAGCTCACTTTGGTGCAATCAACCTGGAGAGGCCGTCGCGAAACTTGCCAAAACTGGGGGATTGGTTGTGATGAAGCCCCATGTGAGGGCCGATCTTTTCTGCCCACTCATGTTTGATCTGCCCTGACAGCGGCCACCCCACTTTTTTAATGGCCGCAACACCCCCCGGATAAACCGCATCAGCCAGCAACTCCCAAGTGCCACACGCACTGTCTTGCTCATAGCGGTCCAATACCTCACGTTTGGCCCGAGGATAGGCCGTTAGCAAGGCCTCGCGGTCACCCAGATACCAAGCTTCGATTTCCTCAATGGCCAATCGAAACAAAGTGTGCGGCGCGGGGTTACAACGGCCAGCCAACGCCTTCAACTCTCGCAAAAAGTCCTTGCAGTCACGCCGATCTGTATCCAGCACCACAACCACAGCATCAATGCCAAATGTTTTGCCATAGCCCTGCAACAACCTGGGCAATTGATCCAGCAGAATGCGTTTGGCGGGGTCTGCCTTGGCAGCCAGACCTTGTGGAATACGTCCAACGCCCTTGTAGGCCTTGAGCCGCCAGGTGTGCGGCGCACCTTGTTCACCCCATATTTTCGGCAACAGTTGCGCCAATAACTTTTCCCCCGAGCTGTCCTCCACCAAAACCTCGATGTGCATGGCCTACCGTGCCTCCAGGTAGTCGCTGTACCAAAGTCCGCCCAATGGCAAGCCCTCTTCGACCAAATTTTTGACAATCTCAAGGTCAGAGACGCGCCGAATGACGGAGTAACCATCTGCGCCCTTTTCCAAAATCCAGACCTCGTTGGGAGACAACGCATCCACAAAGTACGGCTGATGCGTGGTCACAAAAATTTGCGGGGCATTCTTTTTACCGGTGGCATGGGCACGGAACTCTTGCGCCAACGCCTCCAGAAGCTTGTGGTAAAGGCCGTTTTCAGGCTCCTCAATGCAAATGAAAGGGGGCGGCTCCGGGTCGTCCATCAGGAGCAGGTAGGCAAATACTTTAAGAGTTCCATCGGACATCTGTTGCGCAAAGAAGGGGTCTGCAAACGCCCCATCGTTGAAACGCAACAACAAGCGTTTGTCCTGCGTTTCCTGGGTATCAATGCTCTTGATACCAGGAATCTTGGCCGCAATGCGATCAAGAATGGCTTTGAATCGGTCCTTGTGTTCCCGAGCCATGAATTGCACGACATTGCCAATGTTGTCTCCGTGGCTGTTCAGATGCTTTTGGGGGCCGGCCGTTGGAAGGCTGCGGGCGGCATCTGGGTAAAAGTAGGACAGATACCAGCCTTTCAAAAAATCCCGAAAACGCTTGATGCGAGGGTGCTCTTTGAGCGTGCCCAGGGTAGCAATACCCAACTGGCGTAGGTCGGTGAGCTCCACCAAGGTCTGGGCACGGTCTTCTTCCCCGCCTTCAGCCTCAACCGCTTCCTCACCGGCCCAGACCATGCCCTTACCATGGCTCAGTCGCAGGAATGGATAGGGTCGCCCATGTGTTTGTCCTTTGCGCCGCTGCTTAAGCACCTCTGACTCGATGAAAGGGCGACCCGATTCGTCCAGAGCAATCGACAACTCATAGGTCATGGGTCGCTCGCCAATGCCTTCTCTGTAATAAATTTCAAAACGTATGGGCCCGTCTGTGCCTCGAGAATGCAGCCGCTCATAACCGCCACGCTGCTTCATGTCGCAAGCTTGCTCCACGTCATGCACTAAACAGTCTGAAACAAAACCGAAAGCATCAAACAAGGTGCTCTTGCCGACGCCGTTCTTACCTATCACCACGGTAAACGGCGTCAGTGCTGCACCGCCTTGCTGGGATGAGAGCTTACCCAGCGTGACATCGCGCAGAGCGCGGTAGTTTTGAACCCGAAAACCTTCAATCAATGCCATGGTCTGTCTTCCTTGGGGCCTGCCGCCCCAGTCTTCACTTCAAAGTGTGTGCATTGGCAGTTCTTTGAACTTGCCCCACAGCGAGATTGTCATCCACCCGACTCTTCTCCATCCGGTACGCCTCAATCGTCAAATTACGCAGCTTCGAGTCGCGCCCCTCTTCGTTTTGGACAAAGCCCACGCTGGATACAAAGGGTTCAATGATGTGGATTTTTTGCAAAGGGGTGACGATGAGCAACTGCAGGTTGAGTTGCTGAAACAGCTTCAAACCATACTGCGCCGATTCGTCAGAACCCCGCCCAAAGGCTTCGTCGATCACCACAAAGCGGAAGCTGCGTGAGCGGGTTTCGCCCCACACCAAACCAAACTGGTAGGCCAAACTGGCCGCCAAAATGGTGTAAGCCAGCTTTTCTTTTTGTCCGCCGGACTTGCCACCCGAGTCCGAATAGTGTTCGTGCTCGCGTCCGTCTTCGCGCCAGCGCTCACTGGCGGCAAACACAAACCAGTTGCGCACATCCGTCACCTTGGCGGCCCAGCGCCGGTCTGGCTCTGTCAAGCCTTCACGACCGCGCAACCGTTCGATGATGGCCTTGACCTGCAAAAACTTGGCTTCGGAGTATTGGTTGTCCTCGTCAGGGTGACTCGCGCCATTCATCGCGCCCTCTAAACAGTTGCGCAACTCCGTCTGAAAATCACGCACCTCGACGTCGGTGGCGACTTGCGCCTCCAGCACAATGAAGCGGCCCGGGTTGTAGTCAATTTGCGTGAGCGACTGGTTGATGCGGGTGATGCGCTCTTTGATGGTTTCGCGCTCACGGTTGAGCTGAGAGTTAAAAGTCAACACCTCGCGAATGGTGTTCTCATTGAGCAACGCTTTGAATCGTTTCTCAAAACTGGGCAAATCATCAAGGGTCAGCTTGCCCAGCAGCGTGCGGTACTCGCCCGCGGCTTCCACCGCCACGTCCATCTCCTGCGTCTCCAGCGGGAAACGCGTGCTGAAGGTGCGCATGGCGTCGATGATCTTGTCGCGCAGGCGCTTGGCACGGGCCTCGTCCGCATCAATGGCTTTTTGCAGCCAGTCGCGCATGTCGCGCTCGCGGGAGTCGCATGATTCCACGGTGAGGGTCACCTCACCCAAGGCTTGCCGCTGCAGAGCGGCCAGCGCCTTCTCATCAGCACGGGTGTGGCCCTCGCCGCGCAGCGCTTCGGTCTGGCGTTGCAGCGTTTGGGCGTCGTTGATTTTTTGCTCGGTCTTGGCACGGCGCTCGCGTTGCTCGCTCACCTGCTTTTCAGTCGCTGCCAACTCAATTTCCAACGTCACCAGCCGCTGCGTGAGTGTTTGCAGAATGTCGGATGCTGACTCGAGCTGGGTGCGTTCGTCTTCTAGCGCCGTAACTTGCAGGGTGACGCTGCGCCAATCCAGTTCGCGGTAATCCCGGTACTCCACCAGCTTGGCCAGTGTGCTTTTTTGAGCCGTGATGCTGGCCTGCTCGCGTTGGCCGTCGCTGATTTTCTTGCCAATCTGCGCCAGTTGCGCCTCCAGCACCCGGCGTTTGTTCTCCAGTGCGGCAAGCTTGCTGGCGTTGCTCCAGCCCAGCACATAACGGCTGCGGTCGTCCAGGCGCAAGCGGTCGTCTTTTTCATGACGCTCACCCGACTTGATCTGTCCCGCGCGGGTGATGGCGCGGGTCTCGCGGCGAAACTGGTCTTGCGTGGCGCAACAGGCCACATCAAAGCGCTGGCACAACTCGCGGTCTAACCACGCATAAAAAGGTGAATCGGGCTTAACCGACAGCTTGCGCACCAATGAATCGGCGTGCAGCGAGGGCAATTCAGCGCGCACTGCCATACGTACCCTAAAGTACACCAAGCGCCCTTTGAGGCGGGTCTGCTCCACCCACTCAGCCACTGCAGCGTAATGGGCCTCAGGCACCAGCAGTGACAAACCAAAGTTGTGCAGCATGCGTTCAATGGCACCCTCCCAGTCGCGCTGGTCTTCACGCACCTCCATCAACTCACCCGCAAAAGGCATGCTGTCTTCGCGCAGACCCAGCGCCGCACACAGCTCGGCACGCATGGCAATTTGCTGGGCGTCGATGTTGCTGCGTCGCCCTTTCAGGCTGGTGATCTCCGTGCTCATGGCGTCGTGCTCCAGCCGCTTTTGGGCAAAAGCCACGCCTTCTTCGGTCAAGGTGTTTTGCACCGCATCGGCGCGGGTGGTGGCACCCTCTTGCAGTTGCATGCAGGTTTGCTGCTGCGCCTGCAAGTCTTCTGCATTGGCCACCTGCAACAGGCCCAGCTCACGCCGCAGCTCGTCGTAGCGGGTTGCATTGCTCTGGCGGCGCACCCCCTCTAACTGCAGGCGGTCGATGTCAACGCCGATGCGCGTCAACCGGTCGCCGCCGCGCTGCGCAATGGTCAAGTGCAAGTCACGCACTTGCACCCGTTGGCCGGATTGAAGCGCCTCGAATTTGGCGACTTTCGCGGTATTCGATGCCAGCTCTTCGGCCAGCGTTTGCAGCCGCTGCGTCAACAGCGTCAGCTTCTGGCCTGCAAAGTAAGGCTTCAAGCCGTCACGGCCCAAGCGCAAAGCATCGGTGCCAGCCAGCACGACCGCGTGTTTGTCGCAATCGGCCACCAAAGGCGTGAGCAATTCAAGTTGCTGTTTGGCTTTGAGCACGGCCTCATGGGCGCGGCTCAGGTCGTCAAAGTGGGCAATCAGCCCCGCAATGCGAGGCGCCACGTCAAACGGCTCCAACATATGGTGGCGCACAAAGTCGGTCAAATTGCCCACCGATTTCATCGACACCGTTTGGTGGAACAACTCCAGCGCCTGCTCACCCTCAATGCCAAAGTGACGCCGAAAATGCGCGCCATACGGTGGAAAGCTGTCAAACAACGTCACCCCGTCTTTTCGCAAGCGCTTGCGCAGGGGCTCCATGGTGGTGCCAAAGTGGGCAAAGTCCGTGGCAATGGACAAGGCTTTTTCTGCCACCCCATAAAACCGCTCGGGCTGACCCACCGCGTCTTTGATCCAGAACACCTGCGCCAAGGTCACCGTTTTGTCAAAACCGGCGTTATGAAACACCCCCAAGATGACGGCGTAGTGGCTGGCGTCGCGCAAAGCCACCGGCTTGGCGTTGCCACTGACCTCATTGCGCTCCGATTTGTAGTGCCCCAACACATAAGAGCGCAGGGAACGCTCCCGCGCATCGGCCCCCGCAGCCTTGTTGTAAGCAATACGCTGCGCAGGCACCAGCAGCGTGGTGAGGGCATCCACCAGCGTGGACTTGCCCGAGCCAATGTCCCCCGTGAGCAAGCCGTTTCGCCCACCCAGCTCCAGCGTCCAAACCCGCTTGTCAAACGTGCCCCAGTTCAAAACCTCTAGGCGACTCAGGCGAAAACCAGCCAAGGCTTCATCGGCACGAGGGTCGCTCCCCTCTTGTGTTCCCGTCATGCGGCCACCAGCGCCATGAGTTTGCCAAAGCCATCCACCACGTCGTACTTCACTTGATCCGAGGTGATTTTGGCGAAAAATTTGCGGGCGCATTCAATTTTGCTGGCCTCAATTTGGCGCAGATCCATGCTGGACATGGACCCCTTGGTTTCAGCCACAAAGTAAACGTGCTTCACCTTGCCCGTCTGAAAGGCAATGGCCCAGTCCGGGTTGTAGTTGCCCACCGGGGTGGGTATGAAAAACCCACGCGGCAACTTGGCGTACACCACCACTTCGGTGCTGGCATCCAGCTCGCTTACAAAGTCGCGCTCGTTCTTCGAGTCGGTGAACACATAGTCGTAAATGTGGTGATTGGCCTTGACCGCCTTGCTGAAATCTTCCTTCGGCTTGTCTTGGGTGAAGATATCCAGGGTGTGCACATCACCCGTTGGGTCGTACGCAATGTGCTCCACGATCACGGTCGCCTTTTGCTCATTCATCAGGCGGGCCGCCTTTTGCATGAAGTCTTCCGGGTTGGTGCGGTACTGGCTGAACACCGCCTTGTTGATGCCCTGCAAAACACGGGCCACGGTGGAGCGGGTCAGTTGGGTCTCAGTGGCAAGCCGCCCAATCAGGTCGTACTTGACGGCAGAGTGAGCCGATGCCCGGTGCAAATCTGTGCGGGATTCAGTCACCTTGAACGATTCGCCTTGGCGCATGCCGTCATAAGTGGCGGTCTCAAGCTGCTCACCGGCCACCACCGTGTACTGCATGGGGCTCACTTTGAGTTCGGCTTCCAAAGCCTTCACGCACTTGGCTACCAGCTCTGGCGTATCAAACTCCACCGTGTAGGCGGCCTTGCGGTTGATGCGATTCCACAGCGCCTTGAACTCGGCTTTCTCAAAGTTCGCGTTCAGCGGATTGGTCTTGGCCTTGCGGTCATCCTCTGGCAACGGGATTTTTGTATCGCTGAACACGCTGTCGATCAGGTCAAACACCGCACCGGCATGTGCGGCCAACTCGGGCGGCAACGCGGCAAGCGTGCCTTCTTTTTTGGCCTCGTGGTACGCATCGGCGATGTGATCTTTGTCGTCGGTGTAGTCGTTTTTAAGCAGGTACTTGTAGATCTGCTTGGCCAGTTGCGGCGTTACGTCCACGTCCCCCGCTGTGGTTTTGAGCACCTTGCCGGTGAAATACGATTCGTCAGCCACCCTTGGCCGCTCGGACAAGCCTTCGCTGATATCACGCTGCAAAGCCGTCACAAAGTCTTTGTAACTCTCGCTCGCCACCACGGTCAACACGTTAATTTGGTGCACCGTGGCGGGGTTGTCCATGCGGTCGCCTTGGCTGTTGACGGACAAACGCAGCCCGCGCCCCACCTCTTGGCGGCGGCTGACCGTGTTGTCGCTGTGCTTTAACGTGCAGATCACGAACACATTAGGGTTGTCCCAGCCCTCGCGCAGCGCCGAGTGCGAGAAGATGAACCGCACCGGCTCTTCAAACGACAGTAAGCGCTCTTTGTCTTTCAAAATCAGGTCATACGCATCTACATCGTCGGTTTCCGTGGACTTCTTGCCGGTTGCAGGGTCCACCATGCGCTTGGTTTTCTTGTCGATAGAGAAATAACCGTTATGCGTTTGGGGGGTCGCAATGCCCTTCAGATACCTGTTGTAGGCTGTGTCTTCCAGCGTCTGCTCCTCGGCCAGTTGCAGGTTGTACTCTTCCTCAAACATCTGGGCGTACTCACCCGGCTGCTCGACAGCATCGCCAGATTCGTTGGTATAGCTGCGGTACTTGGCCACTGAGTCAATGAAGAACAAGGTCAGCACCTTGATGCCTTGGCTGAACAGCGCCTGTTCTTTCTCAAAGTGGGCTTTCACCGCCTCGCGAATCTGAATGCGGCGCAAGGCCGATTCGCTCACATCCCCCGTGGCCTCACCCGCCACCAGCTCATGACCATTGGTAAAGCTCACCGTATGGGTCAACGCATTGATGTCGGCCACCACAAAACCCCGGTACTGCTCCAAGTCGCCAGACAGATCAAACAGGTTGTCATTGCGTGACAGTTTTCTCAATACCCGCTTGATGCCGTTGCTCTGCTTGATTTCCAGCTCCACCCGCGCCACGGGCGCAGCAGTAGACACCTCAATGGATTCCAAATACAGGTAAGCATTGGTGCCAGTCAGCCCCTTGACCGATATGCCGCGCACCCTAATCTTCTTGACCAGCTTCTGGTTGTACGCATCCAGCGCGTCCAGGCGGTGAATCTTGTTGTGGGTCGTCTTGTGCGTGGCCGAATAGCGCAGCACTGCCAGCGGCTTGAAGTTGACCAGCGAATCGAGAGTTTTGCCGCCTTCCATCTTCTGCGGCTCGTCCAGAAACAGGATGGGCCGGTTCGCGCTGATCACGTCAATGGGCCTGCGGGACTGAAAGTCGTCCAGCTCTTCGTAAATTCGGCGCGCATCCTTGCCCGTGGCATTGAAGGCCTGCACGTTGATCACCATCACATTGATGCCCGCATCGCTGGAAAAGCTCTCCAAGTTATGCAACTGCTTGGAGTTGTAAATGAAAAAGCGGACGCGCTTCTTGTACTCGTCCAGAAAGTGCTCGGCGGTAATTTCCAGCGACTTGTAAACGCCCTCACGGATGGCAATGCTGGGCACCACCACAATGAACTTGCTCCACCCATAGCGCGCGTTCAGCTCGAACATGGTTTTGACGTAGCAATACGTCTTGCCCGTGCCGGTCTCCATCTCCACGTCCAGATTGATGTCGCATACCTTGGTTTTGACCAAGGCGGCAGACAAAGGCAGGTTTTGCCTGCGCTGCACGGCATGGATGTTTTCCAGCACCTGACCCGGCGTGAGCGCCATATCGGCGTTCTTGAACCCATCCATTTCATTGAGACTGCGGCCCGGGTCAACCCGGTAGTTCAGCCCCTCGCGCTTGGGTTGCCCGGCAAAGCAATCTGCCACGGCTTCGACGGCATTGGTCTGGTAAGACTGTTTTTTGAATTTGAGCTTCATTCGCCATCCTCCTGGTCCAGCTCTGTCTCTATTTCCTCAACGGACGGCAGACTGGGCTGCAAATCAGCAGGCAATGCTTTGGTCATGATTTGCTCCCACTCTGCAACGCCAATGGGTTGGGTGTTGCCCGTCAGGGCGTATTTCGCAATGGTCTGATTCTTTTCCCGCACCAGCAATAAGCCAATGGTTGGTTTGTCATCAGGGTGGCGCAACACATCATTGACTATGTTCATATACATCGTCAGCTGGCTCACCTGACCGGGGGTGAATGCACCGGCTTTTAGCTCAATCACCACATAGCATCGCAACTTGAGGTGGTAAAACAGCATATCGATATAAAAATCACTGCCCCCCACCTCGACGTGTACCTGTCTTCCCACAAAGGCAAAGCCTTGGCCAAGTTCCAACAAAAACTTTTCCAAATGTTCAACCAGTTTATTTTCCAGCTCCAACTCTTTGCGGACCTGTGTCGTGCCCAAAAAATCAAACAGATAGGGGTCTTTGAAAACCTGATTCGCCATATCAGAATCCAGGGGTGGCAACGTCAGCCCAAAATTATTGGCGCTTTGCCCTACACGCGAATGCAAAGCAGTGTCAATTTGGATGGCCAGAATATCCTTGCTCCAGCCATTTTGAATGGTTTGCTGAGCATACCAACGGCGCAAATCCGAATCTTTGAGCTTCTCCATCAGGGTCAAATTACTGCGCCATGGAATTTGTGCAACGGTGCGTTGCATTAATTCACGGTCTGGCCAAGCCTCGGCAAAGGCACGCATATATTTAAGATTGCGCGCAGAAAACCCCTGCATCTGCGGGAAAGCATCACGTATATCGGCAGAGAGTCGATCAATGATCTTTGCTCCCCAGCCTGCATCTTGTTGCTTGAGCAGTATTTCACTGCCCAAGTCCCAATACATGAGCATCTGAATGGTATTGGCTGATAACTGGGCTTTGAGCCGGTCTTGACTGATTCGTTGCTTGACAGTCGACAAAAACCCCGCGTAGTCCGCAGGCAACTTCAGGCTACCGGCTGACACCGGCATCAATACCCCCGGCTGAGTGCCGTTATCACGTCGGTGACGGTCATCTGTTGGCTTACTCATCAAAAACTCCTCAAATGCACTTAACTTCGGTGCCGGGAGACATCAGCTTGAAGATTTGTTCGACGTTAATTTTGACGCTGTCATTGGCAAAGCCCGCATC
>JBAQDW010000042.1:0-5927 GCA_049286445.1 Rhodoferax sp. | reverse complement strand
CGCCAGCAACAGCACCACAAAGGTGCCAGCGGCAAGGGCGTGGGATTTATTTTCCATAGGGGCTCTTTTTACACGTTCTCAGGGGGTTGGCGCAACAGCACGCTGGCGCGCTGGGCGCGTTCGCCCGGAAAGTAGTCATGAATGAAAGGGTGCGGATGGCGCATGACGGCCAGTGGTTCGTCGCAAATAACAATGTGTTTATCGGCCACCACGGCAATGCGGGTGCTGAGCTCAAACAGGGTGTCCAGGTCGTGTGTGACCATCACCACGGTCAGTCCCAACTCGCGGTGCAGGGAGCGCAGCAGCTGGCAAAACCCGTCGGAGCTGCCGGGGTCGAGGCCGGCGGTGGGCTCGTCGAGCATCAGCAAGGGCGGGTCCATGACCAGCGCCCGCGCCAGCGCCGCGCGCTTCACCATGCCGCCGGACAAGTCCGAGGGCATTTTTTGTGCGTCTTTGGGTTCCAACCCCACCATTTGCAGTTTGACCATGGCCACGTCATTGATCAGTGAGGCGGGCAGTGTGCGCAGTTCACGCAAGGCAAAGGCAATGTTTTCCAGCACGGTGAAGGCAGAAAACAGCGCGCCGTGTTGAAACAACATGCCAACGCGGCTGGCGGCACCATGGGAGCTCATTTGCGAGGCGGGTTCACCCAACACGGTAACCGTGCCCCGGGCGGGCTGAATCAGGCCGAGAATTTGGCGCAGCAAGACGGTTTTGCCACTGCCTGAGCCGCCGACGATGGACAGAATCTCACCGGCTTCAATGCGCAAGTTCAGGTCTTTGTGAATCGTGACCTCCCCGTTGCCACTGGGGAATGTTGACCACAGGCCTTGGATGTCAACCACCGGTTCCGGGAGGGTGCTCATATGCCGATCTCCTTGAAGACGATGGCAAACAAGGCGTCCACCAAAATCACCATGGTGATCGAGGTGACCACCGAGGCCGTGGTGCCCGCGCCCAGACTCTCGGTGTTGGGTTTGACGCGCAAGCCGTAGTGGCAGCCAATCAGCGCAATCAACAAACCAAACACCACGGATTTACTCAAGGCCAGCGTCAGGTTGGCAATATCCACCGCGCGCGGGAGGGCGGAAAAAAAGTAAGCCGGCGTCACACCCATCACCAAGTCGGCGGCCAACATGCCCCCAAACAAGGCCGCCATGGTCGTCCAGACGGTGAGCAGAGGCATGACCAGTGCCAACGCCATGGCGCGCGGCATGACCAGACGAAACCCGCGCGGAATGCCCATCACCCGCATGGCGTCCAGCTCTTCGGTAACCCGCATGACGCCAATTTGCGCCGTGATGGCCGAGCCAGAGCGCCCGGCAATCAAAATAGCGGCCAGCACCGGGCCCAGTTCCCGAATCAAAGACACGCCCAAAATGTTCACGATAAAGGTGTCTGCGCCAAACTGGCGCAGCTGCAGCGACATCAGGTAGGCCATCACCACACCAATCAAAAAGCCGACCATCGCCGTGATGGGCAGCGCGGTGGCCCCAATGCGGTACAGGTGGCCCGACACATCGCGCCACGGCCCTCGGTGCGGCGCGCGCGCCAGTTTCAAGATGTCCAGCAGCAATTGGCCCACCAGGCGCGTCATATCCCGAAGGTGCTCCACCCCCAGCAACAAGTTGGCACCCAGCGACAGGTAAAGCTGCCACAAGGTGGTTTGAGGCAGGGACGGGGGTGCCACCGTGTACTGACCGACCCGCGTTAGCATTGCTTTTTGCGCGTCGTCGAGTTGAATGTCGGCGGGCCATTGGTGCCCCCACGCATTCCACAGCAGTTGTGCGCCCGTGTGGTCGAGTCGCTCAAGCGCGCGCAAATCCCAGTGTGCTGAGCGGGCCTTCGCCGCGCTGTGCTTGGCCAGACCGGCCTTCACAAGCGCCCACACTTTGGGCTCTGCCAGCCGCGCCGCCGACCAGCTACCCGTCAAAACCACGCACGGTCCTTGCGGCGTGGTTTGAAGGGTGAGGCGAGGAGTGTCGTCCGTCATGTACAGCGTGGAGGAGGTCGATGGGAGTCAGGAATGAGGGTGACGTGATCGTAACGCCAAAGCAAAGGGGCCAATTCACCGACTTTAATGACTCAGGGCGCGTCTCATTTGACCGGGCGATTGGCCCCCTGATTTCAGCGCCCCGCTCTTTGAGCCACCTGCATTGCCCAACCCGAAGGGCACGAGAGCCCGGTGGGCTTTTGGTTTACGGTCAAAATCCAAGCTCAAACGCCTCGTTTTCGGCCCCACCCGGGCCTGTTTATTGGAGAAATACCTTGCCTCAGACACAGCAGAAAAATGGGGGGCTGGCATTGGCGCCCGGTGCCGGAGGTGTCGCGCAATGACCCCCTCGTTTGACTACATCATTGTTGGCGCCGGAACGGCAGGCTGCCTGTTGGCGAACCGACTCTCTGCTGACCCCGCCAAGCGGGTGCTGTTGATTGAGGCCGGCCTCAAAGACAACTACCACTGGATTCATGTGCCGGTGGGTTACCTGTATTGCATTGGCAATCCGCGCACCGACTGGCTGTTCAAAACCGAGCCAGACGCGGGCCTGAATGGGCGCACCCTGCGCTACCCGCGCGGCAAGACGCTGGGCGGGTGCAGCAGCATCAACGGCATGATTTACATGCGTGGCCAGGCCCGTGATTACGACCAGTGGGCCCAACTCACTGGCGACGATTCGTGGCGCTGGGAGCACGTGCTGCCCAGCTTCAAGCAGCATGAAGACCATCACAAGGGGGCCACCCCACTGCACGGCGCCGGCGGCGAGTGGCGCGTGGACAAGCAGCGCTTGCGTTGGGATGTGCTGGATGCGTTTGCCTTGGCCGCGCAGCAGGCGGGTATTCCCGCCACCACCGACTTCAACCAAGGCAGCAACGAAGGCGTGGGTTATTTTGAGGTGAACCAGAAGGCTGGCTGGCGCTGGAACACGGCCAAAGCGTTTTTGCGCCCCACTTGCATGGCGCGGCCCAACTTTGAGTTGTGGACGTCGGCGCAGGTGGCGAAGTTGGTGCTGGAGGCCCAAGCCGACGGCAGCCAACGCTGCACGGGTGTGACGGTGCGTGTCAAAGGCGAGATGGTGACGGCTACGGCGCGTGGTGAGGTGATTTTGAGCGCGGGCAGCATTGGCTCACCGCACCTGTTGCAACTCTCGGGCATTGGCCCGGCGGCGCTGCTGCACCAGCATGGCATCGACGTGCGCCATGACGCGCCGGGCGTGGGGGCCAACTTGCAAGACCATTTGCAAATCAGGGCAGTGTTCAAAGTGGCCGGGGTGAAGACGCTCAATACCCAAGCCAATTCGCTTTGGGGCAAGGCCAAAATTGGGCTGGAGTACGGCCTCAAGCGCACCGGCCCCATGAGCATGGCGCCCTCGCAGCTGGGGGCCTTCACCCGCAGCGACCCCGCACAGCCGCACCCCAATTTGGAATACCACGTGCAACCCTTGAGCCTGGATGCGTTTGGCGAGCCGCTGCACGCCTTCAACGCTTTTACCGCCAGCGTGTGCAACCTGAACCCGACCAGCCGGGGCACGGTCACGCTCAAAAGCCCCCACTTTGACGCCGCCCCGGCCATAGCGCCTAACTACCTGAGCACGGAGATCGACCGCAAGGTGGCCGCCGACTCGCTGCGGGTCACGCGCCACATCGTCGCCCAGCCTGCCTTGAAGCCCTACCAACCCCAAGAGTGGAAGCCCGGCACCCAGTTTCAAACCGATGAGGAGCTGGCCCAGCTGGCGGGCGACATTGCCACCACCATCTTCCACCCGGTGGGCACGACGAAGATGGGCCGGGCCGATGACCCCATGGCGGTGGTGGATGCGCGCCTGCGGGTGCGCGGCCCGGGCGGTTTGATTGGCGGCCTGCGGGTGGTGGATGCGGGCGTGATGCCTTTGATTACCAGCGGCAACACCAATTCGCCCACGCTGATGATGGCGGAAAAAGCGGCGCAATGGATCATTGAGGAGGCGCGGCAAAGCGCTTAGGGGCATCCCTAAGAGGGTAAATCCTGATGACTGGCGACCCCAAACTGGGTAAATTCTGGGCATTCGACGACGGGCTTAAGGCTTGCTGAAGGAGAGGCCCAGGAGACAAAAGCCCACAGGGCAAAAAAATAGCGCATCCACGACGATGCGATTGACTAAAGGCACCGCTTATCCCGGTGCCTTTTTTCATGGTCTTTTAGGCCTCTGGCCCATACCTGGTCTGCGTGAGCAGCTATCAAGTTCATAGTGATTGAGAGGCTCGTCCCAATGCGACAATCCGGGCATGGAGTTGCTGATTGTTTCAATGGCGTCGTTGCTGGCCGGGTTCGTGGATTCGATCGTGGGGGGCGGCGGCTTGATTTTGACCCCCGCTTTGTTTGCCACGTTCCCCAGCGCCCACCCGGCCACCTTGTTTGGTACCAACAAAGGCGCCTCGGTGTGGGGCACGGGCTTTGCCACGTTGCAATTCAGCCGCCGGGTGGAGATGCGTTGGGCGGCGCTGCTGCCTGCCGCCGGGGCGGGTTTTGTGGCTTCTTTTGCTGGCGCGTGGCTGGTGACCCAAATCTCCCCTGACTTTTTGCGCAAATTGTTGCCCATTATTTTGTTGGCGGTGTTGATTTACACCTTGGTCAACAAGCGCCTGGGGCATACCCATGCACCGCGTTACGCAGGGTCCCAAGAGGCCTGGATTGCGGCGGGCATTGGCGCGGTAATCGGGTTTTACGACGGATTTTTTGGCCCCGGTACCGGCAGTTTTCTGGTGTTTTTGTTTGTCCGCTTGTTGGGGTACGACTTTTTGAGCGCGTCAGCCGCAGCAAAATTGATCAATACGGCCACCAACGTGGCCGCCTTGACGCTCTTCGTCGCGAAAGGGCACATTTGGTGGCATTTTGTGGTGGTGATGGCGGTGGCCAATGTGGTGGGCAGTTTGCTGGGCACGCGCATGGCACTCAAGCACGGCACCGCCTTTGTGCGGGTGTTTTTCATTGTTGTGGTAAGCGCCTTGATCATGAAAACCGGTTACGACGCGTTTCTTCGCTAACTGGGCAGTGGGCGCCGTGTCAGGCAGCGCCCCGCGTCGCCAGATATCATGCCGAGGGAGGGCTGGTTGAGCCGACCGCCTGTGTCACACCAAGAGGCCTTGACGCCCGTGCGGAGAAAACATGCGTTACCAAGAATCAAAAGAGCAAAGCGCTGAGCTGCTGCGCCAAGTCATTGCGCTGATGGGGCAGCATGACGCGCCCTTCAATCCGATTTCGTTCACGGTGTGGTACGAATATGTGTCCGGAATCAATGCCTGGCTGACGCAAGCGATTGCCAAAGCCTTGCTGACCGAGAAGCGCCTGAGCAGCGCAACGCTGATGCGGCTGTACCAAGAAGGTGTGGCAGAGGTGGACCCCTCTGCCATGGTCAAAATTGCCAATGAACTGCAGCAAACCATGATCGGCATGGGGGAGCAGGCTTTGCGCACCGCCCAGCACGCCGGCCAGTTCGGGGAGCAACTGGACGGGCTGAACACCGCGCTGGGTAGCAGCGATGTGGCCGGCGTCAGCACGCTGATTTCCCAGGCGATGGAGGGAACGGCCTTGATGCGGAGTTCGGTGGGGGAGCTGGAGCAGCAAGTTGCGGCCAGCCGCAAGGAAATCAACCGGCTGCAAGGGGAGTTGGAACGTGCCCGGGACGAGGTGCTGCAGGACCCGCTCACCAAGGTGCTCAATCGGCGGGGGTTTGACGAAAAGTTGGCCGTGCTGGTTGGGGTCGCCTCTGAGCCAGGCCGCTGCCATGGCCTGGTCATGCTCGATATCGACCATTTCAAGCGCGTGAATGACACCCATGGCCATGTGATGGGCGACCGGGTGCTCCAAGCCATCGGTGAAGTGTTGCGGTCCTGTGTGACCGAGAAAATGCACTCGGTGGCGCGCTTTGGTGGCGAGGAGTTTGCCATTT
>JBAQDW010000041.1:0-15239 GCA_049286445.1 Rhodoferax sp. | reverse complement strand
ATTGCCGACTTGGTTCAGCTTTCAAACCGGGAACTGACCGATATTTGGAATCCGAAACCCGGGGGACCTCATTCAAACCCATCAAATCGCTATCAAAAAAGTAGTGACTCGCGCAGTGCTGATGAGGGCTACAGCCATAAAACACGTAAAAAAACGGACCGTCAGACCCGATTAGGCAGCGGGTCACGTCCGGCCAGCCGCGCTGACCATGCCGTGAGAATTCTTTTAGGTGATATGTCCGGCTTGGAATTTTTATCGGCAGAAGACCATGCCATGCTCTGTGAACTTCCCGCCCCGCACGGCCCTTTGTTCATTTGGCTGGAAGCACAAATGCTGGAGCACGGTCAGCAACCTTGGGTGGCACTGCGAGAAGGGTTGGTGGGCCATGAGAGTGAAGCGCTGGCCTTACGTGTTATGGCTGACCACGAGAACGTGACACAGGAAGATGCTGCCGACGCCCAGCAGGAGCTTCGGAATTTACTGAATCGTATTTTGATTGAGCAGCTCAAAGACCAAGAAACAGAGGCCATCCAAGCGTCAAAAACCGACCCCTCTGCCTTGCTACGTTACCGAGAACTCCGAGACCGTCGCCTCTTACTGCAGGCCACTTCTGATCGACCAGAATAATTGTTTTGACACTTGAAAAGTGGGTGGCTATACACAATATTTGCAGGAAATGCAAGTTCACTGTAGAATTACGAGCTGTTTTAGGCAAGAGCGACAGCAGCACCTCCGGACCAGGCCACGCGATGACACTGTTCACGACCGGCCCCCTCACCGCAAGGACTGCACTCCAAATGATCGCCCCCACATCTTGTCACTGAGGGTAATTCCTTTGTCTCCCAAAACTACGCCGGTCCATTGCGGCGTCTGTTCATCTTGTTTGTTTTTTGAGTTCTGAGGGATACACATGCCTGTTCAAAAGTCCGAGAAGTCTGTTCAGTCCGTCGTTCAACCTGCGGCCAAGCCCATTGTCAAGCCATCGTCGTCCAAAGTGACCCCCAAGGCAGCAACAAAAGAGGCTACCAAGAAACCCGAACAGAAAGTGCAACCCGTGACCGTATCAAAAACCCCCGTCAAACTAACCGCCCTGCAATTGCAGGAAGCCGCTGATGCGCTTTTAAAAGCCGCACAACCGGCCAAGAAAAAACCAGGACGGCCACCCAAGGCAGCAGCGGCCGAAGCAAACACGCCTGCTCAGACCATCGCGGGCGCCAAGCGCGGCCGCAAGCCCAAGGCCAAGTCGGATTCAGGTGACGACGCCGATATGTCGGACATTGAGTCTGATTTGGAAGGCGAGCCGGAAGTAGAGACCGCCGCGACAGCCACTGTCGAAAAGGTCAAGCCTCTTCGGATGAAAATCAGCAAGGCCAAAGAGCGTGCCTTGATGAAAGAGTTCGGTCTAGACGAAACCGTTCTAACGGAAGAGGAGATGCTAAAGCGCCGGGCCCATCTGAAAGCGTTGCTTAAGCTGGGTAAAACCCGGGGCTACTTGACGCACGGTGAAATATCTGATCACCTGCCCGATAAATTGGTCGATGCGGAGACATTGGAGGTCGTTGTCTCCATGCTGAATGATCTGGGTGTGGCGGTCTATGAACAGACACCTGATGCCGAAACTCTGCTGCTCAACAACACCGGCCCCACAGCATCGACAGAAGAAGAAGCTGAAGAAGAGGCAGAAGCGGCCCTGTCCACCGTTGACAGCGAGTTTGGACGCACCACCGACCCCGTTCGGATGTACATGCGTGAAATGGGGACGGTGGAGTTGCTGACCCGCGAGGGTGAGATCGAAATTGCCAAGCGCATTGAGGGTGGCCTGATGGACATGATGGAGGCGATCTCCGGCTCACCCGCCACCATTGCAGAAATTTTGAAGCTTGGCGAAGAAATTCGCGAAAACAAAGTGGTCATCACCACCATCGTGGACGGTTTTACCAACCCCAACGAAGCAGATGACTATGTTGCCGAGGAAGACTTTGACGAATTTGACGAAGAAGATGACGATGATGGCAAAGGCGGATCTAAAGCGCTAACCAAAAAATTGGAAGAGCTGAAGCGCGATGCGCTGATTCGCTTCGATACCATGCGCGAATTATTCGAAAAAATTCACAAACTCTACGACAAAGAAGGGTATGGAACACCGGCTTACCTCAAAACCCAAAAGGCCTTGTCCGAAGAGTTGATGTCCGTTCGCTTTACAGCCAAATCAATTGAAAAACTGTGCGATATGGTTCGCGGGCAGGTCGATGATGTCCGGAAAAAAGAGCGTGAATTACGTCGAATCATTGTTGACAAGTGCGGTTATTCGCAAGAAAACTTCATCGCTGAATTCAGTGGTCGCGACAAAAACGGTAATAAAGTTCCATCTCAACTGCTGAATCAGCAGTGGGTTGAGAAGCAAGCCGCAGCGGGAAAACCGTGGAGCGTGATCATGGAGCGCAATATCCCACCCGTGCAGGATTTGCAGCAAAAACTCGCTGACCTTCAGGCCAGTGTGGTGGTACCTTTGGATCAGCTCAAGGACATTAACAAGCGCATGAATGCGGGTGAATATGCGTCGCGCGCTGCCAAAAAAGAGATGATCGAGGCTAACTTGCGCCTCGTGATTTCAATTGCAAAAAAATACACCAACCGTGGTTTGCAATTTTTGGACTTGATCCAGGAAGGCAATATTGGCCTAATGAAAGCGGTGGATAAATTTGAATACCGCCGCGGCTACAAGTTCTCCACTTACGCCACGTGGTGGATTCGTCAAGCCATTACACGCTCCATCGCAGACCAGGCCCGCACGATTCGCATTCCGGTGCACATGATCGAAACCATCAACAAGATGAATCGCATCAGCCGTCAACACCTGCAAGAGTTTGGCTTTGAGCCGGACGCGAGCGTACTCGCCGAACGCATGGAGATTCCAGAAGACAAGATTCGCAAGATCATGAAAATCGCCAAAGAGCCGATCTCAATGGAAACACCCATTGGCGACGACGACGACAGCCACCTGGGTGACTTTATTGAAGACGGTGCCAACACAGCGCCTATGGAAGCGGCCATGCAGGCGGGCCTGCGCGACGTGGTCAAAGACATTCTGGACAGCTTGACGCCCCGCGAAGCCAAGGTTTTGCGTATGCGCTTTGGCATCGAGATGACCAGCGACCACACGCTGGAAGAAGTTGGAAAACAGTTTGACGTCACCCGTGAACGGATTCGTCAAATTGAAGCCAAGGCTTTGCGCAAGCTTAAGCACCCTTCCCGTTCAGACAAGTTGCGCAGCTTCACAGACAGCCTGTAAACACGCGTCGTCGCAGAAACCGCGCCTCTCACCCGCTTTAGTGGGTGAGAGGCGCTTTTCTTTGATTTCCTGAAGGCGCGAATAAGTCACGTGCAACCGTATAAATTTCATAAGATAAAATATTAGATCAGCCAGCTTAGGAGTTTTCATGCGCCAAATTGACGCCAGCGTTCCTGCCACACCGACCGTTCAAGTGATCGAGCGCATGTTTTCATTGATGGACGTTTTGGCATCCCGTGAAGAAGCCATTTCTCTCAAAGAAATCAGCGAGAAAACAGGGCTGCATCCCTCAACAGCCCATCGAATTTTGAACGACTTGGCAACGGGTCGCTTTGTTGACCGACCTCATCCCGGCACCTACCGACTTGGCATGCGCCTGCTGGAACTGGGAAACATGGTGAAAAGCCGTCTGAATGTCAGAGATGCAGCCCTTATTCCCATGCGTGATCTGCACAAGCTGATTCAGCAAACGGTGAACCTCAGCTTGAGACAAGGCGATGAAATTATCTATATTGAACGCGCTTACAGCGAGCGTTCGGGCATGCAAGTGGTACGAGCAATTGGAGGGCGTGCCCCCCTACATCTCACCTCGGTTGGCAAGCTTTTTTTGGCGGCAGATGACGCCCAACGAGTGAGGGCCTATGCCATGCGCACCGGACTCAACGGCCAGACCAAGAACAGCCTGACTCAGCTGTCATCTCTGGAGCACGAGTTGAATAAGGTGCGCTTGAATGGATTTGCACTTGATAACGAAGAGTTGGAACTTGGCGTGCGCTGCATGGCAGCCGGCATTTATGATGATCAGGAAAAGCTCGTCGCGGGCTTGTCAATCTCAGCACCCGCGGGAAGGCTTGATGAGAGCTGGCTAATCAAACTGCAGGCGACCGCCCAAGATATTTCTTTGACACTGGGTAACCATAGAACCTAAGGACGCCACCAAAATCTGACGTGACCCTCTGCCCCCCTAAGGTCAGGTTTGGCAGACGGTTGAACATAGGAACCGTGGGCTGTAGTAAATGGACCGCGTCGGGGCGATTAGTGAATTGACTCGACCCAACTGCGCACTCTTTCAGCATCGCCCAAACGACTGAGTTTTCCTGCTGAATCGAGAAAAACCATGATCAGGTTGCGGCCCGCCACCTTTGTCTGCATAACCAGGCAACGCCCCGCCTCTGAGATGTAGCCCGTTTTCTGCAGGCCAATGTCCCACGATGGATTTTTGATCAAGCGATTGGTGTTGTTGTACTGCAGTGTGCGATTCCCCACGGCCACTTGGTAGCCTGGCGATGTAGACAATTCCCTGAGCAGCGGATCGCCTGAGGCTACGTCTACCAATTTGGCCAAATCACGTGCGCTTGATTGGTTTTTGCTGGACAAGCCTGTGGGTTCAACATAGGCGGTACTGAGCATCCCAAGCGACCGGGCCTTGACATTCATTAACTGCACAAATACATCTGCTCCCCCCGGAAAACTACGGCCTAGCGCATTTGCTGCGCGGTTTTCACTCGACATCAGTGCCAAGTGAAGCAATTCCCCTCTGCTCAAGACGGTGCCAACCCTCAGTCGAGAGGAGCTGCCTTTTTCCAAATCGACATCGTCTTGTGTGATCTCAATCATCTCATCCATCGGCAAATGAGCCCCACTGATCACCAAGCCAGTCATCAGCTTGGTCAGCGAGGCGATGGGCAATACCGCTTTGTCATTTTTACTGAACAAAACTTCATTGGTATTTTGATCGATGACTAATGCGACACTGGACTTGAGATTCAGCAGATCTGCAGAACTTTGCAACCCGGTTTGATGGCCCACCGACGGCAGGGCCAAAGAAACCACTGCTTTTTCACGGATGGCAACTCGCTTGCTGGAAAGAGAACTTTTGCGTACTGTCCGTTTAACGGCTTTGGTCTTTGCCGTCTTTGCGGTTTTTGAATTCTTTGCTGTCTTGGAAACGGCCCGTTTACTGGTTGCCGCATACGCCTCCGGGACCGCCAAGGCAAAAAATGCGACTGAAAGACCGGTTACAAGGGCCAGCTGACGCAGGAGCCGTCCAGAGGAAATCAAATTAAAGCAGGACATATAGGCTGGACTCCGGATAATCACTTCAATGTATCAAAATTAGTCAAGAAAGTCACGCAATATCAACAACTTGCATCACCTTCTTAATGAAGATTCAAGATACTCAAAAGTTCAACAATCAACCTTGGGCCGCAACACGATCCATCTTGCTGTGCAGCTTGTTGAGTGCGCTGAGGTAAGCTTTAGCCGAGGCAACCACGATGTCGGGGTCTGCCCCTACTCCATTCACGACCCGCCCGCTGTTTTGGAGTCTCACTGTCACTTCGCCCTGGCTTTCTGTGGAGCCGCTGATGGCGTTCACCGAGTACAAAACCATCTCAGCACCGCTTTTCACATGAGACTCAATCGCCTTCATCGAAGCATCAACTGGACCGTTCCCATCAGACTCGCCCTTCACCTCCGCGCCTTCCACCGTGAAGATCACCGTTGCATGCGGACGCTCGCCAGTTTCACTGTGCTGCGCTAACGATACAAAGCCATAGGCTTCATCATGGTGATTGACACTTTCATCACTGATCAGTGCCAAAATATCTTCATCAAAAATCTCACTTTTTCTATCGGCCAGTTCCTTAAAGCGTGCAAAAGCGGCGTTAACGTCTGCCTCACTTTCCATTTGAACGCCAAGTTCGAGCAAACGCTGTTTGAATGCATTGCGCCCACTCAATTTACCGAGAACAATTTTGTTGGCGGTCCAACCCACATCCTCTGCGCGCATGATTTCGTAAGTATCGCGGGCCTTCAAAACACCGTCTTGGTGAATGCCTGACGCATGGGCAAACGCATTGGCGCCCACCACTGCTTTGTTGGGCTGAACAACAAACCCCGTGGTTTGACTGACCATGCGACTCGCGGCCAGGATGTGCGTGGTGTCGATGTTCATATCGAGCCCGAAGTAATCTCGCCGGGTTTTGACGGCCATAACGACCTCCTCCAAGCTGCAGTTTCCAGCACGCTCTCCTAACCCATTGATGGTGCACTCCACCTGACGTGCGCCGCCAATCTTCACACCGGCCAGCGAATTAGCAACCGCCATTCCCAAGTCATTGTGGCAATGCACCGACCAAATGGCCTTGTCCGAATTGGGAATTCGCTCTCGCAAAGTTTTGATGAAATTGCCGTAAAGCTCAGGTACCGCATAACCAACGGTGTCTGGGACGTTGATGGTGGTCGCCCCCTCGTGAATCACGGCTTCAATGACTCGACACAAGAAATCCATATCACTGCGGTAGCCGTCCTCTGGACTGAACTCAATGTCATCGACCAGGTTACGCGCGAACCGAACCGATTGTTTGGCCTGCTCAAAAACCTGGTCTGGCGTCATCCGGAGCTTCATCTCCATATGCAACTTTGAGGTCGCAATGAAAGTATGAATTCGAGCCCTGTTCGCACCTTTCAAGGCTTCGGCCGCACGCGAAATGTCACGGTCATTGGCACGCGAGAGTGAACAGATCGTTGAATCTTTAATGGCATTCGCAATCCCCTGAATCGCCTCAAAATCCCCATTGGAACTGGCGGCGAAACCTGCTTCAATCACATCCACTTTGAGACGTTCCAACTGTCGTGCAATGCGCAGTTTTTCATCTTTGGTCATCGACGCACCGGGAGACTGTTCCCCATCTCTCAAGGTCGTGTCAAAAATAATCAATTTATCGGACATCTCATTGCTCCTGGATAGTGAGTTGTTACAACTCATAAAGTCAAATTTTTGAAAAACCGGTTGAAAAAACAAGCGAGCCCGTCATAGGAATACCAGCATACAAAGTGCAAGACTTGTGATTGAGAAAAAGCCAATCGTGATGACACCAACGTCATACACCAACGACTCCACAACCGCTTGTTTCAAAAAATGCATTTAATGAAGACCACGCTCGTCTGGCTCGTCGGTTGAAGTACTGATCACACTGGTCTGAACGCCCTTGGCCTTTCGCCAACCATAGATGACATAGCCACTACAACCGTAAACAAAGAAAACACCGCACATCACAATAGGCGGATCGATATTGATCACGGCTATTCCCAGCGCAATCAAGACGATGACCGCAAACGGAACACTGCGTTTCATATGAACGTCTTTGAAGCTGTAAAAAGGGACATTGGTCACCATCGTCAAGCCCGCATACAGCGCCAAAAAAAACATCGGCCATGCAAGCTCTGATCCGGCGATGCCCAAATCGGTCATTAACCAGATAAATCCAGCCACCAGCGCCGCCGCCGCCGGCGACGGCAAGCCCTGAAAATAACGCTTGTCAACGACGCTTGTATTCACGTTGAAACGGGCCAAGCGCAAGGCGGCACAGGCGCAATAGACAAACGCGGCCATCCAGCCCCATCGCCCTAAACCCTGCAATGCCCAGACATAGGCAATGATGGCTGGCGCGGCACCAAAAGACACCATGTCTGACAGGGAATCCATTTGCTCCCCGAATGCACTTTGGGTGTTGGTCATGCGAGCCACGCGACCGTCCAGACTATCCAACACCATGGCACAGAAAATGCCGACGCCCGCCATGTCAAAACGTCCGTTAATCGACATCACAATGGCATAGAAACCACCAAATAAAGCCGCCAAGGTAAAGAGGTTGGGCAATATGTAGATGCCTTTTCGCCTCTTTCTCACCACGACCATTTCTGTATCCACCGCGTCCAAATCGTTCCCATCATGCATAGTATTTTTCTCCGAGCGCCATAGTAACAAAGGCTACCGAAGTAGCCTTTGTTAACTTGACTCAACGGGTCACGTCAGTTACGGGTTTGGTCGACCAGTTTATTTTTCGCAATCCAAGGCATCATGGCACGGAGCTTTTCACCCACCTGCTCGATTTGGTGCTCAGAAGTCAAACGGCGACGGCTCAGCAACGTTGGGGCACCGGCTTGGTTTTCCAGAATGAAGCTCTTTGCGTACTCGCCGGTTTGAATGTCTTTCAAACACTGGCGCATGGCATCCTTGGTCGCGCTGGTCACGATACGAGGACCGGTGACGTACTCGCCGTACTCCGCATTGTTGGAGATGGAGTAGTTCATGTTGGCAATTCCGCCTTCATAAATCATGTCCACAATCAACTTCAGTTCATGCAAACACTCAAAGTACGCCATTTCAGGCGCGTAACCGGCTTCAACCAGGGTTTCAAAACCGGCTTTGATCAACTCAACCGTACCACCGCACAACACCGCTTGTTCACCGAACAAGTCAGTTTCGGTTTCTTCGCGGAAATTGGTTTCAATGATGCCGGCTTTGCCGCCACCGTTGGCCATGGCATAGCTCAGCGCCATGTCGCGGGTGCGGCCTGATTTGTCTTGGTGAACAGCGATCAGGTGAGGAACACCGCCGCCTTGGGCGTAGGTACCGCGAACCGTATGACCGGGTGCCTTGGGGGCCACCATCCACACATCCAGGTCAGCGCGCGGCGTCACCAAGCCGTAGTGAACGTTGAAACCGTGCGCAAACACCAGGGAAGCACCTTGTTTGATGTTGGGTTCAATGTCGTTCTTGTAGACCGCGCCGATTTGCTCGTCAGGCAGCAAAATCATGACCACATCAGCGGCTTTCACAGCCTCAGCCACTTCAGCGACCTGCAGACCCGCTTTTTCGACCTTCGGCCAAGACGCCCCACCCTTGCGCAGTCCCACCACCACCTTGACGCCGCTGTCGTTCAAGTTTTGTGCGTGGGCATGGCCCTGGCTGCCGTAACCAATAATGGCCACTGTCTTGCCTTTGATGAGACTGAGATCACAGTCTTTGTCGTAGAAAACCTTCATTTCATTCTCCGTTGTAAAAAAATTAAACCCGCAAAATCCGCTCGCCTCGCCCGATTCCACTGGAACCTGTGCGGACAGTTTCCAAAATGGCGCCCCGCTCAATCGCCTGCAAAAACGCATCGTTTTTGGTTTGATCGCCCGTCAATTCAATGGTGTAGCTTTTTTCGGTGACGTCGATAATACGGCCCCGAAATATATCCACCATGCGCTTCATTTCCTCGCGCTCTTTCCCCACCGCACGCACCTTGACCATCATGAGCTCACGTTCGGTGTAGGCACCTTCAGTCAAATCAACGACCTTGACGACCTCAATCAAGCGGTTGAGGTGCTTGGTGATTTGCTCAATAACCTCGTCCGAACCGTGGGTCTGGATGGTCATGCGAGACAGGCTAGGGTCTTCCGTTGGCGCCACTGTCAACGACTCAATGTTGTAGCCACGCGCCGAGAAAAGACCAACGACACGGGACAAGGCACCCGCCTCGTTCTCCAGCAAAACTGCAATGATGTGTTTCATATGATGAGACTCCTCTTTTCACCGCCCTCCCCCCGTGGCGGTAACCCCGGGGCTTGGCAAGCAATTGAATCGTCGTAAGTAAGAAATTGAGGGAATTGGTTAGAGATCTTCGGAACCCAGCAGCATTTCAGTGATGCCTTTGCCGGCCTTCACCATCGGAAATACGTTCTCGGTAGGATCAGTTCTGAAGTCCATGAACACGGTGCGATCTTTCAGCTTTCTGGCCTCGCGCAGCGCCGGCTCAACGTCTTGCGCGCGTTCAATCAGCATACCAACGTGTCCGTAAGCTTCGGCCAGCTTGACAAAATTGGGCAAGGCGTCCATGTAACTGTGGCTGTAACGACCCTCGTATTCAAGCTCTTGCCACTGGCGAACCATGCCCAAGTAGCGATTGTTCAGGGAAACAATTTTGATCGGCGTGTTGTATTGCAAACACGTCGACAATTCTTGAATGCACATTTGCACCGAGCCTTCACCCGTGATGCAATACACCTCACTGTCAGGCTTGGCCAGCTTAATGCCCATCGCATAAGGAATGCCGACGCCCATGGTGCCGAGTCCACCCGAATTGATCCAGCGACGCGGTTCATCAAAGCGGTAGTACTGCGCTGCCCACATTTGATGCTGCCCCACATCAGACGTGATGTAGGTGTCAGCCTCTTTGGTCATGTTCCAAAGCGTCTCAACCACATACTGGGGCTTGATCACATCGTTTTGACCAGGGTCGTACTTCAAGCAATCGCGCTTGCGCCAGCCGGCAATCGTGTCCCACCAGGCACCCAGTGCATCGGCGTCAGGCTTCACTGAGCCCTCTTTGATCATGGCGATCATCTCGGACAGCACGTCTTTCACATCCCCCACGATGGGAATGTCCACCTTCACGCGCTTGGAAATGCTGGAAGGATCGATGTCAATGTGAATGATTTTTCGCTCATTTTGAGCAAAGTGTTTGGGGTTACCGATAACTCGGTCGTCAAACCGCGCGCCAACCGCCAACAACACGTCGCAGTTTTGCATCGCGCTATTGGCCTCCAGCGTACCGTGCATGCCCAACATGCCCAGAAACTTAGGGTCACTCGCGGGATAGGCACCCAAACCCATCAGCGTGTTGGTACAGGGGTAGCCCAACATATCGACCAAGGTGCGCAGCTCGGCCGTTGCGTTACTCAACAGAACGCCGCCACCGGTGTAAATATAAGGACGTTTGGCGGCCAGCAACAGTTGAAGCGCCTTGCGAATTTGGCCCCCATGTCCTTTGCGCACGGGGTTGTAAGAGCGCATCTCAACAGATGCCGGGTAGCCCGCGTAAGGCACCTTGTTGAATGACACGTCTTTCGGGATGTCAACGACCACCGGACCGGGCCGTCCCGTGCGGGCGATATGAAAAGCTTTTTTCATCGTCATGGCCAGATCGCGCGCATCTTTGACGAGAAAATTGTGCTTCACGATAGGCCGGGTAATTCCCACGGTATCGCACTCCTGGAAGGCGTCCAAGCCGATGGCCGCGGTCGGCACCTGTCCCGTGATGATGACCATCGGGATGCTGTCCATGTAAGCAGTCGCAATGCCGGTGATGGCATTGGTGACGCCGGGACCGGATGTGACGAGCGCGACGCCGACATCGCCTGTGGCCCGGGCGTAGCCGTCGGCCGCATGCACTGCCGCTTGTTCGTGGCGCACCAAAACGTGTTGGATCGTCTCTTGTTTGTAAAAAGCGTCATAAATGTGCAAGACGGCACCACCGGGGTAACCCCAGATGTACTTGACACCCTCTGCCTGAAGGGCCTTGACTAAAATCTCACCCCCGCGCAATTCTTGATCTTTGCCAGCTGACGCGGCTGCGGCTGAAGCGATTTCTGCTTGTGATATTTCCATGATGAACCTTTGTGAATTTCTCTGACGAAAGACCTTGGGTGCTTCTTTGCAAACTCTTGTGAAGTCGCATCGAAACTTAAGGCCAAAACCATGAGCGCACTGATTCTTGCGCCGGACCATGACCCGTTTGCTTTTTTGAATTGCAGCGCGGATTATCGCACTGCAGCAAAGGGCCTCTGCGTGCTGCTGCGAAATACGCGCACAACCGCGCTTTGCCCTCGCTATTCCCCTCGTTACTTCAGGCGTGTCAACCGGCAAACGCAATACACTACGCCGCCTTGGCCTGCCAATCGCAGCCGCTTAAATAGCCACCATGAACCCCCCTGCGCACGACCCCATGTCATCAGCCCTTGTCGCTCCCAGCCTTCCTCGCCGCATGGCCTGTTGGCTGTACGAGGGGCTGTTGATGTTCGGGGTGGTTTTTATTGCCGGCTACCTGTTCGGCACACTCAGTCAAACCCGCAATGCCATGGACAACCGCCACTGGTTACAGGGTTTTCTATTCATCGTCTTTGGAATTTATTTTGTTTGGCTTTGGGCCAAAGGCCAAACCCTGGCCATGAAGACTTGGGAGATCACCGTGGTTGACCGCCACGGCCAACCCCTCACACAGGCCCGGGCTTTGCTTCGGTACCTGCTCAGCTGGCTTTGGTTCTTGCCGGCGTTGGCTGCGGTGGCACCTTTTCAGCTGTCGGGCCCGGAGTCGGTGGTGATCATTGGGGGGTGGATTGCGGTTTGGGCGCTGCTGAGCCGTTTTCATCCCGAGCGGCAGTTTTGGCATGATGCACTGGCTGGAACGCGCTTGGTTTCAATGCCACACACCAAGAAAAAGCAGGCGTGATTCGCCCCTCAGGTGGGGCGAATACGGGGGTCAGTGGGGCTTAGATGGCGGACTCGTCGAGTTCGCCGGTGCGAATTCGCACCACCCGCTCCACATTGGTCACAAAGATTTTCCCATCCCCAATTTTGCCTGTGTGGGCGGCTTTGACGATGGCATCGACACAACGGTCCACATCGTCAGTGTTCACCACCACTTCGACCTTCACCTTGGGAAGAAAGTCCACCACGTACTCGGCGCCCCGGTACAACTCGGTGTGGCCTTTTTGCCGGCCAAAGCCTTTTACTTCGGTCACGGTCAGACCGGTGACGCCGCATTCAGCCAAGGCTTCGCGCACCTCTTCGAGTTTGAACGGTTTGACGATAGCGGTGATTTGTTTCATAGACTTCCTTGAGATGAACTAATTCGCTATGCGCGAAATTTATTGGTTATAGGATAACGCCAATCTTTGCCAAAGCTGCGGTGCGTGACGCGGATGCCCACCGGGGATTGGCGTCGCTTGTATTCGTTTATTTTGATCAAGCGTGTTACTTTTTCCACGTCTTCACGCGCAAACCCCGCAGCGACGATGGCATCAATGCTCTGGTCGCTTTCCATATAGCGCTCAATGATGGCGTCCAGCACCTCGTACGGTGGCAGGCTGTCTTGGTCCGTTTGGTCGGCCCTCAATTCGGCACTGGGCGGTCGGGTGATGATGCGGTCGGGAATGGGTTGCGTGCCCGTGCCATACGGGTCATGCACATTGCGCCATCTTGCCAACCTGAATACCGCGGTTTTGGCGACGTCTTTGAGCACTGCAAAGCCTCCCGCCATGTCGCCGTACAAAGTGCAGTACCCGGTCGCCATTTCTGACTTATTGCCTGTGGTGAGCACAATGCCGCCAAACTTGTTCGACAGTGCCATCAACAGCGTGCCGCGAATGCGCGCCTGAATGTTCTCCTCGGTGGTGTCCTCGGCCAAACCCGAAAACTCGACCGCCAGCGACGCTTTGAACGCCTCAAACTGCGGCACGATAGAAATTTCGTCATAGCGCACCCCCAACCGTTGGGCCATGTCTTGCGCGTCAATCCAACTGATTTTGGCGGTGTAGGGCGAGGGCATCATCACCGTGCGAACGCGGTCTTTGCCCAGCGCATCAACGGCAATCGCCAACACCAACGCGGAATCAATGCCGCCGGACAGCCCCAAAATCACACTGGGGAAGCCGTTTTTACCAACGTAATCACGCACGCCCAGCACCAATGCGTCCCACAAATCAGCGTCTTGCGAGCGCTCAGCGGTCACGTTTGCTTCTAATTTGATAGCGCCTTGCGCTTGACTGGCTTGGACGATGAACAGGTTTTCCATAAAACTGGGGGCACGACCCACCACGGTGCCGTGCGCATCAAGCGCAAACGAGTGGCCCTCAAAAACCACCTCGTCCTGGCCCCCCACCAAATGGGCATAAACGATTGGCAGTCCGCAGTCATGAACGCGGATGCGCATCATCATCTCGCGCTCGTTGCCTTTGCCCACGTGAAATGGCGATGCGTTGATGACGGCCAAGAATTCAGCGCCAGCTGCACGGGCCAGACGCGCGGGCGCGTCAAACCAGGCGTCTTCACAGATCAGGAGACCGACTTTGACCCGGTGTCCTGCCTCACCCGCCTCAAACACACACACCCCGTCACCGGGGGTGAAATACCGGCGCTCGTCAAACACCTGGTAGTTCGGCAATTCGCGCTTGTGGTAACTGGCCACCACCTGCCCTTCACACAGCACCGTAGCGGTGTTGTGGCAACCGGGCACCGCCACTGAGCGGCTGCGGCTGTCGTGGCCTGTGGGGTGCCCCACCACCACCGACAGGCCTTTTAACCCGGCCAAGTCGCGGGCCACTGATTTCACGGCATCATCACAGGCCGCGATAAACGCAGGACGGAAAAACAGGTCTTCTGCCGCATAACCGCAAATGGAAAGCTCGGGTGTGAGCAGCAGGCGAACGCCTTGGGCATAAGCGGTATGAGCGGCATCGACGATTTTTTGTGCGTTGCCAGCCAGGTCACCAACCACGAAATTGAGTTGGGCCACACAGATTTTGAGAGTCATGAACCGCAGGTGTAGAAAGAATAAAAACGCAGTGAAGCACGAGTCAAACGATTATGTCATTCGGGTTCTGAACTCGCCTGAAGCGGTGGATGGGGCCGCGTGGAATGCGTTGTTGCAGACCCAGCCCCAACCCACGCCGTTCATGCGCTACGAGTACTTGGCAGCCTTGCAGGCCAGCGCCAGTGCCACGCCCGCGACCGGTTGGACCCCACAGTTCATTGTGTTGGAACGCGGCGGTGAGTTAGTGGGGGCCTGCCCGCTCTACCTCAAGACCCATTCCTACGGCGAGTATGTGTTTGACCACGCCTGGGCTCAGGCCTACCGACAGCATGGCGTGCCCTACTACCCCAAAGCGCTGGTCGCGGTGCCATTCACCCCCGTGCCCGGCACCCGCCTCATGGCCCGCACGGCCGAGGACCGGGCCATGTTGGTCAAAGGCTTGGTTCAGTGGTGTGACACCGCGCAGCTGTCGTCTTTGCACCTGCTGTTCACCGAGGCAGCGGACACATTGGCCTGCGAAGAAGCGGGCCTGATGCTGCGCCACACCGTGCAATTTCACTGGACCAACACCACGCCGGCCTACACCGACTTTGAGGCTTTTCTGGCCTCTTTGTCGCAAGAAAAGCGTAAAAAAATTCGCCAAGAGCGGCGCAAGGTGGCAGACGCCGGTGTGCGCTTTCGCTGGTCGCTGGGCACGGACATCTCCCAAGCCGACTGGGATTTTTTCTACCAGTGCTACGAGCGAACGTATTTAGAGCACGGCAACGCGCCGTATTTAAGCCGCAACTTCTTTGAACGCATGG
>JBAQDW010000040.1:0-11628 GCA_049286445.1 Rhodoferax sp. | reverse complement strand
GTGAACGCCATACCTTTAAAAACGCGGCCACATAGGGTTGTTGGCTCCCCTTTCCCGCCCGGCGGGGCGGGAGAGGGGTTGGGGGTGAGAGTGGGGGTTACAACGCAAGAATTGCTACACAATCGATAGCTTCTTGCGCAGGTAAAGCAAAGGATAGAGACCGAAAACACCCAAAATCTGGGGCGCATGGGGTCGCTGAAAAAGAACGGGTTAAGGTTTAAGGGCGAAAGCTCAAGCAAGTGCCATTCCCATATAGACGTGGTTGCTTGGGGGTCGCCGCGTGCACGTGGGAGACTGGGGTCAAATTGGTATTGGATTTCAAGGATGTGTGAAGCCCCTCCACTGGCCAGCGTTTTTGCAGGTCGTGGAAATTCAGTTCATCTACGCGAGTAAAACGTTTTTTATTGCGATTCTCTCCATTCAAGGCGATGAGGCGTCGGTTGACGCGCCCACGAGACGTTTGGCGGTCTCAACTGACCTGTGAAGACAAGGGCCAAGCGCCCCGAGAAGCCGATGCCAACGTGAAGATCTTTTAGGTGGCTGCTTGTCCACTGAGCAAATGCGCCAGCGTGACCGCCAAGTGTTCGAGTCGTTCAAAGGCAAGCCCTTGGTCTGGAATTTGGCGGGCGGTTATCAGAAGGACGCAAGCGGCGGCATTGAGCCCGTACTCGCACTGCACCGCAACACCGTGCAGGAATGGATCAACGCCACCCCTGCTGCAAGCGCCACGTAGCGACACGCCTCGAACCGGCTCCCATCTCCTGGCCACCCTGCCATTGAACCCGCAAACGACGGTTTTCAGCTCACGTGGCAAGCCCGCGTAATACCCTGACAGTCCTTGCCAGAATAGGCTAAAAGCGGGTAGTTTTGGCTACACTGCCGCCATGCAACACCAACTGCAGGGACGTTCAGCCTCCCGTACTCGTCTCTCCAGCGTTTTAGGCCCGGGTTGTGGCCCGACGTGCGGCAGGCGCGCTGTGACGTGCATGCCTTGGTTGCACAAGCCGGTCGCACATCCCTCGGCCCGGCGATAACCCCCCCTCTCTCTCTTTTTAGCGCAACACCATCTATCGCCGGGCCTTTGCTCAAGCGCGATGGCGGCCGCCCCCCGGTGTGGGGCCTGTGCCGTGGCTGATGGAGATGCGTCATGCACCCGACCGATTTCAACTTGATCCGCCCACTGGCAGGATGCGACTGCGCCCGCGTTTTAAGCACGCAGCCCAGAAGGTAGTCTCGCCATGGACTTAACCACCAAATTCGTGCGCGCCAAAAGCCCGTGCGCGATGGGCTACCGCTGGCTGGTGCGCCACCACCAAGAAGGGGGCGACTACCAACAGGTGCTGGATTCCATGGTCGAAGCGGGTCGCGTGGACGATGCGTGCTGGATGCTGAACCAGTTTGGCCCCACCAACGCCGTGCTGAAGCTGGATGCCATTGAAGCCGAGGCAGTGGTGTTCGCCGGCACCATTGAAGTCAGTGGGGGCATTGAGGTGAACTCGCTCATTCGCGCGGGTCGCTCCATTCGCGCCGGCGGCGGTATTCGCGCAGGTCGCACCATCATGGCAGGCGATGACATTCAAGCCGGGGGTGCCATTCGCAGCGGCGACACCCTGGAGAGCGGTGGCGACATTCGCTGTGAGATGAGCATCGAGACCCAGGGCTCCCTTCGCGCTGGCGGTGGGTTGCGCGCCCTGTGGGACGTTGTTTGCGGTGGCGCGTTTGACGTCAAAGAAAAAGTGCTGATTGGGCAAGACCTGGAAGTGCAAGGGCTGATTACTTGCGGCAAAGACCTGCACGTGCGGGGCGACATCACCACTTTTGACAGCATCCGCGTCCGCCAAGGCATTCTTTGCGGTGCCACGCTGCGTTGCGGGCTGCATTTGGAAGCAGGCTTTGGCATCAAGGCCACGCAGTCCCTCATGGCGGGCGGGTCCATTCGCGCCGGTGAAAGCCTGAGCGCGGGTGAGTTGCTGAGTGCTGGCTCCGGCTACAGCGTGTTTGCGGGTCTGTGCGTACAGCAGGAGGTGTGGGACACCAGCGCCAGAGTGTGCGCCAGCGCCAAACCCGAGCGCTTGATGAGTGGGTGCTGGGCTGGCACCTGTTTGGGTTGACGGGAGGCAATAGCAACCCTGTGACCACCTTGACTTACCCCCTGGCGCTGGCGTTACCCCGCTTTCCCCCGCTGAGGCGCTGGCTGCGCCAATGCATGGAGCTGCGGGTTGACGGAGACCCGAACCTGCGTGCGCCGTACTCCAAATACGCGCCGACCGTGTACGAGTGGAGGCTGCCTGCCGCTGCGCCGCAGGCTCCACAGTCGCGTTGCTACTTTGGCACTTTATGAGGCAACCCTTCCACGAGCCAATCCAAGCCAAGCGAAGACTCAGTTGTCTTTCTTGGTGACGACCCGGTCGTTTCGGCGCGGCGAACCGGCACGCCCGGCTTTGGACCAATCGTAGGCTTGACCGTCAGGCGTCTTGCCATCAACCACGGCGTCCACGCCCTGCTTGCCCACGTGCTGCGTGTTTTCACTGGCCATGGTGACAAAGCGGTAGCCTGCGTCGCGTTTGTCTTTGGTGATCTGCAGGGCTTGCACGAGCGCAGCGGCTTCTTGCCCGTGGGCCTGGTTGTTTTCGTCGGTCCAGTAAATTTTGAACATTGGGGTCGTACTCCTGCACGTATTTTGGCGACTTTGGTTTTACCGGGTGCGATACCTCCAAAAAATACCCACCTATAAAACAAGTGGCGCGGTATTGAGCTTTGGAAATGCGGTCTTCAGGGCGGTCAAGCCTTCGGTGGCCCGGCTGAGCCAACCGGGGCCGCGTCCGATCAGGTCTTGCCATGCGTCCTGCAGCGCTTGCGCGTCGTTCTCGGCCAAGTAGTCGATCAAGGTGGCGGCCTGGATGAGGTCTTTGCTTGCTTTGATGCGCATGTTTTGCGGGCGCTCGCCGTACACCAGAAGTTTGTGCACCGCATACTTTTCGGGTGGCGGCGCGTTCACCAGGATGGGGCCGGTGCGTGAGAGCAGGGGCATTTGAATGGGCTCTGCCATGGAGAACTCCATGAACTTGAGCGGCTGCAGGGTGGCGTTGAGTGTTTTGATCAGCACCGGCGTATCACCGCCTCGGTGCATAGAGGTGACGAAGTCAATCTGCAAATCCGCTTCTTCCGATTTTAGGTAGGTGGTGAGGCTTTGAACGGGCACAAACCCCATCTGCAGTGATTCAATCACGCTGCCCATGTCCATCCGAACATCGGATGGAATGACTTGGCCTGCCGGAATATTCAACCCTTGGGCACAAGGCGCGCCGCCATCCAACCCCGCAAGCTGTTCACAAACGCCAGCGCGGTCACGCGGGACAGGTCGTCCAGCGTCACCACCGCTTCCACCAGTCGCCCTTGCTCCAGACACTGTGCCCGCCCCACGCCGTCCAGCAAACCGCAAGACAACGGCGGGGTGACCCAGACGCCGTCCCGCAGCAGCGCAATGTTGCCGCGTGTGCATTCGGTGATTTGGCCACGGGAGTTCCACAGCAGGGTGTCAAAGACGCCGGCTTGGGTGGGGGTGTAGGCGTCGTAATGGGGGCGGTGGGTGGTTTTGAAGCGCACAAACTCGCTGTGGGCGGCTTCAAACGGGGTGGTGGCCAGTTGCAAAAGAACGGGGCTGGGCGTGGGGTTTAAGGCAAAGGCTTCGGTGAGCACTTGGCCTTGGCGGGTGAGTTGCAGGCGCACGCGCCAGTCGCCGGCCGGGTGCGAGGTGGTTAGGCCGTGGAGCTGTTCATTGAGCTTGGCAGCGTCTAGCGGGTAGCCAAAGTGGTCGGCGGCGCGGGCCAGCCGGGCCAGGTGCGCGGGTGCGTGGCGCAGTTGACCGTTTTCCAGGCACAGGGTTTCCAGCAGGTTGAAGGGCTGGCTGGCGCGCTCCAAAAAACCGCGTTTGAGTTGCCATTCCCGCCATTCGGCATCGGCAGTGGCGTCAAAGGTGATGCCGCTGCCAATGCCGCAGCGGGCAGAGTCGCCTTGCAGGGTGACGGTGCGAATGGCCACGTTGAAGGTGGCGTGGCCACCGGGGCGCACCACGCCCACGGCGCCGCAGTACACGCCGCGTGCG
Organism: Rhodoferax sp.; assembly: GCA_049286445.1. Classification (GTDB taxonomy): domain Bacteria; phylum Pseudomonadota; class Gammaproteobacteria; order Burkholderiales; family Burkholderiaceae_C; genus Rhodoferax. Next base: position 7,523 of record JBAQDW010000040.1, on the reverse strand, counting down.
TCGGGCTCCAGGGTTTTGATGGTTTGCATGGCGCGCACTTTGGGCGCGCCGGTGATGGAGCCGCAGGGGAAGAGGGCGGTAAACACGTCGGCAAGCGTGGTGCCGGCCCGGGTGGTGGCGGTCACGTCGGACACCATTTGAAAGACGGTGGGCAGGGTCTCGATTTGGAACAGGCGCGGCGTTTTGACGCTGAAAGGGGTGGCAATGCGCGAAACGTCGTTGCGCAGCAGGTCAACGATCATCACGTTTTCAGCCAACTCCTTGGGCGTGCTGCGCAGCTGGGCGGCCAAGGCCTCGTCGTCTGCGGCGCTGCTGCCGCGCGGGGCGGTGCCTTTCATGGGGCGCACCAGAATCTGGTCGTGGTGCCAGTCAAAAAACAGCTCGGGCGAGACGGACAAGATGTGCTCAGAACCGGTGTCGAGGTAGGCGGCGTAGCCATGGGGTTGCGCGCGTTGCAAAGCGGCGAACAAGGCGGGTGGTTGGCCCTGAAAGCTGCCGTGCAAGCGGGTGGTGTAGTTGACCTGGTAGAACTCCCCGGCGGCAATGGCGTCGTGAATGCGGGCCATGGCGGTATCGAACCTGGGGCGACTTAAGGGGTTGTGCCACTGCACTTCGGCGCTGCCAGTAACTGGCTCAGTGGGCCAAGGCAGGGGTTTTTCGTGCACGCCAAACCAGGCCAGCGGGCCGATGGGAGCGTGGGTGGTCAGGGCGGGGTCGAAGGCAGACGCGGCTTCATAGGCCACATAACCCACACACCACCGGCCAGAGCGGGCCAACGCATCGACCCGGTCCAGCAGGGGGCGAACTTCGTCGGGTTGGTGCGCCACCAGAACCTCGGTGGGGGGGCCAAAAGCGCAGCGCAAGGCGGCCGTGGGGTCGGCTTGCGGGGCGCAAAAGTCGATCAAAAAACGCATGCCGTTCTTCACTTCAAAGGTTGAACAGACCGTTGGCCGTCAGGCGCAGCACCCGGTCGGCTCGCGCGGCAGCGGTGGATGAGTGGGTGACCAAGACCATGGCGGCGTGGTGCTCACGGGTTTGGGAAATCAGGGCGTCCATCACGCGCTCGGCGGTGGTGGGGTCGAGGTTGCCGGTGGGCTCGTCGGCCAGCAACAGACTGGGGCGGTGCACCAAGGCGCGTGCAATCGCCACGCGCTGCAGTTGCCCGCCGCTGAGTTGTTGGGGCAAGCGCTGGCCCAGGCCGGCCAGGCCGACGGCAGCGAGCATGGCCTGCACGCGGGTGTCATCGTGTTGGTTCAGCAGCATCAAAGGCAGGGCGACGTTTTGGGCCACATCGAGATGCGGCAGCACATGAAAGGCCTGGAACACAAAGCCGATTTTTTCGCGCCGCAGGTGCGACTTTTTTTCGTCATTCAAGCCGCCTATATCGACGTCGTCCAACACCACCGAGCCGGTGTCCCAGGTGTCCAGGCCAGCCAGGCAGTTGAGGAAGGTGGATTTGCCCACCCCCGACTCGCCCACGATGGCGACAAATTCGCCGGGTGCCAGAGTGAGCGACACTTGGCTGAACACGGCCACGCCGTCGTAGAGCTTGCTTAAATGGTTGACGACCAGGCTCATTTGGGTTGGTCCACAAAGGTTTGCACCAAGCGCATGACTTGGCTCAGGGCAGCGGCGTCGTCGCAGGCCACGATGTGGCGCTGGGGCATGGCGCGCAGCCAGGTGATTTGGCGCTTGGCGAGTTGGCGGGTGGCAAAAATGCCTTTGTCGCGCAACTCGGTCAACGGCCACAAGCCGTCCAGCGCTTCCCACGCCTGGCGGTAGCCCACGCAGCGCATGGACGGTAAATCAAGGTGCAAGTCGCCGCGTGCGCGCAAGGTGAGCATTTCTTCCATGAAGCCACTGGCCAGCATGAGATCAAACCGCTGGGCAATGCGCTGGTGTAGCCAAGTGCGGTCCTGAGGTTCCAGAGAGACCAGCAGCGGGCTGCTGAGGGATTCTTTGGTGCCATTTTGGTCTGTAGCCCTTATGTAGTCTGCGCAAGGCACTATCATTTTTGATGTGTGAAAGCTGGACAGGGGCTGGCCTGAGGCGCGGTACACCTCTAGTGCGCGTTGAATGCGCTGAGAGTCGGCCGGGTTCAAACGCGCGGCGGTAAGGGGGTCAACCTGCGCCAATTCGGCGTGCAGGGCGGCCCAGCCTTTCTCAGTCGCTTCACGCTCCAGTTGGGCGCGAATGGCGGGATTGGCCTTGGGCATGTCGTCCAGCCCGTCGAACAGCGCTTTGAAATACATCATGGTGCCGCCCACCAGCAGCGGCAATTTGCCGCGTGTGGTGATGTCGGCGATCAGGCGGTGCGCATCACTCACAAATTCGGCGGCGCTGTAGGCGTTTAACGGGTCACGGATGTTGATGAGGTGGTGGGGCACGGCGGCGAGTTCGTCGGCGCTGGGTTTGGCGGTGCCAATGTCCATGCCGCGAAACACCAGCGCCGAGTCCACGCTGATGATCTCAATGTCATGCACGCTGGCCAGTGCCAAAGCCGCGGCGGTTTTGCCCGAAGCGGTAGGGCCCGCGAGGGCGACGTAGCGGGGCAAGGGGCGGGCGGGTGGTTGAGGGTCAGTGCGCATGAAGGTGTCCGTAACGTGGTACCAGCGTCCAGGCGATCAGCGCAATCAACGCGCTCCAAAACCAAACGCCCAGCACCATCGGAAAAACGGTGTCGTTCAGGTGGGTGCCCAGCCAGCTTCCCATGGCGAAGGCTGTCAGAGAGATGCCAAAGCCGTTCAGCGCGGAGGCCACGCCAGCGGCTTGGGGAAACGGGCCGACCGCACCACTTTGGCTGCAAGGTTGGTGAATGCCATGGGCCAGCATGAACAGGCACTGGGGCAACATGATGGCCCCGACCGAAAGAAACCCCGCCAACGCCAGCAGGCCCATGAGTGTGCCGCCGGTTAGCGACAGCCCGCCGGCCAGCGCGAGGGCGCGTGACACCCCCATGCGCGGCAGCAGGCGACGGCACACCAAAGTGCCCAGCACATAAAGCAGCGAGTTGAGAAACATCACCAACCCATACTCGGTCACGCTCAAGCCCAGCACCTGGATAAACACAAAGGATGACGCCGCTAAAAAGGTGAACAAACCGCCATAAGAAGCGGCTGAGAGCGCCGAGAAGGTCAAGAACGTGGGGTGGCGCAAAATACTCAGCCAGGTGTGCAGCAGCGCCTTGGGTTTCAAGGCTTGCCGGTGCGTGGCAGGCCGGGTTTCACGAAAACGCAGGGCGATCACGGTCAAACAAGCGGCACCAAAAACCGCCAGCGCCAGCAGGGCGACCCGCCAGCTGAAGAAGCCAGACAGCAACCCACCCAATGGTGCGCTCACGCAGGCAATGATGCCCAGCCCGGTGAGCCCCTTGGACATGACGCGCGCGCCTTGCAGTGGGCTGTACAAATCGCGCACGATGGCGCGGGCACACATCACCCCCGCTCCCATGGCGGCACCCTGCACGGTGCGGCACACAATCAGCAGCGCCATCGAAGGTGCCAGCGCGCTGGCCACTGCCGCGAGCACGTAAGCGCCCATGCCGATCAGCAAAATGGGCCGCCGGCCATACCGGTCCGACAGCGGACCCCATACCAACTGTGACAAACCAAAGGCCAGCAAGAGGGCGGTGAGGGTCAGCTGCGCCTGCGCCATGGGGGCACCAAAACCGGTGGTGAGGGCGGGTAGCGCCGGAAGGTACAGGTCGGTGGTGATGGGTTGCAAACCCAGCAGCAAGGACAGAATCAGCACGACGTGGGCCGCAGGCAGGGCGGGGCCGGTCGTGGCAGAGGTGCTGGGTGACATTGACATCAATTGGAGCGTAGCAGATCAAAATGGCGCGCCCACACCGCACCTTGCCAGACCCCGTTACAGTTGCCCCTTGGCCCTGACGGCATGTGGCGTGGGGAGCTTGGTTGATTGATGGAGGAATGGCTGTGAGTTGGTTGACTGTTTTAAAGCTGGTCCCCTGGACCGATGTCATCAAAAATGCGCCTGCGGTGGCCGACGGGGCGAAGAAGCTGTGGAAGTCGGTGGGCAAGAGCCCGCAAGGGGGCGCGACCGTGGTGCCACCGTCACCCGAATCCAGCCTGAGCACTCTGCCGCAGGCGCAAGCCATGGCGCTGCTGGCGCGTCAACTGGGCGCGCTGGAAGTGACGGTGTCCGATTTGCATGAGCAGATGCGGGAGTCGTCTGAGTTGATCAAAGCCTTGGCCGATCAAAACACCCAACTCATTAAACGTGTGGAAGTCAACCGGCGCCGCCTCCTGTGGTTGGCAGGCCTGCTCGTGGTGCTGGGACTGACCATGGCGCGGCTGCTGATTGGCTGACACAATACTTTCAACCTGAAAATTACCCAGAAAGCAGACCCTCATGAAAATCCGCACCCTTCTTTTGTTGCTCATTTTGGCCACGGTGGCCGTTTTCACCTTGCTAAATTGGACTGCCTTCATGGCCCCCACCGCGCTCACTCTGGGCGTGATGGACGTGCAGGCGCCACTGGGCCTGGTGATGTTGGGTGTGGTGGTGCTGTTGACGGCCGTGTTCTTGTTGTACGTGGTGTACCTGCAAACCACCTTGCTGATGGATGCCCGCCAAAACAACAAAGAGTTGGCGCAGCAGCGCAAATTGGCCGACCAGGCCGAGGCCTCGCGCTTTACTGAATTGCGCACTTACCTTGAGTTGGAGTTGCTCAAGCAAACCAACCAGGACAAAGAGTCCCGTGATGCGGTGCTGGCCCGCTTGGAGCAAGCCGAGCGCGACCTGCGCTTGACCATGGAGCAGTCCACCAACTCACTGGCCGCCAGCGTGGGTGAAATTGAAGACTACCTGCACCGGGGCGGCAAAGACATCACCCCGACCTTGCTGGCCTGATCACGCCCGGGGGTGGCGGGGCATGTGATCAAGTGCCACATAACGCAGCAGTGCGGTCAAACCCAAGGCGGCCACCGTTAAACCGACAATCAGTGCAATCCAGAATCCTTGCGCTTGCAGGGCGGTTTGCGGCACCCAAGGCAACCAGTCGGGTGCAATGCCCAGTGCGTAGCCCAGCGGCAATGAGAAGACCCAAAACGCCGTCAGGTGGATCAACATGGGCGAGCGCGTGACCTTGTAGCCCCGAATGGCACAGCTGGTCGCCACTTGGGTGGCGTCTGAGAGCTGAAACAGAGCGGCCAAAAACAACAGTTGTGCCGCCACCGCCGCCACCGCCCGGTCGCTGGTGTATGCCGACGCAATTTGGTCGGTGAACAAAGCCATGAAAGAAGCCGACACCACTGCGCAGCCCAAAGCCATGCCCACGCCCACCCAAGACCGAAAGCGCGCCGCCACCGGGTCATCGGCACCCAGCGCCTGCCCCACGCGGGTCAAAATGGCCACGCCCAAGCTCAGGGGCAGCATGAACACCAGTGATGAAAAATTAAGCGCAATTTGGTGTGCGGCAATCTGGGTGCTGCCAAAGCGGGCCACCAACAAGGCAATCAAGCTGAAAGCGCTGGTTTCTGCAAAATAGGTCACCCCAATGGGCAGGCCCAGTTTGAGCAGGTTGCTGATTTGCGGCCAATCGGGGCGCTGGTAGTGGGTGAAGGGCCAGGTGCTGCGGTAGGCGGGGGCGCGGCGCATCCACCACAGCAACACCAACAGGTTGAACCAGACACACAGCAGCGTGGACCAAGCACAACCCAGCCCGCCCAGTTCAGGAAAGCCCAAGTTGCCGAAAATCAGCAGCCAGTTCACCACACCGTTCAACACCAGCGCGCCCAAGGCGGTGATCATGAGCGGTTTGGTTTGGTTCAAGCTGGCACTGTAGCCATACAGCACGCGGTAGCAGGCGAATGCGGGCAAGGCGAAACTGGTGATGTGGACAAAGTTCTTGGCCAAGTCACGTACTTTGGGCTCGAGGCTTAAATAGTCGAACACCAGCGTGGCGATGTTCGCGAGCACCATGGCGATCAGGCCCACCCCCAACGCCTTCCACACGCCCTGGCGCACCACTTCTGGCACTTGGTCAAAGGCTTTGGCCCCGACGTGGTGCGACACCACCGGGCTGATCGACATCATGATGCCCATCAGCGTGATGATGACCATGTTCCAAATCGACACCCCCAGCGACACGCCCGCCAAATCTTCGGCGGACGCATGGCCCGCCATGGCCACATCAATCACTGACATACCGACGTTGGCCAGTTGGCCCACCAAAATAGGCCAGGCCAGCAACCAAAGCGCATGGGTTTCATGAAAAATTCGGGTGCGTTTAGCGGGGGAAGAAACAAGGCGAAGCGGCATGGGCGGGGGCAACAGGGGCAGAGAAAATCAGGTTCAAAACGCGCTGGGTTGGCCAAGGGTTGGTCAAAAGCGGTGAGCTACCGATGGTAGCGCTGCCGCCGCACTTTGGCATGGCGGGGTGGGTATAGTTTCCAGATGAATTTTTCAATGCCTGGCGTGAGCAAGCTCGCGCCCTTTGGCTTTTACGCGTCGCTTTTTCTGTCCCGGCTGGCCGACCAGGTGCTGTTGTTTTTGGTGCCTTTGGTGGTGTTTCAAACCACGCAAAGTGCGGCCTGGTCGGGCATTGCCTTCTTTGTCGAAACCTTGCCCCGGTTCATGGCGTACCCGATCTGTGGTGCCTTGTGTGACCGGCTGCCCACGCTGCGCTTGTTGCGGGTCAGTCAGGTGTACCGCGCGGTGGTGTGTGGCGCGGGTGTGGGGGGTTACCTGCTGTTTGGCGGCATTGGGTGGCTGGTGGCACTGGCTGCCGTGTGCGGTGTGCTCACCACGCAAGGCATGATGGCCCGCGAAACGATGTTGCCGCATGTGTTTCGTGAAGGGCGTTTTGTGACCGTGCTGGCCAAGACCCAAATGGCGGACCAACTCGGCATGGTGCTGGGCCCCCTGCTGGCCGCCCTGTTACTGGCGTGGTGGCCTTGGCAGGGCGTGGTGTTGGCCACCGCCATTTTGTTCTTGACTGCAGACGGTGCGCTGGCGCTGTGGAGCCGGTATTACCCGGTGAGCTGGCCCGTGCCGCAAACGCCTGCGGGTGCTTGGTGGCAACCGTACCGCACGGGCCTGAGTCACTGGTGGCACTTGCCGGGCTTGTTTCGACTGACCGTGGTCACTGCAGGGGTTAACCTGGTGTTGGGTGTGACCATGGCCTCATCGGCCGCCATGGTCACGGGCGTATTTGGGGAGACCGACCATGTCTACGCCTTATTGCAAACTGGTGGTGCCGTGGCCACGGTGATGATTTTGTTGGCCATTGCCCGCTTGAACTTCAGCTTGACTCTGATGGGCCGCTGGTCTTTTGGTGGTGTGCTGGTGGGGGGCCTGGTCATGGCGTTTGGCGCGAACGCGTGGCAGTATGCGCTGGGCTTTGTGACCGTGATTGGGTTTGACAAAATGTTCAGCGTTTACGTGCGCAGCCTGCGCCAAGCCATCATTCCACCCGGTGACTACGGCAAGACCACCGGTGTGGTCATCATGCTCAACAACCTCTCGCAACCCGCAGCGGGCCTGGCGGTGGGGCTGTTTGC
>JBAQDW010000039.1:0-3550 GCA_049286445.1 Rhodoferax sp. | reverse complement strand
GTTGAGGACTTGTCGTTTGAGACAGCGCCCGGCGAGTGCTTGAGGGCGATGGGCCCCAACCTTCCGGGGGACGTGCCATGGCTCAGTGGCTGCCCTTGACCCACGCGGTTGAGTTGGTGCGCCCTAGGGCCATGGACGAATGGCCCGCGCATCCTGTGAGCCCCATAGCCTGGGGGGACTGGCCGACGCCGTCGGTGGTTTTTGGCTGGCACTGGCTTTAACCGAGATGGTTCACTAGGCGCACCTTCGCCACTCCCTCGCGCCTTCATGGACATGCTCGGTTTAACCCGCAAGCGCTGCGCCAAATAAATGCCCGGTCAGGCAGCGGCTGCGGCGTCTTCCGGCGGCTCAGGTGCTTTGTGCCGCCTTGATCATGTCGGCCGCTTTTTCGGCAATCATCATCACCGGCGCATTGGTATTGCCACTGACCAAGCTGGGCATGATGGAGGCATCGACCACGCGCAACCCTTCCAGGCCGTGCACTCGCAGCTGGGCGTCCACCACATCCATGGGGCCGTTGCCCATGCGGCAGGTGCCTGCGGGGTGGTAAATGGTGTCCGCGTAATCGCGGATGAATTGCTCAATTTCGGCATCCGACTGCGCCCGGGCGGAGGTCGCCAACTCCTTGCCCGCCACGGCGGCCATGGCGGGTTGGGCCAAGATTTTTCGGGTCAGTTTGACGCCACGAATCAGCCGTGCCATGTCGTCCCGGTCGCTCAGAAAATTGGGGTCAATCAGCGGTGCGGCCAGCGGGTCTTTGCTGGCCAAAAGCAAACGGCCCCGGCTGCGGGGACGCAGCAGGCACACGTGGCATGAATAGCCATGCCCAAACACCGTGGTGCGCCCATGATTGACCAGCTTGCCCACCACAAAGTGCAGCTGCAAATCAGGCGTGGCCTCGCTGGGTTGGCTCTTGATGAACCCACCGGCTTCAGCAAAGTTAGAGGTCAGCGGGCCTTTGCGGTGGCTGCGCCACTCGAAAATTCCTTTTAACGCCTGCACCGCGCCGCTGAATGACAGACCGAATAACTCTTTGGCTTTGGGGGCGTCTGCCACCAGCACCACGTCAGGGTGGTCATGCAGGTTCTCGCCCACGCCGGGCAAGTCGTGCAGGGTGGCAATGCTGTTCTCAAGCAAGTGGGCGTGCGGCCCAATGCCAGAGAGCATCAGGATTTGCGGCGATTGCAAAGCCCCCGCGCAAAGCAGGACTTCACGCGAGGCTTTGAGTTGTTTGACTTGGCCCTCGTGTTGAAACTCCACCCCCACCGCGCGCTTGCGCTCCAGCAAAATTCGTGTGGTGTAGGCACCGGTGAACACATGCAGGTTAGGGCGAGACCGGTTGGGTGTTAAGTAGGCTTTGGCGGCGCTAAAGCGCTCACCGTTTTTGTGGGTGACTTGGTACATGCCCACGCCTTCTTGACTGGGGCCATTAAAGTCGTCGTTTGCGATTTGTCCGGCCTGAACACCGGCTTTGACAAACTCCGGTCCGTAGCGGTTGGGGCTGCACAAGTCCATCACGTTCAAGGGTCCTGCGCTGCCATGCAGTGCATCGGCACCGCGCTCATTGTGTTCAGAGCGTTTGAAGTAAGGCAGCACCTCATCGAAGGACCAACCTGCATTGCCTTCGGCCGCCCATTGATCGTAGTCTTCGCGCTGACCGCGCAGGTACACCATGGCGTTGATCGAGCTGGAGCCCCCCAGCACCTTGCCGCGCGGCATGTAGCCCTGGCGGCCATTCAGGCCGGGTTGGGGAGTGGTGGAGAAACCCCAGCCTGACATACCCGTTTTGGCCATCACGGCCAAACCGGCTGGGCAATGGATGAAAACACTGGTGTCAACCGGGCCGGCTTCGAGCAGAGCGACGTTGATGTCGGGGTTCTCCGTGAGGCGTGCCGCCAAAACGCAACCGGCTGATCCGCCGCCAATGATGATGTAGTCGAACATGGGTTTCTCCGGGCACAGGGGTAATGGTTTTGTCAAAGGTGCCTGACGCATACCTTAGCGCAATCGCGCCGCTCGAATTAGAGCGATGTCCCAAGGGAGACTGGCTTGGGCAATCCCGGTGAGGGGGCCGGCGAGGTAGGCCATGGTTTTAAATTAAGTTGCGCACAATTTAATTGTGAGCTATTATTAAGGCATGGCAACGCCTTCCTCACTCCCCGAATCTGACGCCGCATTGCGCTTGAACCACCAGCTGTGCTTTGCGCTCTACTCCACCTCTTTGGCCATGACCAAGGTCTATAAGCCTTTGCTGGGGGCGTTGGGCCTCACTTACCCGCAGTACCTTGTGATGTTGCTGCTGTGGGAGCAAGACGAGGTGTCGGTGTCGGCCCTGGGGGAGCGCCTCTACCTTGACTCTGGCACCTTGACCCCGCTGCTGAAACGCATGCAAGTGAGTGGCTTGCTGGTGCGCAGCCGGTCCCCGCATGACGAGCGCAAGGTCTTGGTTTCACTCACGCAGGCCGGTCGCCAGCTCAAGGCCCAAGCGGCCCATGTGCCGGGCTGTGTGGTCAGCGCCACCCATTGCCCCGTGTCAGAGCTGATGGCTTTGACCCAACAAGTTCAAGCCTTGCGCCGCCGCCTGGCAGCGTAAGTCATCTGTTTTCCAACCCGCCTCATTGCGAGGCATTTTTAAAAAGAGAATCACCATGACCCAAAAGATTGAAAAAGTTGTTTACCAAGCCCATGCCACCGCCACCGGCGGCCGCGATGGCACGGCCAAGTCTTCTGACGGTTTGTTGGACGTTAAATTGACGGTTCCCAAAGAAATGGGTGGCGCAGGTGGCGGTGTGAACCCTGAGCAATTGTTTGCAGCCGGTTACAGCGCCTGCTTCATTGGGGCCATGAAGTTTGTGGCTGGGCAAGACAAGATCACCTTGCCAGCCGATGTGTCCATTGACGCGACCGTTGGTATTGGTGGCATTCCCCAAGGGTTTGGCATTGAGGTGCAATTGGTCATCAAAGTGCCGGGCATGGACCGCGCCCAAGCCCAAACGCTGGTGGACAAGGCGCATCAGGTGTGCCCTTACTCCAACGCCACCCGTGGCAACATCGAAGTGACGATCACGCTGGCCTAAATTAAAGCGCCCAACGTGGCACGCGTTGGGCTTTGTGACTGTCACTTTGGCGGCCCATCCCGATTGTCGGGGTGGGCCGTTTCGTTCAGGGTGGCGCCCTGACCTCCCTTGATCTTCTGGCTTGCAACCACCCACTCAGCACCGCCGGGATTCGCCACAGCGAAGCGACTCCCCTCAACACCGACGCCATTTGGGTGCCCATTGACAGCGGTGCCAGGGGCGGCACCCATGTCAGCGGGGTGGCAAAAACGCTCCGCGCTTGGGCTGTAGCTTGTCGCTTAATGAGGGGGCGGGGCAGGCGGCTTCGATTGGCGTACCTCGTCGCGCAGGCTGCGCACCTCCGCTCGCAGCGCGCCAATCTCGTGCATCAAGTCGCGCTCGATTTGCCGCTCTTCAGTCTCCACAAACATGGCCGCGACTGACGCCGTGACCAGCGAGAGCACCGCCAGACCCAGCAACACCACCAGCACGGA
>JBAQDW010000038.1:0-2630 GCA_049286445.1 Rhodoferax sp. | reverse complement strand
TGCTAGTTCCTGGTCCGTAAAAGTAATTTCTTTTCGATTAGTTCTTCGTCTGCCATTTTTTTCCAAGTAAAAATACCTTCTCTCTTTTCAGTCATTTTATTCTTCTTTCCTTCTTGCGAGCATCGTGAGTGTCCGGACACTCACCTGATTTTGAAACGGACAGACCTAAATGAGAGGTCTGTCCGTTTCAATTTTTGGGAAGTTTCCCAATCCCTCAATCCTTTAAAAAAACTAAAAAAAATTCAACTTTAAGATTAGTCATAGATCTTTATAAAAAAATAAGGGATTGGGTTCACCCAAAAATTAACCAAACCTCACTCAATTTTTGAAGAGGAGATTTGGTTAAAAAAGTCAATTGGGGAACCATTGACGATGCTTGCAAAACGAAAGGCTAACTTAAAAAGCCATGTTGTAACTTTTCAAGTAAGTCACTTTTTTGTTCTTCAGACAGAACTTCTTTTTCTATTTGTTTTTTGAAGTCTGCTTCATGAGTTCCAAGTTTTAAACCTAGCACTTTGTCTTTAGCAACCCATTTTTCTTCTTGAGAAAGTTCTCCATTGTGTTCAATGTTAAACATTTTTTTACGTAAATCTTCTTGGCTACCTTTAGAAAAATCATCAGCATTTTTAGCTTCAGCTTTAAAAGAAAATTGATAACCTATGACAGGTTTCCCTCGACCTCTTCCATATTTTTTCTTGATAGTAAGACCTCTAAAGAGCGGAGTTAATTCTTCTTTAATTGGTTTTAAAATTGTTCTATCAATGTCCCCTTGCTTGTAACTTTTTGGAATATCCAAGAGTTCATTAAAATCTTCTTTAGAAAAATAAGCATAACCAGTAGTCCTAAATTGTTTTAGAAGTCTAAACATAGTTTTAGAATATCCACTACTCAGATCTCTAAATTCACTTAGTGAGTACCTAACCCATTGCTCAAGATTATTTAATAAAGGTAAAGCCATATCATGAACTTGTATTTCAACAAACGGTTCATCTGAATCACCGTTTATTTTAAATCTTGTAAACATGCGAAATTTTTCTACTGACAAACCACTAGCACTACGACTACTAAATTTTAGTTCCATTAATTTATCATATGTACTTTCTAAATCTTTTACAAAAACTTTTGTAGCAGTCATTTTATAGTTACTCAAATCTTTTAACTCATGAAACGGAAAAATCACAACATCATCATTTTTATCTCTCATTCGAGAAACAATGGAGAAAAAAAGATTCATTTCTACAGGAGTAAATTTTCTCAAAGGTATTGTATTTAATTCAGAATCATATTTAACAATTTCGTTAGCCATTTTATCACCTCAAAAAGATTATACATGTTATAAACGTAATTGTAAATACGCACTACGTTTATAAAAAAACGTTATAAACAGATAATTCTACGTCTATAAACAGATAATTCTACGTTTATAAACAGATAATTCTACGTTCATAAAGCTTGAAACCCCTTGTCGCTCTAAGCTCAAACTAGTGCCTAAAAGAGGTTTAAAAGAGGTTATAAAAGAAGTTATAAAAGAGGAGCTATATATTTCCCACCTAAAAAGCACTTCTTTTTATTAATCTGATCTATGCGTAAGACTAAAAGATATAAAAAAGGAGTGAGAGAAAACCACTCTCACATTCAACTTGCAGCAGTCACTAACGTTCCTTCGCTAATAGAAAAAAACATCTTTAAAGAGATTCTTAGGTTGCTCTAAAACGCAAAAAAAGAGCTATTTAAGCTCTCTTAGATAAAACTCTTATTGAAGTTAATTAAACGTCTTACAGACGGTCAGGGTAAACCCTAACAACCCTAGATTAAAAATCAGTAGCAAATGATAAGAATAAAAAGCTATTTTATTTCCACCACTGCCACCATCTTTTGTTTTCTATATTTTCTTCTAATAGTTTTATATTTTTTTGTTGCTCGTAAAGTAGTAATTGTTGTAGTTGGTCATTAGATTTTTGTAGTTCTGCTATCTGCGTGTCTTTTATATTTAGTTGTTTTACTTGTAAATCTATTTGATTTTTTAATACATCTATTAGCTTTTTATTTACTGAATCAGCTGATTCAGTACTGTTTTCTTGTGGATTGGTTTGTGATTTAACAGAGGTACTAAAATGTTGATGTATCAATTTTTGAACTGACTCATCATACAACAATGTTGAACCAGTGCGATGCGACTCCTGAATCGCTTTTGATTTGATGTATCTATAGACTGTAGACTTGCTAACTCCTATTGAATCAGCTATTTCTTTGGTTGTTTTTAATGATTCATTCAATCAATTCACTCTCGATTCATCATGATTTGTTACATTATATCAAATATAGCAATTAAAAAAAATCCCTATGGAAAAAATGATGAATTTATCTACTTTAGAGTCAAACAGAAAAAATCGAACTGGATTTTTTCTGTTTGACTCTTGTATGTTGTTCAATATATTATTTTACAACCCTACTAAATCAATTATTTCTTTTTAATAGGCCTCTCTACACCAGAATCATAAGGTTGTAAAAATGTATGAGAAACTTGATTTTTATTGAACTGCATTCGTTTTATCAAATTCAACTTTTCAAGTTCATTGATCCAATTATTAATAGTTCGTTCTGATTTGCCAAAATATTTAGCCATACTC
>JBAQDW010000037.1:0-7359 GCA_049286445.1 Rhodoferax sp. | reverse complement strand
TACCACCCTCACACCCCCTTTGTCGCTGGTTTTGTGGGTGCGAACAACCGGGTCAAAGGCCGTGCATCGGCGGTAAATGGTGATCTGGTCACCGTCACGGGAACCGACGGCATGACGCTCACCACGCGTGCCTCTGGCGTGGTGAAACCGGGCGATCACGTGCAGGCCTTTGTGCGGCCCGAAGTGGCAAGCCTGGCGCGTGATCCCAGTGTGTTTACTGACGCCGGCCTGCCGCATTACCGGGCACGGGTGGAAAGCTTGCTGTTTGATGGAGCCAACTCGGCTGTGCTGTTGCACGAAGAGCAGTCGCGCACCGAGTTCCGCATTGCTTTGCCCCAAACCGGCCATTTGTCGGACCTGCGGGTCGGAGAAACCGTGAGTTTTGGGTTTGATCCACAACGGGCGGTTTGTTTCACCACCCACACGGCCGGGCCAGACCATGGCCAGTGAGGCCACAACTCAGCGTCAACTCCAGACGCGATTGATCCTGATGCTGCTGCTGGCCCCAGCCGTGGTGTGGCTGCTGGGACTGGTTCTTTTGCCCCATATTGAGCTGGCGATTTTGTCGCTGCGGGCGCGCGTCGCACCCCGGGTGTACGAGCCCAGCTTGTCGCAATACCTCACCTTCGTTGAGGAGCCACTGTACTGGCACACCTTTGTGCGCACAGCCATCATGTCGATCCTCGCCACCGCCATCACCTTGCTCATGGCGTTCCCCATTGCCTGGACGATTGCCAAGCTGGTGCGTGGCCGCACCAAAGCGCTGTTGTTTGTGCTGTGCCTGATTCCGTTTTGGGTGAGCGAAACGGTGCGCACGCTGGGCTGGATGATTTTGCTGCGCGAATCAGGGGTTTTGCCCGACTTGCTCGTTACCTTGGGCGTGACGCCAGCGCCGGTTGAAATGCTGTACCACGACGCCACCATTTTGGTCGGGCTGGTGTACACCTCCATGTTGTTCATGGTGATTCCACTCATCAGCGCCCTGGAAAGCCTGGACGACGCGCTGATTGAGGCCGCCTACGACCTGGGCGGCTCGGGCTGGTCGATTCTGCGGCAAATTGTTATTCCGCACGCCGCACCCGGCATCGTGGCGGGCTGCATTGTGGTGTTCATGCTGACCCTGGGCAACTACCTGACGCCCACGCTACTAGGCGGCAAAAACTCGCAGTGGTTCACGGAGCAAATCTACACGCAGTTCATCACCCGCTTCAACTGGGAGCAAGGCGCGGCCTTTGGATTCCTGTTGCTGGGCTTGAGCACAGCAATCGTCTGGCTGGGTCTGAAGCTCAGCGGTCAAAAATTTGGCGAAGTGATGCAACGCTCATGATCCTCTCCCTGCCCCGACCCGCCTGGCTGCGCGCCAGCACCGTGATCTACGGTTTGGTATTTTTTGCTTTTCTGTTTCTTCCCTTGGCGGTGGTGGCGGTCTTTGCGTTTAACGATGCGCCTTATCCTGCGCCGCCTTGGCGTGGCTTCACACTGCAATGGTTCCTCGGGTCAACACCGGGCAGTGAAGGCTTGTTTGCTGATACCTCCCTGCTCGGCAGCTTGTGGACCAGCATGGTGGTCGCTTGCTGGGTCACTGTGCTTTCCGTGTTGGTGGGCACAGCCAACGCCTTTCTGATCGAGCGCACGCAATTTCGCGGCAAGCAGGCGCTGTCATTGCTGATGCTGGCACCGCTGGTGATTCCCGGGGTGATTTTGGGCATTTCGATTCTTGCGTTTGCCAGCCGCATTGCGAACCTGGCCGACGACCTGTGGGGCTGGGAGTTGGAGTTTTTGAGACCAGGATTGCCTTTGGTGGTGCTGGGTCAGTTTGCCTACATCGTCTCCATTGCAACCTTGACGATCACCGCACGCCTGAAGCGCTTTGACACCACGCTGGAAGACGCTGCCTACAACTTGGGCGCTTCGCGCACCGGCGTGCTAACGACCATCACCCTGCCCTACCTGCAACCCGCGCTCATTGGCGCGGCGGCCATCTCTTTCCTGATGTCATTTGAGAACTTCAACACCACGTTGATGCTGGTGGGCTCCGACTCGCCGCTCACCGTCATGATGTACGGCCGTATGCGAGAGGGTGCCACGCCGGTCTTGAATGCAGTCAGTTTGTTCTTGATGGTGGCCTCCGCGTTGCTGGCGCTTACCTTGTTACGCGGTGCCAAATCGTCAGACGCGCCACCGGCATCCTGATGGTGGCGCGGTCAGACTTTCAAAGCTTGTTCAAAGTCTGCTACCAAATCAGCACTGTCTTCCAACCCCACGGACAGGCGAATCAGCCCGTCAGCGATACCCATGACGGCTCGCATCTGGGCACCCGCTTCCCAAAAAATAGTAGGTGCCACCGGAATGATCAGCGTGCGGGTATCGCCCAGGCCGGTGGCCTTGATAGGCAATTGCAAGCGGTTGATGAACGCAAAGCAGTCTGAGGCGTCACGCAGCTCAAACGAGAGCAGCCAAGAGCCCGCACTGAAGTGCGTTTTGGCAATCGCATGCTGCGGGTGAGACGCCAACATGGGGTAGAACACCCGGGCAATCGCCGGATGGCCTTCCAGGAAGTGCGCCAACGCCAATGCCGTGGCGCTGCTCCGCTCGACGCGCAGGGCCAATGTTTCGGCCCCTAAACTGATTTGATGCGCGTGCTCGGACGACAAGGACGCACCCATGTCACGCAGCCCCTTCTTCTTGATTTGAAGCAAGCCCCACTGCGTCGCATCGCCTTTGCGATAGCTGTCCAAAATGTTGGGATATGTCGACCAATCAAAGGTACCCGTGTCGGTGACTGCCCCGCCCAGAGCGCTGCCGTGGCCTGCCACCGTTTTGGTCAGGGAGTTGATCACCAACCCGGCGCCCACGGTTTTGGGGCGAAACAACGTGGGTGAACTCACCGTGTTATCGACCACGTAAAGCAAGCCCCGGCTTTTGCACAGCGCACCAATGCCGGCCAAGTCAGGAATTTGCGTGCCGGGGTTGGCAATGGTTTCAACAAATACCAAGCGGGTGTTGGGCTGAATGGCGGCAGCCACTTGAGCGCTGTCGCAGGCATCGACCATCGTCACGGTAATGCCCAAGCGCGTCAATGTACCCAGCACGCTGTTGGTGTTGCCAAACACAAACTGGCTGGTGATGAGGTGGTCGCCAGACTTCAGAAGGGTCAAAAACGTGGCGCTAATGGCCGCCATACCCGTGGCAAAACAGACTGTGCCCAGGCCTTGCTCCATGCCGGTGATCAGGGTTTCCAGCGCGGCCGTGGTGGGCGTGCCTTGGCGGGCGTAGTTGAAGCCGCCCTTGATCGTGCCTTGAAACACCCCGACCAAGTCCTCGACCCGGTCAAAGCCATATTGCACTGAGGTGTGAATGGGCTTGTGAATGGCCCCGTGCTCCACGCCGCTTAGTCGGTTCGAATGAACAATGGCCGTGGTAAATCCAACTTCTTTCATGTGCATTCCATCATTTGACTGTTATCTTGCCTCACAAGGTGCCTGCCAACTGGCCTTGCACCAAGCGCAGTTGACGCCCACATCGCGCCGCCAGCGCGTCGTCGTGGGTCACGACAATAAAAGCGGTGCCCTGGGTGCGGGCCAATCCCATCATCAATTCAAAAACGCCATCGGCGGTGCCCCGATCGAGGTTGCCGGTCGGCTCGTCAGCCAGCACACAGGCCGGGCGGGTCACCAACGCACGAGCAATGGCGACGCGCTGGCGCTCACCACCTGAGAGTTCGGCAGGGCGGTGGTGCAAGCGGTCTTGGAGGCCCACACTGGCCAGCATTTGGCTGGCCAGCTCGGCCGCGTCGGCCCGGGCCATGCGCCGAATCCACAGTGGCATGGCCACGTTGTCCTGCGCACTGAACTCAGGCAACAGGTGGTGAAACTGGTACACAAAACCCAGGTAGCGGTTGCGCAAACGGCCCTGCTCGGTGGCGCTCTGGCTGGCCAAGTTGGCACCGTTCAAAAACACGCTGCCGGTGCTGGGCGCTTCAAGCCCGCCCATCAGATGCAACAAGGTGCTTTTACCGGAGCCCGAGGCCCCCACAATGGCCAGCGTTTCACCCGCGTGCACATCCAGGTCAACCCCTTTTAGCACCGTGACATCCAGGCGCCCTTCGGTGAAGCGCTTGGTCAAACCTCGTGCACTCAGCACCACGGTGGCGTCAGGGTTCGCCAGGGGCACGTCAGGCGAGGCGTTCAAAGGGGAAGCTTGATTACTCATATCGCAAGGCCTCCGCCGGATTCACCCGGCTGGCACGCCAGCTGGGGTACAAAGTGGCCACAAAAGCCAATACCAAAGAAATGACAGCCACCGGCAAAATATCAGACTGTTGGGGGTCGCTGGGCATGCTGCTGATGAGGTACACATCTTTGGGCAAAAAGGTGGCGCCCAAAAATTGTTCCAAAGCCGGCACCAGCACATCAATATTGAAAGCCACCCCCAAGCCCAGTACCAAACCAGCCAGCGTGCCAATCACCCCCACCATGGCGCCCTGCACCACAAAGATGCCCATGATGCTTTGGGGGCTGGCCCCCAGCGTGCGCAAAATGGCAATGTCAGCGCGCTTGTCAGTCACCGTCATCACCAGGGTGGACACCAAATTGAATGCCGCCACCGCCACGATCAGCGTCAAGATGATGAACATCATGCGTTTTTCCAGTTGCACGGCCGCAAACCAGGTGCGGTTCTGACGCGTCCAGTCGCGAATCAACAAATCGCCCGTCAACGATTTGGACAGCTCCGCAGCCACCGATCTGGCCTGATGCAAATCCTGCAACTTCAGTCGCACCCCACTGGGGCCTTCCAGGCGAAAAATACGGGCGGCATCGTCCACATGCATCAGCACCAAGGCGGAGTCGTACTCATAGTGGCCCGAATCAAAGGTGCCCACCACCGTCATTTGCTTGAGCCGAGGCACCACCCCAGCGGGGGTAACCTGACCGCTTGGCGCCACCAGCGTGACTTTGTCGCCTTCGACCACACCCAACGAGCGCGCCAACTCACCCCCCAACACGACACCGAACTGGCCGGGCATTAAACGGGTCAAAGCGGTATTTTTCAGGGTGCCCACCAAGTCCGTTACCTCGGGCTCCAAAGCCGGATCAATGCCGCGAACCATGGTGCCTTTCATGTCTTCACCCCTTGCCAGCAGTGCCTGAGCTGCTATGAAAGGTGCAGCACCAATGACCTGGGGATTGACACGTACTTCGGACAAGGTGCGGCTCAAATCGGGCAGGGCTGCACCATAAGGCGCGTAAATTTCGATGTGTGAAACCACGCTGAGCATGCGGTCGCGCACCTCTTTTTGAAACCCGTTCATCACGCTCAGCACAATGATGAGTGCCGCCACGCCCAAGGCAATGCCCAGCATGGAGACCCCAGAGATGAAGGAGATGAAACCATTGCGCCGGGTCGCGCGCCCGGCGCGCGTGTAGCGCCAGCCAAGGAGAAGCTCGTAGGGAATTTGCATCAAACTACTGAATTTTGAATAGGCGTCATTGTGGCATTGCCGCCCGAGACTACTTTTGGCCCAAAAAACCCGCTCGCTTATCGCGTCGCCCCTGTGCCCCTGCGTCGGTGGCCACCCACGCTGAACCGGTGGGGCCGCGCTCAAGCTCAGTTTTGCGCGTGGGTCTCAAACCAAACACCACCCTGCCCCTTGCCTTTGGCTTTGTACATGGCTGCGTCCGCTCGCTTCAGACACCCATCGGCGCTAAGCGGCGTGCCCTGCAAGACAACGACGCCAAGGCTGGCACTGCAGGCATAGGCAGGTGCCACGGTTTCATCACCCAAATAAAACGCAGCCGCCAACGCCTGTTTGACCTTGTCTGCCACGGTGCGGGCGTGGTCCAGGGCGCGCTGCTCATCGGTAGCCACGTCTTCAATGAGAAGGGTGAATTCATCGCCCCCCAGGCGTGCGACGGTGTCGGTGCCGCGCACACAGGCCGTCAGGCGCTGCGCCACCTGCTGCAGTAACAGATCTCCCGCTGCGTGCCCTCGTTGGTCATTGAGCAACTTGAAGCGGTCCAGATCCAGAAACATCAACACGGCGCACTGGCCGGTACGCGCCATACTGAGCAGCGCTTGTTGCAAACGATCCATAAACAGACGACGATTGGCAAGGCCGGTGAGTACATCTTGAAAAGCCATGTTCCGAATCAACGCTTCAGAGGCATGGCGTTGGGTCACATCCCGGCCTGTACCACGGTAGCCTGTAAAAACGCCCTCGCTGCTGCGCATTGGCTCGCCACTGATGGCATGCCACACCAAACACTGGTTGTGACAACGAACCGGCATCTCAAACTCATAAAAGGTTTCATGTGCATCCAAAAAGCCCTGGTAGGCACACCACTGCGACGCGCTCAGTTCAATCTCTGCCATCTGCTGGCGCGTCTTGCCGAGTACTTCCTCACATAAACCCAGATTTACGTCACGACTCCCTATGTCCAGGCGCACAAAGCGGCCCATCACATCAAGCTCCCAGTACCAGTCTGACGATAACTCGGTCATTGCCCGAAACCGGCTTTCACTGGCGTGCAAATCCAACTGGCGCTGGTACTCGTCGGTAATATCTTGCACCGTCCCTTCAAAGTAGCGCACCAGTCCCTGCGCATCACACACCTGGTGTGCATGCTCACGCACCCAGATGCGTTCACGCGTTTTGTGGCGGTAAACCTCGGAGACAAAATCGACCACCTGACCTCGCTCACTGAGCAACTGGGTAAATTGTTTGCGGCGCGAAGGATCGCAATACCACTCGGTGGCAATGTCCCCGATGTTGCTCAACATCTCGGCTTCAGAAGCGTAGCCATTGAGTTGGACCAACGCCGCATTGGCGCGCAGCTGATGCCCCCCGAAACTGGAGCGGTAGGCCCCAATGGGAAGGCGCTCAAACAGCGTCTGGAAGGTGTCTTTGTACAAAAGGGAACTCCTAAACGATGGGCACAGCAAGCAACGAATGTTGCAGGGACTGTCAAACTGCCAAACCGGGGGTCTCATTCATGATCGCTCCTTTGAGGTGCGAAGCGAATTATTCAACAGCGCCGTGGGTTTGGCGTGAGCGTTGGGGGCGCAGCGCAAGAATTGCTATATTTTTGGTAGTGGCTTGCGTAGATTTTATAAGGGCTAGCGTTGTAAAAGTCATTCAAAGGCCTTGCGGGACGAGATTGCAGAAACTTCACGGTCTTGTTCTTTCCCCCCCTCTCCCCCAACCCCTTGTATGTTCTGTTTTACGGATTTTGTAGAAAATAGAGAGGACTGTGCAGCGGATGGGTCAGGTTTCTTGCAGTGAGAAATGATCTACCAATTCATGGTCTTTTAAAGGTTTCGATGCACCAGCTCGTCTACCCCTTGGGCACTCTGTAGCCC